>JBILHX010000122.1:0-8970 GCA_044350285.1 Chitinophagaceae bacterium | reverse complement strand
TTATTTTTTAAAATAGCCAAACTCGAGATCCCCGTCCCCTTCGGGAGACGGGGATGGGAAGAAAATTTTTACTTTTTCCCAGACATAAAAACATCAATGATGTCAATGGCCGTTTTCTCCAACTTTGAAAGCAAGGGAGGCAAAACAAAAGGAGTTCGTTGAAAATAAAACAGTGTAATCAATTCTCTTTTTCTGTCAACCATATATGCAGTATTGAAAGCCCCTCCCCAAAAAAAACTTCCTTCTGAAGCGTGGTTAATAATTTGTCCTGCTTTGGTAGTAAGGCCAACTCCTAATCCGAAATTGTTCAATGACTTAGCACCACCAAACACAAATGTTTTATCACCCAATTGATTGCTCCAAAATTGTTCCAGTATTGGTTTGCCAATGATTTTTTTACCATCAAGCGAGATTCCGTTGTTCAACAAACATTGCAAGAACTTGGCATAATCATGCGTTGTAGAAACCAATCCGCCTATGGCTGAAAAATATTTACTACCGCTAGCCAACGGGTAATTGACAGGATATTGAGCGGGATTGACTTCAGTCAAACTGTCTTTGTTTATTTTTATGTACACTTTCACCAACCGCTGTTTCTTTTCATTTGGAAGGTAGAAATAAGTATCCTTCATTTTCAACGGAACAAAAATATGTTTATTGAGGTAAACATCAAGCGGCATTTTTGACATCAATTCAATCAGCCTACCAAGCACATTCGTGCACAAACCATAACTAAACCGAGCGCCAGGCTGGTGAACCAATGGCATGGCAGCGATTTGGTTCACTTCCTCTTCTAAATTGTTGAATCCATTATTTAGTGATCTATTTAATTTATATTTTTCAAACAAAGGCTTGAACTTGGGATATTCATCAGCAGAAGAAATTCCTGCTTGGTGTGTTAATAAATCACGCAAGGTGATAGATCTTTCTAGGTCCACTAATTTGAAACTATCGCGTTCAATCACTGCCACTTTTTGATTAGAAAAAGCAGGTATAAATTTTTCTACTGGTTCGTCAAGAGAAATGTTGTTTTTCTCAATTAATTGTAAAAAAGCAATAGATACTATTGCTTTGGTTTGAGATGCAATCCTGAAAATATCATCTGTCTTCATTGATTTGCCAGAGGATATATCTGAATAGCCATAAGCTTTATCAAGAACAACTTTATTTTTATGGAGAATGTATGCAACACCGCCTGCAATATTTTTTTGTTGAATTTCAGCATTGATGATGCTGTCAATCGATCTGAAATCTTGTGTAAATGATGGTATAACGGAAATCAAAAAGACAGTAAGAAAAGCGTATTTTTTGTACATCATATTTTTAGAAAAGGGCTAAGTTAGCCAATCTAATTATGATAGAAATTCGTTTATAATTATTTAACATGAGCGCCAATTCACTTCATTTAGTAGACTGGAAATTTTAGATGAACTATTTTTTCGACTTGATCTTTTCTAACAAAGTTTCCATTTCCCTTACTTTTTCAGGATACTTAGATGCTAGGTTGTTTTTTTCTCCGATGTCTTCTTTCAAGTGATACAATTGTGGCGTAGGAAAATTTCCGGTCTCGATATTGGTGAGCAAAGGGCTTGTATTTGCTGGTCCCTTTGAAGGTGTGATGTATTTCCAATCACCATTTATCACAGCCAATGCCCCACCCTGTTCAACCAAGACTGTTCTCCCCTGATTGCTTTTTCCCATTAATGCATCCAGTACATTTTCACTGTCGAAAGCATCAGCAGAGGGAATTGGGGTATTGAGTAATTTGGAAAAAGAGGCCATGAAATCCATCTGACAGATCAACGCATCAGAGACTTTCGGTTGTACCATACCGGGCCAACTCAGGATAAAAGGCACACGGGTACCGGCCTCAAAGGCACTGTACTTTCCACCGCGAAGTGAACCTGCAGGAGTATGACCATTTAATTGAGTGACGGCACCATCCAAATAACCATCATCTAACACAGGACCATTATCGCTGCTGAAAACGATGATTGTATTGTCATCAATCCCCAGGGATTTCAGGTGTGACATTATTTCACCTACAGCCCAATCCAACTGCAAAATAGCATCCCCTCTTAAGCCAAGTCCACTTTTCCCTTTGAACATGGTTGACGGCATTCTAGGTACATGGGGTTCTGTTAAAGCGTAATACAGAAAAAATGGTTTCCGCTTATTTGCATCGATGTAATCCTTTGCTTTCTGCAAAAAAGTGAATGGCAGCTCCTCGTCTGTCCAACGAGCCTGCTTCCCGCCAGTCATGAACCCGATGCGACCAATGCCATTTACAATTGTTTGGTTGTGACCATGGTTGGGGGTTGCCTGTAATTTGAGGAGTTCAGGATTTTCTGAACCGGTGGGTTCATTGCCAATTTTTTGTTTGTAATCAACATGTATAGGATCTGTTGAATCCAATGCCACAACGTGGTGGTTTTCAACAAACACAGTAGGAACGCGGTCTGCAGTTGCAGGAAAAATGAAAGAGTAATTGAACCCGACTTCGTTGGGACCCGGCTTAATTTCTCCGTTCCAGTTTTTAGTTATTTCATTGCCTAGACCCAAATGCCATTTCCCCACAATACCGGTTTGATATCCGGCTTGTTTAAATATTGAGGGCAACGTAGTTTTATTGGTTGGAATGATCAATGCTGCATCGCCAGGCAACACACCTGTACCTGTTTTTCGCCAAGGATAGATGCCTGTCATTATTGCGAACCTGGAAGGCGTGCAAGTTGCAGAGGTTGCATGTGCATTGGTAAAACGAATGCCTTGCTTTGCCAGTTTATCAAGGTTAGGTGTCTTGATTTTGGTGGCTCCATAGCATCCGAGATCACCATAACCCAAGTCATCCGCATAGATGAAAACAACGTTTGGTTTTGATTGATGTTTAAGAGATGATTGTTGTGCGTGAAGTGAAAGAGACAATATCAATGAAAAAAATGTTGCACTAAATTTCATCGGTGAAAAATTGAGGTGAAAAATTAAGCCTTGCTAAGTTTTATGAAGTTAGTTAAAATTAAATTTCCAATCCACTGCGGGAGACGAGGATGGAAAACAAATACATGACTCGTCCTAAAAAAAGTTTACAGGTTAATTGATTAATCCTGGCAATATTTTACAATGGATCAGGTACTTTGGCATTCCTTCAACCGAAGAAACTTCACTTTTTCATCGCCCTCTTCATTTGGCTAAAAAGTTGGTCTGAATCGAAGGGCTTTGTTACATAATCTTGCATGCCCGCGGCGAATATTTTTTCGCGTATATCGGTAGTTGCGGATGCTGTAAGGGCCATGATGGGTGTATCTTGATTGAATTCACGAATCTTCCTTGTTGAAGTATATCCATCCATTACAGGCATGTGTAGGTCCATGATAACAAGGTCGTACTCACTTTCCTTCATTTTATCAACAGCGATGGCGCCGTTTTCTGCCACATCAACTAGTGTATTCCAGCCCTCTAGTAACTGGGTGGTAAATAAAATGTTGAATGGTGTGTCTTCAACCAATAAAATTTTTGCTTTGTTGAGGTCTTGCTCTTCTGGTTCTGATGAGATGGGATTGATTTCCACGGCCGACATATAAACCAAATCTAGTATAAAATAAAAAGTAGAGCCCCTTCCAATTTCCGTTTCAACTTTTATTTGACTATCCATCAATTGCAGCAACTCAGATGTAATGGCCAATCCAAGTCCTGTGCCACCAAATTCCCTTGTAATAGAATTAGATGATTGTGAAAAAGGTGTAAAAATATGCTGGAGTTTGTCTTTTGAAATACCAATACCAGTATCAGTAATTGAAAACAAAATTGAACAGCGACTTTCAGATATATTTTCGAGTTTGAGAGAAATATTGACGTTTCCTTTCTTGGTGAATTTTACAGCGTTTGAAAGCAAGTTATTAAGTACTTGCGTAATTCTGTGAGCATCTCCATAAACCCAATTGGGGATATTTGGATCGATGTACATAGACATTTCATTGTCTAATTCACTTGCTTTTACCGACATTGCTTGGAAAATCTCATCTACTGTTTTGCGTATTTCAAAAACAGAGTGCTCTAGCTCAAGCTTACTTGCATCCATTTTGCTGAAATCAAGTATATCATTGATAAGAGAAAGAAGGTTATCTGCCGACGTTCTCAGAACTTGTAGGTTATTGACTTGATCAGGTCGGGGATTTTGTCTAAACAAAATATTTCCTAACCCAATAACAACACTCAGCGGGGTCCGAATTTCATGACTCATGATGGAAAGAAAGTCAGACTTGGCCTGATTTGCTTTTTCTGCTTCTTCTTTGGCGATTTTCAAAGAAGCCTCTGCGGCTTTGCGCTTTTTAATCTGTGCATCCAAATAATTAACTACATCGAGCAGTTTATCAACTCCGGGGAGAATTGAAATCTCGGAATCGGGTTCCATGTTACGGATGGTTTCCATCAATTTCAAGATGGATTGATTTCTTGTGTTGATCTCATCCTTAAGACGATCGTAAATATCTAAATAATCTTTTTCACTAACTTGAAAGGCATGTTCTGAGAGTCTTTTATCACGTTCAAATGCGTTGTAGGAATCATCAACAGATTGAATGAAATTCCGAAGATTTTCATCAATAGGTGCACCTGCGTTTAAGTGTTTTTTGAGCTGTCTTTCAAGCAGTTTATTATAGGCCACAAGTACATTTATTACAATTCATTCAATGTTGTTATGGTCATGGTTTGATTGTACATCTCGCAAGACTTGTCGAAAAGATGTGGGGAGATTTCTCCATAAGAATAAAATCCAGTTAGTGCAGTGTTATCTCCAAAAGCATCTGCAACGGCATCCACTTCATCATTAATTTGTTTTTCTAGCACAACTTTACGGCCAACGCAACTAATTAAGATGGCCAGTTTTGGTGAAACTCCTGAAGAGCTAACTTGAATTTGTTCAGCTGCATTTCCAGCAGCATCAATAAGTTTATCAAAACTAGCTTTCATGAATCTCACAGTAGAACCAACAGGTACATCGCCAGTAAAAACCATGCAATTTTCTTTGTAATTGATTTCTAAAATTGACCTTGCAAGTGGCATTGAACTTCCTGGCAGTTTAACTGAAAATGGGAAAAGCAAAGTAGAATTTGTGCGGTCATCAATGTACGGACCAAGGTAGATTTTGTACAGTTCTATGGCGCTGTGGTGATCAATTTCATACACTTTGGTGCCTTCAGATTTCGTAACAGTACGCTCAGGTCCAAATACATCCCACCCACCATTGGAAGAGTATTTGACTTCAAGGTTTTTACCATAAAAGCCGATGGCAACGACCATTCCATTTTCAGGAGGTCCGTTTAATCCCACCAAAGTGAAATCAAAATTAGTTCCGTCGCCTGCCAAGCCACCGGTGATAGGAACGCCAGCAGCATTACCGGCTTCCATGCCTTTCACTAAGCGACTTCCATTTGCTAAAAGACCATCAGAAATAACCAGGATATACGACAATTCTGTTGTGTCGAATTGCTCAACCAAGTTTTTACCAGCATCATAGCTATCGATGTGGTTTTTCAAATTCACTGAAGCTGATCTTATTTGTGTTTTTTCAAATGCAATGACGGTGATAGAAACAACATTTTCATAAATAATTTTTCCAGCAATTTCCCCTGCAGTGGAGCACAAAACAATCTCTGCGTTGGGGTACTTAGTTGAAAGATCGGTGAATAGTTTTTCATCAGCAATCAGCTTTTTTGCACCGAATCCAATAACTAGGTTTGCATGAGAAAAATTGTCTACTTCGTCAAAACCCTTAACAAAAAGTTCCCTGTTCTTAAATAGCAACTGGGTAAGCTTCATGGAATATCATTTAAAATGTTAAAAGATCACTCAAAGCTTATAGTCGTTTTTAAGTTCCAGTATAACCAATGCAGCTATGTGTTTGATTAGTTCTATTTGAGATGGTAACGTTTCGTTGAATTGATTTTTTTTGCCTGCGTTGACCAATTGCATCACCGGTTTTTTCAAGTTGTGGATGCGCATGGCATAAACACTTTGTTTCAATTGGTGAGCAGTTTCACCCATTGCTTTATAATCGCCACTTTCAAATCCCTTTACTATACGATCAATGTAAGTAGGCGTTTGAACAATGAACATTTTAATCAATGACTTAACGAAACCATCATCACCCCTGCTCATTGCAAGAATTTGAGAGATATCATAGCTTTTTTCTTCTGCCTTGAATTCATTCAAAGAGCCATTCTCTTCATTTTCCAAACTATCTGAGTTATCTTCTATATTAGTCATATCTCGTGTATTATGCAATTAACAACATTTTCCAATATATTAATACTAGGATTCAGAAAAAGTTGTGATTGTCATTGTTTGGTTGTGCAATTCGCAAGGTGTTCCTACTCCAAATGGAGACAAACCGCCGTAAGTATAGAAGCCAGCTATGGTACAATCCTTGTCCAAAATCTCTTCTGCTGCCAATACTTCTTCCACCACTTTGGTGTCCATGATAATTTTCCTTCCTACGCAGCTTAACAGCAACGTAAGCTGCGGTTTGTGATTTTTAAGGCTTTCTAGGGAGTCTTTGGCTGCAATCGCAGAGGCTCCAATCAGCTTTTGGATATCCCCTCTCATCAATCTCACTGTACTGCCT
The DNA here is from genome assembly GCA_044350285.1 of Chitinophagaceae bacterium. GTDB lineage: Bacteria > Bacteroidota > Bacteroidia > Chitinophagales > Chitinophagaceae > Pollutibacter. Next base: position 2,348 of record JBILHX010000122.1, on the reverse strand, counting down.
TCTGGCATATTACCCGCAAAAACCATTGACTTTTCGCCTTCATCAACACCTAAGATGGTTCTGATCAAATATTTGTCAGCACCAGGCACTCGCATAGACATTGGGAACATCAGGGCTGAGCCAGGGAGTTCTTCTGCGAATGTGCCGAGATAACGTTTGTATAAATCCAATGCTTTTTCAGCGTCAACATCAAAAAGGACGTTTTTGGCTGATTTAGTAATTTGACGTTCGTATCCAAATTCGTCCCAACCACCTAAAGAACCGTGACCGATGTGGATATTTTCGCCATAAAAACCAACTGCAATGATATTACCTTGTCCAGGTACTTCATTCAAGCCAGTGTATGTTTTTTGGAATCGTGCTGCATCTCCAGCAAGACCGCCAGTGATTGGAATCTTCTTTGTATTGTTGTAGCTCATCCCGCGAACAAGCTCGCTGCCTTCAACCATGAGACCGTCGGAGATGATGAAGATGCCGCTTAGGTCATCTGCGTCTAAGCTGTCTTTCATAAACACACCCGCAGCGTAGCTGTCTGTATGTTGACTGATGCTTGTTTTGATTGATTTCAATGAAGAGTTTTCAAGTTCAATGGCGGTTGCAACTATGCTATCGTCGAAAACGCCGTCTTGAATGATTTCTCCTGCTGTAGAAGAAGTAACGATATCAGCGTTAGGATATAGTTTACGCAAATGATTAAAGTTCTCAGGATCAGTTAGTAATTCTGAAGATCCGAATGCAAGTACTAATTGACATTTATTTGCATCTAATGTAGTATTTCTATCGATCCATTGTCCTTCAACAAAATGATGTTGCGCTGTTTTCATAATTACGTGTTTTTAAAATAAAAATACTTTTTTAGCAAAAGGTGATAAGAATGGTTGACACAAAATATTGGATGATAACCCTCACGAATAATAGTTTGTAAATGTAAGTTTTGATAAAAAAACAGAAGCGACAATCGATGAAATAAAAAAAAAATTCAGTATTTATACGTAGTCCTGATAGTAAAAATCACGGTAGTGTGAACAATATACTACTAGTAAAATTGCTTACTTGCATGGAAATAATTTAACCCACTTATGTTTAAGATGTTTTTAACGGGGAAAACATCCTAAACAAAACAGCAGCCTTCAATCTTCAATGTATTTTTCATTTAATCTTTAAGCAACTCAGAATGAATTGTGAATGCATTAAATTTGGGTGCAAAATCATTATTTTTCAACAAATCAACAGCAAGCAATTATGAAGAAGAGCATTGTAAGCCTTTCCATTGCCTTTATATTTTTCACCATGGCAGTAACCGGTATTTTGTTGTATGTAAAGCAGAAGGCACATGTGATTGAAATGAGCCATACCGTTTTTGGCTTGTTGTTTGTGTTATTGGCATCGTTTCATGTTTACAACAATTGGAAATCCATTAAATCGTACGGCGTTCAAAAGCAAAAAAGCAGTTTGACCAAAGAGGTTGTATACATATTTTTGACTTTTGCAGTTGTGATAACATTGTCATTGAGTGGTGTGTTGGAGCCAATTGCAGAGTTTGGCAGGATTTTTGCGAAGCCTAAAAAACCATCTGAACCAAGCATCAATTTTGTAGAAAAAATTTCGAATCAGAACATTGATGGCAAAGAAATTACATTGATGATTCAAAAAGAGGAGAAATCAAAAGGTGCAAAAATAGGAATTGATGTAATAGATACGTTAGGGTTAGTTGTTGAGAATTTGTATACACCTGATTCTCTCCAAGAAGGACCTTCAGCGAATCTAATTTTGACTACTAAAGTAAAAACATCAGCACCATTTACTTTGAGGGTAATTGCTCAAGAAAAAGGAATTGCGGACACGTTGAAAGGCGCGATTAGCAATTTGGATGCTGGTTTAATTCAATCCATCGACACAAAAAACAGTGGTTTCAAAAGGGTATATTTTGAGGTGAAAAAATAAAACTCATATTTTGGGGAGAGTACAATCTAAGTGACAATTTTTGTCTTATTCATTCTTTATTTAATCAAGTTGAATATTACTTCGAATATGTCTTTTGGGAATAGGGCATGGAGGAGCGTTTCGAGAATTTTTTGAACGGGTAAAAATAAATGAAAGTTCAAAGCTCTGAGGATTTCCTGGACCTTTGTTCTGCTTGGAATATGTTATATCGTAGGATACCCCTACTTTTATATCATTAATTTGCATACCCACATAAGGTAGAAAAGCATCCCCTTCTCTAAACCATCCACCAGTATATAATATTTTGTTCCAAGAACCAGGCGAAATAGCAACGCCTACGGTGCCACCAAGTGAAAAATATGATTGAATTGTTTGTAATTGATAGAAGCCACTTGCATTTAAAA
>JBILHX010000028.1:0-29787 GCA_044350285.1 Chitinophagaceae bacterium | reverse complement strand
TCCACCTATATATTCTGCCATCAAAAAAGAAGGACCGGCCGCGTACGTTCTTGCCAGAAGGGGGCAAGAAGTGAAGATGGAACCAAGGCCCATCACCATCAAGGAATTCGAAATCACGGCAATTGATTTGCCTAGGGTAGACTTCAGGGTAGTTTGTACTACTGGTACTTATATACGCAGCTTGGCATTTGATTTTGGCAATGAATTGGGCTGTGGAGGCTATTTGAGTGGATTGGTTAGAACAAGAATTGGCAATTACAAGTTGGATGAAACGATGTCGCTTGAAAATTTTATAGAGGCTGTAAATAAGTTAAAACCCCTTGTCATCCCGAGTGAAACGAGGGAACTCCCTTGAGCGAAGCGAAAGAACTCTCTTCAAGCGAAGCGAGTTTCGGGAAGGGGAGTTATGAGTTTACTTTTTCCTTGCATCAAACATTTTCTTAGAAACATAACCCACTGCCGCTGCAACCAACAACGACAAGCCACCGTCAAGTGGTACTAACACGTCATTTGGATCAGCGGGTGGAGGTGTTTGAGCCGTCAACAAACTTGGTATAATCAAAACAAATAATACTATCATGGAAATTAATAAAGCTTTTTTCATTGTTTAATTTTTTAGTTTTTAATAATACTGCTTAACAAACTGATTCCCTCGCCTTTTACCTGAACCCTATAAACTCCTTTGGATATATCATTCGCAAATACCATTCGTTGGTCTACTGTACCACCCGGATGCTCAATTGATTTTACAAGCACTTGCTGTCCCGTTGCAGTGGTTACAATGACCTGGTAACTGCCTTTTGTTAAGTGGCTTAACTTAATGCTGAAGTCATTGCCTTTCGTCGGATTCGGATACACCTCCATCGATGGTTTGTTTTTATCCATTGTTGCTTTTGCGACTGGACTAACTTTTTCTTTTCCTGATAGTGGTATTACTTTTATGCGGTAGTAATTCGCTCCCATCAATGGATTGTTGTCAACCCAACTGTAGCTTGCTAGTGTAATTCCCTTGCCTAATGAAGCCACTGTGGCGAGTTTCACGAAGTTTCGTCCTTCTGATGAACGTTCCACATCAAAGCTCTTTAGATCTTCATCCGTTTTAACTTCCCAATCCACTTGCACTGTTTCGTTCTTCTTCGCGGCAGTGACTTTAGTAACAGTAAACGGCAAAACCGACGATGGTATGAAAATAACCTTGAACCTGTTCTTCGATGAGGTGGCTGTATCTGATGTAACCGTAAATGGTACTGTTGTTGGTGAGTTTAAGCTCAATGGGTTCAGCGTTTTGAGGTAGTTATCAATCAACATCGGTTGCAACAACGTGCTTCCAAAATTGCTTCCTTGGAACTGAAGTTCATAGTTCATCGATTTCATAGAGCTCATGCTGATGGCAAGCGTATCGTTTTCATTCAGCTCCGCCCGACTCTCAATAGCTAGGTTCTGACCATTGCGTGTGATGGCAATGTTCTCATCCCAGTTCGGAGCATCAACCGCATCATTGCCATCCAAGGCTGATGTGTATTGATTGTCAAACAACGCAACAGCTCCATCGGTCAAACGCTTGGTACCACTAGCTTCTGTATAATAAAGCGAAATCCGGAACTCAGGTATGGTGGACGTAGTTGCCTGCAAATTCGGTTGATAGTTTTCCCATACTGGTGAGATTCCTTTAACCTTGGTGCTCACAATATCATCAACAGTTGTGTTGGCTTTGAAAATTCCATGAACATTGTTTGTGTTTACACCAACCTTATGCGATTCTTGTATGCTCACTGATGCTGAACCATCTGCAGTGGTCGTTACAAAAAATGCTTGTCCACTTTGGATTGTATTTGAAGCCGAAGAACTTGGCGTGGAAGTAGTAGCTGTAACTGTTGTAAAACCACCTCGGAAGCCAAGGTTCGGATCCCAATAAGTATAGTAATTGTTGATATTCGTACTCGCAGCCTGCACAGCAGTCCAATCAATCGCAGCTGGGTATGGATTGGTAATCATACTAAATCCACCGGCTGCAGTAGATAATGAAGAAGTTAGGCTTACTGTTCCCTGAACAACAGTTCCAGTTGCTCTCAAGGTCGTAACACTCGTTGGCAATGGAACTGGATTAGGAGGAATATTGGTATTAAACAGGCTCATGTTCATGGATCGATCACCTCTTAAAAATAAGAAGTATCCTGTTGATGCACTTAATGTGCCATTTGTATTGGCAATTGAGGCATAACTTGGTGTTACCCCGTTTGTCGTTAGATAAAGTGAAGCAGCATTTGTTCCCGTCACATCAAACCCGTTGGCATTACCACCCGGACCCGTAATCTGCGTGCCATAACCAGCCACTGTATTTACATTGGTTCCCGATGTGTTTATGTTGCCTTCCATCCAGTTGGCTTTGATGGATTCTGTTGTATTCACTGAAGGCGCTATCATCCTGTACCTTCTGCCTGTAGCAGGTATGTACCTTTCCACCGTAACATTCGTCGCGCCACTTAACGTACCTTGGATTCTGCCGATTTGTGCGGTTCCTGTTAGATCAGACTTAATGGTAACTGACTTCCCTCCAAAATCAACCACACCGCCTGTAGAAATACTCAAGGTCTTGCCAGGGTTGATGGTTAGCGTTCCTGTACCGCTAATTGTTAGCGTTCCGCCTATTGCATAATCAATGTTCAACCTTGGTGTGCCTGAACTGATTACAATAACGCTTGTAGCAAGCGGCGCAGTGCCGGTTGACCAGTTTAATGGATCATCCCACAAATTACTTCCACCTCCACCTGTCCAGGTAAAACCACTTGGGGATGCACTTAACGTTGTTGCAGTTGATGAAGTAGCCGTTGCTGCTGTACAACCATTTGAAGTATAATTAATGGTTACAGTTTTGCTCCCTGTTGTTAACCATTTTAAAGTTACCGTATTGCTCGATGTACTAATGCTGCCTGATGTAATCGTGTAATCTGTATTCAATGTTCCAGGTAGCGTCCAAACATAATTGCTTTGCCCGGATTCAGTGGTATAGGTCACATCTGTGCTTGCAAAAGCTGTTGCTCCAGGCTGGGCGGTAAAGCTTGGGGTGGGCAAGGCATTCGCGATTGCCTGCACCGCAAAATCGTAATCGCTTTCATCGCAATCATCGCTGGCGATATGTATTGTGGCCATTTTTGTACCAGTAGATGATGGGCTAAAAGTAACAGTAAAGGTAGTTGAAGAGCCAGCTGCAATAGTGGCGGGCAATGTTATACCTCCAATGGTAAACATTGCATTATCTGCTCCGGTTAACGTTATTGAGCCACTGGATAATGCCAAACTACTTGTTCCAGTATTTTCAATAGTAAAAGTCTTAATGATTGTACTTGGGAAACAGGTACTTCCAAAATCAGAATTGTCATTAGTAGAAGGCGTATTATCTCCGTCAACAATAGACACAGTGTTTCCTTTAATGTTGATGTCATTACCAACACCTAAACGGATAGAAACTGAAGCTGAACCATAATTTGCAACGGCGATATCCTGCCTGCCATCCCCATTAAAATCACCAATCGGGACTGACCTTGGATTTGTTTGAACACTTACATTTGTAGTGCCGCTGAAGCCTCCAGTGCCAACTCCTAAACGGATAGAAACTGAAGCTGAACCAGAGTTGGCTGCGGCGATATCCTGCTTACCATCCCCGTTAAAATCACCAATTGATACTGAAACTGGAGCTGATCCAACACTTACATCAGTGGTGCCGCTGAAGCCTCCAGTGCCATCTCCTAAACGGATAGAAACTGTAGTTCCACCAGAGTTGGCAGCGGCGATATCAAGATTGCCATCCCCGTTAAAATCGCCAATGGCTACTGAATATGGACTCGATCCTACACTTACCGCCGTGCTAACGCTGAAGCCTCCAGAGCCATTTCCTAAACTGATAGAAACTGTAGTTCCACCATAATTGGCAGCGGCGATATCCTGATTGCCATCCCCGTTAAAATCACCAATCGCTACTGAAGTTGGAGATGCTCCAACACTCACATCCGTTGTACCGCTGAAGCCTCCAGTGCCATCTCCTAAACGGATAGAAACTGTAGTTCCACCAAAGTTGGCAGCGGCGATATCCTGCTTGCCATCCCCGTTAAAATCACCAATTGCTACTGAAAATGGATGTAGTCCAACACTTACGTTTGCACTTACGCTGAAGCCTCCATTGCCATCTCCTAAACGGATATACAGTAAACTTGAACCATACTGGCCAGTGGCGAAATCCTGCTTGCCATCCCCGTTAAAATCACCAATTGCTACTGAATTTGGAGATGCTCCAACACTCACCTCCGTGCTGCCGGTGAAGCCTCCATTACCATCTCCTAAACGGATAGAAACTGTAGTTCCACCATTGTTGGCAGCAGCGATATCCTGCTTGCCATCCCCGTTAAAATCACCAATTGCTACTGAAGTTGGAGATGCTCCAACACTCAAGTTGGTACTGCCACTAAAATTACCTTGGCTACAAAGTGGGTTGCTAACGGTGAGTGTAAATGTAGTAGCAGATGTACACCCCGCGCTGCTGAATGCTTTTACCGTTACAAGGTAAGTGCCTGCTTGTTTGGCATTGATAATGCTTACAACACCAGTAGCAAGGTTTACCGTTAATGTGCCACTAAAATTAGTTGTAGAATAGGCTACTATTGATGTGCTATTTGTTGGTGCAGCCGTTGGTGTGATGCTGGTATTTTGACCTGCGGTAACTGTGGTGGCTGAATAGGTGCCCAAGGTGGGCGCACTTACCGTTGTTGCCGTTGATGAAGTAGCCGATGCTGCTGTACAACCATTTGAATTTGTATAATTGATGGTTACTGTTTTGCTCCCTGTTGTCAACCATTTTAAAGTTACCGTATTGCTTGAAGTGCCAACTCCGCCTGAGGTTATCGAATAATCGGTATTCAATGTTCCGGGTACCGTCCAAACATAATTGGTTTGACCCGATTGTGTGGTATAGGTCACATCTGTGCTTGCACAAGCTGTTGCTCCCGGCTGGACTGTAAAAGTTGGTGTTGGTATTGCATTCACAGTTACCGTTGCTGTTGCACTATTTGCAGATGTACATGTTCCACTGGTAATAACTGCTCTGTAATAAGTGGTTGTGGTTAGGTTTGATGCAGTATATGTTGTTGCTGTATTAGCAATATCCGTTAAGCCTGTAGTAAAACCTGAATTAGTTGCAGATTGCCATTTAGTAATACTACCAGTATGTCCACTTAAAGTAAGCACAGTGCTGTTTGTACCAGAACATACTGATGCACCGCCACTTATACTTCCGCCTACTGAAGTAGCTGACACAACCCCAACAACAGCCAACGTCTTTGCAGTAGCTCCGGTAGAAGCCAAAGAAATATTTCCACTAAAAGAACCGGCAACTGTGGTACTCGTTAACTTAACATAAACATTGGTTGCACTAACAGTGGAACCAGTTCGCGTTAAAGTTAAGGAAGATGCATACCCACTTCCTGTTGCAGTTGATACCTGAAAACCTGTTGGGGCTGTAACTGTTACATTCGCAGTTAAATCTACTCCAGAAACAGAAAAAGTATTGTAAGGGCTAGTACCATTTATGCAAATATTCAATGAAGGAAAAGTGGAGGTAGTTACTGATATGTTGGGTGATATTTCGTAAGCCCCCATATCAATTGTTGTGTTAGCAATTCTTGAAACGCCTGTAATGTCATTTGGATACGTGGTAGTATTTAATAGACTATTTAAACCAGCGTTTTTACAAGGGCTTGATGTAGTAATTCTTGCACCATCATCTACTGTTCCAAAATAACCATCAGCACCTAGTGGACTAGCCGCACTGAATAAACCGGGGTCGGTATTGTTAGGACTTGCAGGTAAATTATTTAACAAGGTTACGTTTGGATACGCAGTTGGAGTGCTGCTTGGTCCGCGAGGTGTGGTTTGCAAATAATTATTTTTTATTATAACTATATTAGTGACGTCCCCGTTACTAAAATCTGATCTATTTTCAGTAGTAGCATCGCCATTTGCTGTATTATTATAAAAAACATTGTTGTAGATTTTGATATCAGCATTTCCATTAGATGTAACTCTTATTGCTCCTCCGCTAGCTGTAGTAGAATTACTGATGAAAGTACAATTGATTATATCAGTATTTCCATTTAATCCAACTGCTCCACCGTTGTTGATTGAAGTATTCGATGCAAATACATCATTGATAAAATTAACTACATCACTTACCTGTGAAGTAAGAATTCCACCACCTTTTGACCCAGCAGCATTTGAAACAAAAAAGCTGTTGGAAATATCCATTGAAAAGCCATTAATATGTATACCACCACCCAAACCTGCGCTAGTATTATTTGCAGCATTATTTTTTATTAAACAATCATTAATAGAATAACCAGTTATGCCAACAGAGGAACGAAATGCAATTCCACCACCAACGTAATTTTGTATAGAAATAGAATTATATTCCGTACTGCCAGTTTCTGTAGAACTTGAATATCCACCTGTTATTGTAATTCCATCAAAGGTGGTTGAACCTCCTGTATTGGTTAGGGGAGACACTATTAATACATGGTATAAATTATCCGTATCTGTGTTTAGTGTTCCAATATCACCAGATAAAGTAGTAACAAATGTTTTGGTGTTTCTACTAACACCTCCTGCTTGATATCCCCCATACAAAGAAATTCCTTTTCGGCTTATTAAAAATCCTAAACTTTTATCCGTAACATTGACCCCTCCTGTTGTTGGGTAATAAATACCTTGTGCTATACTTATATTGTAATCCCCTGAACCTGCATTGGCAACACTTAATGCCTCAGATAAATATTTGTATGCAGTGCCCCATGTTGTACCTGCACCTGATGAACTTACACTCCCATCCACGTACAAATTGGTTTGCGCCACCACCGGCGCCAACATCAACATCATCATTCCCACTAATAGTCCCGTCTTCTTCAGTAAATTTCCCATCAATAAATTCTTCATATATAATATTAAAATGGTTTCCCCTTCATCATCATTTTGTTACACCTTCGATTAGCTTCGGTGTATGGGATTTTTTTAAGTCGTATTTATTTCGAATCTTTATCGTTTAAATAATTTGGCTTTTATTTTCTTTTTATAATTGCTGAAGCGTCTTCTAAATTTAAATAAGCGTAATTTAAACATGCAAATAATTGCTAAGTAAGCAGCCCCTTGACTTCCTACATTTTGAGCTACGATTCTCGGTTTTTGGGTGAACATTTTTTCAAATCCCGTTTTCGAGAGAATTCCACCTGGATAAAAACTAAAAAATAACGGTAAAATGAGTTGATGATAGCCTCCTCCATTTTATGCATCACAAGACTGAGCTGAATGATGAAAAATCATCCCGCTTTTTTGTCATGAATGAAGGTTTTAAAGGGTTTAAATTCCTATTTCTCGGTTTTTGAGTGATGATTCCCAAGTTTTGAGAGATTTTCCTTCAAGTAGTTTGTAATTATTTGAGGTACTTTACAGCACGCTTTTTGTATCATTCAGGGCGAACTTGCATTTCATCTTTTTCAATACTTTTTTCATGCTCAGTCATATTACTTTATTTGTTACAGCCGCCCTTGGTTTTTTATGTTTAGCTTATATCCTTGGGAAAGATAAGATGCATCAGAATTCGCTCGTCAATAAATACCTAATCATAATAATAGCAATCACATCAGTAAGGTTTTTGGTTTATGGGATAGCGAAAGCCAATCCGGAATTTGACATCAGGAAATTAATAAACTTTATGGATGTTAGTGCTGCCATGCTGATGCCCTGCTTTTACCTATATTTCCACGATATAGTTCATGAAAAAAAGTTCGAGCTGGGAAATTTGTTTCACTTTATAGCGCCTTTTTTGTTAGGAATTTCATACACCACAATCTTTTTTGTTGAGCAGGACAAGGCAAACCTGATTATAAAAGTATTGATCTTCAACATTATTTTGCTCTATTTGGTGTACTCAGGTATTTTATTCGTATTCCTCTATAAATCTGTTTGGCGACGGAAAAGCGATATCAAGGCTATCCAACAACAAAATGAGTTGATAAAAAACTGGAGCATATTCTTGTATATTTCCTTCATTGCCATGGTACTGATTCGTGTCGTAATAAGAATTAGCTCAAATAATTCCGGAAATTCCATTGATTTTCACCTTTGGATACCGGCGCTGGTATGGTTAGGGATTTTTGTCAAATTAATCCTGACCCCTGAAATCCTTTACGGGTATAATTTTTTAAATAAATCCATTACTGCTGCTACGGCAAAGGTGATACTTCATTCCGTTTGGAAATTGGATGGTACTGTTGTACCAATTATTAGTGATAAGGATCATAAACTGTCGGAAAAAATAAAGCCATTGCTACCAGAATATCTTCATCAAATTGAAGCATTGTCTTTTCACAGCCACGCTTTTCGGAATCCTGATTTGAGCCTTGATGATATCGCTGTTTCTTTAAAAATTCCCATCAGCCACATCAATTTTATTTTCAAATACCATAGCAATGAGAGCTTTACTGATTATAAAAAAATTATTCGCATAAATGATGCCACCAAATTGCTGGAGGGAGGTTACCTTAACAAATACAAGGTAGAGACTCTTTCTGTCGAGGTTGGATTTTCGTCTTACAACACTTTTAACGTTGCGTTTAAAAGCATTACGGGCGTTACTACACAGGAGTATGTAAAGCGTATATAAGGACCTGTTTATATTAATCCCCGGTTTAAACTGCTTCGAATAAAGTTGCCAACAAGTTTGAACATTAGTAACAATTCGGCATAAAGCAGAACCTTTTCGCCTGCAATTTCTATTATGTATTTCTCAATAGCCTGGGGTTTAAACCCTAGGCTATTGAATTTTTGTGTTAGCCGACTCCCCCCAACAAAAAACCCGCTCAATTGAGCGGGTTTTTTTATTAATGCGATAGTTGTCAATATTAGAAAGAATACCTAACACCAAACTGTGCTTGCCATACATCGAAAAGGCTTGTACCCATTCTAAATGTGCTGTAATCCAAGCTTCCATTAACAGTAGCCATGCGATACAATGGCTGGTTTGTAAGAGGATCGAATGTCTTAGATCCTAAACTGATAGGAGAACTGTTGTTGGTATTGTAACCAACACCCCAACTAGAATTCAACATATTTCCTACGTTGAAGATGTCAGCACGAAGTTGAATAGTATGTCTTTCTTTTCCGATGTTGCGGAAAATTTCAAGAACAGCACTAAAATCAAAACGTGGAACCATGAAGAAGTTTGCACCATTTCTAGCAGCATAGCTTCCACGATTGTTCTTCAAATAAGGGTCGTTGGTAATGAATTTCTCAAAAGCTGCTTTTTGTGCTGCAACTGTATAGGTTACGCCACTTGCAGTGTATTGCTCAAAGTTCATTTCACCGGTATTCCTTGGAATGTAAATCAAGTCATTGCTCTGATTACCATCACCATTCAAATCACCATTAACAGTGTAAGAATACCTTCCTTGGTTTTGTGATTGTCCACCCAAAGTAAATTGTATTGCCGTTGTTTTGGCAAACTCTTTTCTGTATGTAACGTTTCCAATAACCCTGTGACGTATGTCGTTATCACTGAATGTAAGGTCAGGTAAGTTGTTTCCACGAACACTTCTGTTTCCAGTCCATGAACTTGCTGCAATAGAACCAGCACTTACATAATCCTGTGAATTTCCATAAGTATAAGCCATCATCCATCCAAATCCTTTCGTAAAAGTCTTCTCAAGCTTGAAGGTTGTCATGAACGACTGACCAAATGGTCCACTTTTCAAAACAGTTGCATCAGTGATTTTTGGATTAATCCTAACTGCATTGTTAAACGCAGTACTGGTAAGAATAGTTCCTGTTGCAGTATTGAAAGTATTGAATCTTGGTCTGTTGTCTGGTCCGCTGAAAGAAGAAGTTGCTGGTTTCAAGTTGGCATTGTAATAGAATACATTGCTTAAACTTTGTGTAAACAACAATTCAGCACTTCCTACGATGCCCCATATCAACTTTTGGTCAACCGCAAGGTTTGATCTCAATACCTGTGGGAACCTAAAGTCTTTTTCTGTAGTTGCAATGTTGTAAGAAGGAGAAGGTTGACCAGGATTTGCAACTGTTGGTGCGTTGCGGGTTACATTAGGACTGAAAGGATAGATGGTCGTGTTGTCTGTGCTGATTGAACCACTTTGAACACCATTGTTTCCAATTTGGTTGCTGATCCACACGAATGCAGGGCGACCGCTAAATAATCCCATACCACCCCTAACTTGAGTTGTTTTGTCTCCTTTAACATCAAGGTTAAATCCAACACGTGGACTAACCATCAATTTTGCAGAAGGAAGTTCTGAAGTAGAAAGTTTAGTTGGGTTTCCTTTTTCATCTACAAAAGAAAAAGCATCAACTTCATTATTCACAAAACCAGTATTTCCAAAGAATGGAATGTCGAAACGAGCACCATACGTGAAGCTCAACTTGTCATTCAATGGAACATCATCTTGGAAATAGAATCCTACATTGTATGACTTGGTTACTGCATTCCACAATGAACCACCTGCAAGGTTGCTGTAAGAAAGGTTATACCTTCTTAAAGAAACAGGGTTGGTTGCCATGTTGTTGTTCGCAACCCAAGCGTTTGCACTGGTATAAAAATCAGCCAAGCTATTGAAAACATACTGACCATTAATGGTTGGCGTAAACTGGTTGAAGAATTTGAAAGATTCAACATTTAAGCCCATAGAGAAAGTATGCTTTCCTTTGTAAATGGTCATGTTATCTGAAAACTGCCATGTGTCAGTATTCAAAATGTTATTCGGTGTGAACGGCTCAGAACCAAATGCAGCATAATTTCTTCCTGCATCAAGGATATCGATGGTTGGGAAAGAAATTGATTTTTCACCCCTGTAATCCCTGTTGGCAGTATATCCAAAAATCATTTCATTTTGAACTTTGTCACTCAATCTGCTATTCAATTGACCAATCAATGAAAAGATATCATTGTTGATTTCGTAGTTAGAATTTTGTGCATTCAAAGAGAAAAGGTTTCCGTTTCTGCTCGAGAAACTTCCTGAGTTACTCATTGGCACATCCCTAACTGATTTCAACATATTTCCACGTACACTCAATTTATGCTTGTCGCTGATGTTCCAATCTAATTTCAAAAGAGCTTTGTCACTCTTGGTTACTAGAGAGTAATTATCCCACGCTCCAGTCTCATAACCAAACTTATCTTTCAAGAAAGTAGTTAACCCTTGTAGGTCAGAAGTTTTAACACGAGTTACATTAGCTCCGGTATTTGTACCATCGCTAGCAATAAAGTTTGTACCTGGGTCATTTCTTCTTTCACCTTCGTAGTTCGCAAAGAAGAACAATTTGTTCTTGATAATAGCACCACCAACACTCGCTCCAAACTGCTTCACATCAAATGCAGTGGTCACTACCGCTTGCTTACCATTTAAACCGGCTTTTCTTCCAACTAAACCTTCATTCCTGGTATTATAAAAACCAGATGCATGTAAAGTGTTCGTACCACTGCGTGTTACAGCATTGATACCACCTCCTGTAAATCCAGCTTCTTTAACACTGTAAGGAGCAATGTTTACTTGGATTTCTTCAATCGCATCCAATGAGATTGGTGAAGAGTTTGTTTGGCTTCCTGGCAAAGCTTGTAGACCAAAAGAGTTGTTGAAGATAGATCCATCAATGGTAAGGTTAACAAACCTGTTATCCTGTCCTGCAAATGATGTTCCGTTGCCTTGTGGGGTGTACTTCGTAATGTCCGTGAAGTTTCTTCCAAGTGTTGGAAGGCTTGTGATCAATCTTCTGTTGAAGTTTGATGAAGTTCCTTTCCTATCCTTTGAAATCAACGCACCTTTGCGTACTCCAGCCACCACAACTTCTTGTAATTGGTTTTTGGTATCAACCATTACGGCATCAATCTTGGTCGGTTCCCCAAGTTGAATGGAGATGTCTGTAATTTCTTGTTGGGTATATCCAACAAAAGAAATGGTTAACTTGTAAGGTCCACCTACACGTAGAGCCGCCAAATTGAAGCGTCCTTCTGTAGATGATACTGTTCTGTACCTAGTTCCTGATGGTTCATGAACCGCTTGAATAGTAGCCCCTGCGAGCACTTTTCCTTGCAGGTCCTTGACCGTACCGGAAATGCTGCCGGTTGTTACCTGGGCATTTAACCCAAGCGTTGCAAAAATTGCAATTAAAAGAGATAGATAAAATTTTCTCATAAATAGTTTTTTTTCTCGAATGCAAATGTCCTTATTTATTGCTTAAATACATATTTTTAATGTTAACAAATTTTAACAATTTTCCTTTATTTATGTTGATTTCTAGTGAGAGTCCATGAAAATTGATTGTTCAAGGATGTTCTCTATTGTGTAATTTGCATAAAATTTCTAAAATGTTGGATAGTATAGAAAGCGCGATCGAGGATTTGAAGTTGGGGAAAATGATTATTGTCGTGGATGATGAAGACAGGGAAAACGAGGGTGATATCATTACTGCTGCTAAAAATGCCACTCCTGAAGTCATTAACTTCATGAGCAAATTTGGTCGTGGACTCATTTGCGCAGCCTTGGAAGAGGATCGCTGCGATGAATTGGGCTTGACATTGATGGTTAACAACAATACAGCATTACACGAAACAGCTTTTACCATTTCCGTTGATTTGCTTGGACATGGTTGCACCACCGGTATTTCGGCACACGACCGTTCCAAAACCATTCTTTCATTCATTGATCCAGCTACCAAACCCAATGATTTGGGTAAACCTGGTCATATCTTCCCTTTAAGAGCCAAAAAAGGCGGTGTTCTAAGAAGAACTGGTCATACCGAGGCAGTAGTGGACTTGGCCCGGCTGGCTGGTTTTGAACCTGCTGGTGTGTTGGTTGAAATCATGAACGACGATGGTTCAATGGCAAGATTGCCAGATTTATTGATTCTTGCGAAGGAGTGGGACATGAAAATAATTTCTATCAAAGACCTTATAGAATTCAGGTTAAGGGAAGACACCTTAATTGAACAACTCGTATCTGTCAACATGCCTACTAAATTTGGCAATTTCAAGTTAAAAATTTTCAAGGAAAAAAACAATCCAAACGCTCAAGAACACCTAGCACTGGTTAAAGGTACTTGGGAAAAAGATGAAGCCATTATGGTGAGGGTTCATTCTTCTTGCTTTACGGGTGATATCTTGGGTTCCCTCCGTTGCGATTGTGGTGATCAACTTCATGAAGCCATGAAAATGGTTGAAAAGGAAGGCAAAGGTGTTGTGCTATACATGAACCAAGAGGGGAGAGGCATCGGCTTGTTGAATAAACTGAAGGCGTACAACCTTCAGGAAGCCGGAATGGATACCGTTGAAGCCAATATTCACCTTGGTTTCCAAGCAGACCAACGCGATTATGGTTTGGGCGCCCAGATCTTGAGGGAATTAGGCATCAAAAACATCAAGCTAATCAGCAACAACCCCAAAAAGAGGGCTGGCTTGAAAGGTTATGGACTTAATATCGTTGGAACAGTTCCTATTATCATCGAACCCAATCCACACAACGAAAGCTACCTGAATACGAAGAGGGATAAAATGGGGCATGAGATTTAGTTTAAGGTTTTGGGTTTAAGGTTTATTCCTTAAACTTTAAACCCAAAACTTTAAACTATTTTCCAAACAGCCTATCAAACTCCGTCCTGAACGAAATATTTCCCCCAGTTCTGTTTCGTTTTCCAGACGTAGAGAAATTATCAAAGCTGCTCCTGTAGAAAAAAGAGGTCCTGAATTTTCCGTCAGGGGTGATTTTGTATTCGACATTCACATCAGGAAGAAAAAGAAAGGATTGTGAATTGCTTGAAAACGAATTTCCTCCTACAGATGAAAAATTGAAATCACTGCCAAAGGAAATAACCAATTTATTGTTAACCAACGATTTTATAAACTGCAAGCTTACATTTTCCCTGAAGTTATTTTGAGAACTGCTTGTGGTACTGCCTGTTCCAGACAGTCCATTTGAATTCAGCGTTCTAGAATAATTTAAATTTACATCCACAGATGATCCCAATACCTTAGAAAAAAAGTTTTGTATGCTGCTGGACAAAATCCCGTTGATAACACCTGATATCGTCGTGTTGATCAACTCACTGTTGAGGTCACTCGCCACCACCGCGGCCTGTGGCGCAAAGCTTTTAAACACGATAAGGTAGGTTGACTGCTTGCTCACCTCAAGTGCATCCCTGTTGATGGTCTTTAGTTTGCTTTCTATGGTTGAATTGTTCCTGACCGTGCTATTTTGTGGAATGACTATCTGAAAACTTGGGTTGGGCTTGCTCAATGTTCCTGAAAGATTACACCTAACTTCCACATCACTTATCTCCCTTAACACATCTGAACTTACACCTGAAACCGTTGAATTGCTAGGGTCTGTAAACAACGTACTCATCCTCACTTTTTCTGCAAGATACACGGCATCTATGTTTATCTCCGCATCAAATGGATCTCCAGTCCAACTTATATAACTGCTTCCACCTCCTACAAGTTTGAAAGGCTTTTTAAAAATATCTTGAAAATTGAAATTGTAATTTCCACTTTCAATATTGTATCGCCCTAACAAAGAAAGATTTTCATTCGTTCCTGTGTGAATTTTTAAGTTGCCATAGCCCACTCCGGAAATGATGTCTCCTGTTAACTCATCCAACACAACATTCATTTTTAACAAGGGTGTTGCTGTCAAATCCAAGTCTATCGTCAGCTTAGATGCAGTTGAATTCAGATCAGCCTTCATTTCCTTTCCATAAGTTGTCCAAACAATGAAATCTACGTCAGCACTTTGTTTGCTGCTGGTTGAAGTGAGTATGTTGATGGTTGAACTGTCTACAGGAGCACCACTCACCAACATTTTCATGTCGTCTTCTCCACCTGTTAAAGTGAAGTTGAACTTTGCAATTGCCTTTCCATGAAATAAATTGTTGTTCTCTTTTTTGGTGTTTAGTGCCAATAACTTACTTGAACTTGCCGCTATGTTGTACTTGAATTTTCTGAAAAAATGATGGTCTAAGCTTCCTTTCAGCGTCGCGAAATTTCCATAAATGTCTTTCAGCTTGATCGTTCCAAAATTGATTTGGTCTGGCTTGAATTCTATGGTGGGATCCATCAACTGATAGGTACATTGCGTATATGCTACTGTCAGTTTTGCATTGCTCACTTTTACTTCCCCCGTTAAATCCGGTTCTTCAAAGTTTCCATGCAACCTCAATTTGCCATTTGCAGTACCTTCCAAATCACTGAAAACAACATTGAGGTATTTTTCTAAAATGGAAAGTTTTACGTTCTTCACATCAATGTCTGTATCAATTTGGTCCTTCGCATTATCCGCTAAATTCAACTTTCCCTTAATCCCAAACAGGTATTCCGGGTTATTGGATTCCAAAAAATAACTTGCTCTCTTTTCTTCCTTGTCCCAAAACGCATTGATTGTTGTAATGCCTATCGAATCATCCTCAAACCTGGTTTTGTCGGTTTGTGCATTCAAATACAGTTTCAGCTTGTCAAATGGATCCTCAATGGTAAGGTCTCCCGTCGTTATCCCTTGTATCCTTGGCTCTTTTAAGACAAACGGTAACAACTCTCCCAAGTTTACTTTGGTAAGTGTTAGGATGATGTTTTGTGGACTGTTCGCCTCAGGCGGGAGTGCGATTACACTGATTGTTTGGTCTCCATTGCTGAGTTTGAAATTGTTGGCATTTAATTTGGCTCGACTGATCAAAATCTCTCCATCTTTTTCAATGTTCCATGTCTTCTCATTAAATACCAAGGTTGATGGATTGAAATTAATTCTGATGCCATCTGATAAATTACTGACGTAGGCGGATAGGTTTGCTCCGTATAATGATTGCTCTGAAAAAGTATGCACGTCAACCCTTGATAAATTGCGAGACGACCTTATTGTAATTTCATTGTTGGGAAACGAAAGACTGTCGTTGAACACAATTGAACTGGCTTTTGTTTTTACAATCAGGCTATCAATATTGCCTTCAGCCTTGATGAAGTAATCATAAACTGCCAACTTGTTGTACGTGAATTTTGGAATCTCAGCTGTTATGTTGAATAACTTGTTTTTGGTGTTAATACCACCAATGATTTTACTGTTGTTGAAACCAGTAATGCCTACATTTAACAATTTTAAAAATGAATTTGTATTTTTAAAAGTGATGTCAAATGCGATGTCTTGGTCTTTTTTTAAAGGAACAATTTTGTCAAAATAAAGCGGGTAATATTTGCTGAAATACTGATTGAAGGTATTTCTGAGCAATGCAAAGTCAAAATTTCCTTGCATATTAACATCTATATCACTACCCTCTAAAATCAAGGTTCTGTAAGTCCCTTTTTTATCCGACACAACAACCAAACTGTCCATCACATATGCCTGGTCCTGCCTAATCAACACAAGGTCCTGGAATTTGATCTTGCCTTTTATGTTGTCAATATTATCTCCTTCGAGTTCTGCATGGGTCCTTCCAGAAAATTCGAGAGGCAGCGACATTATTTTTAATTCTTTTAAATTCGATGTCAATACCTGTGCATCAATGATGATTTTTGGTAACGTGTTTTTGAAATTTATTTTTGCTCCAAATCTTCCATCTAAATTATTGTCTTGAATATCCAATTTTGCATCCAACAACTGATTTTTTACATCTCCCTTAGCTTTCACATTGCTGTAAGGATAACCTCTGAACTGAACAGAACTTAAGTCAGTTTCAAATTCAATGCTTTTTGATCCACTGGTTTTAACCACGAAAGTGCCTGAGGTTGATCCCAAGTCAGTTAAGTCCAAAAGCTTTCCTGCATTGAATTTCAACAGTTCCCCTTTCGCATCAATTTTTATGGATTCCGAAGCGATGTCTTTTATTTTCAAATCTGTTTTGATGCTCCCTAGTTTGGTCATCATTTCCCCAATGATGTCAATGTCTTTTGTATTTCCTCTGATTAAGCCCTTGAATGTAGATGCTTCCAACGTTTGTAAATCAACTCCTTTTACGTTTTTTAGAAATGGTGACAATAAAAAAACATCTTCTGGTGAGGTTTTCAACATGGCATTTCGCAACGTATATTCAAATCGGTTTGCATCCGGTAGGCCAGACATGTTGAATTCCCCATTAAGCACCGTACCATTGCCGTATCGTATTCTTAGATCTTTTGATTCAAGATCGCTAATTGTTCCTGTTGCAATCCCGTCTAGCATGATCTTCAAGGGTAACTCTTTTAACTCCGGTGCAAAAAATTCAATGTCTTTTGAATCTATTTTCGAGTTGTTGAATTGCCCCTTTAACTTTATCCTGCTTACAAAATATGGCATGTCATCATTGAAGGATTCATATCCCATAGAAAAGGAATTGCCTATGCTGCTGTTTGGTGTTATGATGCTGAGGTCTGCAAACGACATTTCTTTTGGATGCATTTTCCACATCGCATCCAAGGATTTTATTTTAAATCCGCTTCTTTCATCTGCTTTTAAATGGACCAAAGCAGTCATGGTATCTTGGTTTAACTTGATGTTTTTAAACGTTACATCCATGTTATTAAACAGCAGATGATCCGTATCGAAATAGGCAACCGCCGGTCTGTTGGTTTTTATGTCAGAGCTAAATTTTCCGTTTGCAATATTGACGTCTCCAACGAGGAACTGCCAATTTTCCGCGTTCCACGGTGCATTCAAATCTGTTTTTGGAATCAAATGACTGGGTCTTCCTCCTTTGTATTGTGTAATTCCAAAAACAGGTTTTTCAATGCTTATTTCTTTAATGTCAACGATTTTTTTCTGTAAATTGATGTTCTTTGCATACAATACCATTGACTTGAGATCAAGACGCATGTCTTCACCCCGCCATCCATCGGATTTTAGGAACCTAAAGTTTTTTACTTCAAGCTTTTCCAATGCAAGTTTTAACGTGCTTTGCGTTTTAGATTTTTGGGGAGATGCAAATGCATCTGCTATAAACTGATAGTTCCATGTTGAATCCATCCTGGTTAACCGAACAAAACCGTTTTCCAGTCCAATGTAATGCAACGTAACATCCTCTTTTAAAAAAAACCAATCGGTTATTCGAAGTGTTAGCTTTCCTGCATACAAAACCGTATCACGATGTTGATCTTTAATCAACACGTCCTGAATCAAAAATTTATTAAACAACGAAAAATCAACCGACCCAATTTTGATTTCTGTTTTGAGTGATTTGCTTAATTTTCTTGTTGCATAACCCACCAAATTGTTTTGGACGGGAGTCCAATTAATTAACAACCATGTTGCCAACAATATGGCTACAATGGTAATAAGTACATTTCTGGTTATTTTTAAAATCCTTTTCAGCCTTGTTTTTTTGTAAAACTAAACATTTCCAACGGTTGGATGCCATGCTAATGCTTAATTAACGCTTCTTTATATCAAGAAATAAAAATTATTTAATAAGCTGCAGCATGGTCGTCGCCCCTTCTATCTGCAATAGCTTCAATTTCTTTTATTTTTTTACCCTGCCAATTTATTTTGATGACTTCCGTTCTTCCAATTTGTCCTCGGTTTACAATTTCATATCCCATCTTTTTTAGCTTCTCAATTGTCTCTTTTGAAAAATCAGTCTCGGTCATTACTTGATCTGGGAGCCATTGGTGATGAAACTTGGGATTGTTTACTGCATCAAGTGAAGTCTGGTTAAAATCGATGATGTTGACGAGGGTTTGAAACACGGATGTTGGTATGGTTGTGCCTCCAGGTGTGCCTACAACCAAGAAGGGTTTGCCTTTTTTTAGTACGATGGTTGGTGCCATGGAGCTAAGCATCCTCTTTCCTGGTGCAATCGCATTGGCTTCCTTTCCTACTGCCCCAAACATGTTTGGTACCCCTGGCTTTACACTGAAATCATCCATTTCATTGTTCAAGAAAAACCCTGCTCCACCCACAACGGTCTTTGATCCAAATCCACCATTTAACGTGGTTGTTACACTCACCACATTCCCTAGTTCGTCTGCAACAGAAAGATGCGTAGTTTCTTCACTTTCGGGATTGACCTTGCCCGGATTTACATCTGTACTTGGTGTCGCTTTTCCAGGTATGAAATCTTTCATTCTTTCTTTTAAATACGCATCACTTCCCAAGGTGTTTACAGGCACTTTCACAAAATCTTGGTCTCCCATAAACTCTGCCCTGTCTGCATACGCTCTGCGTTCAACTTCTATCATCAATTGTACGGATGCTGGTGTCTGAAATCCCATTGACGCTATATTCCTGTCTTCAATCATCTTAAGCATTTGCTTTAGCAACAAACCTCCACTGCTTGGCATCGGCATCCCTATTACCGTGTGGCCTTTATAATCAAATTGTACAGCTGGTCTCACAACTGCTTGGTAGTTTTTTAAATCATCTTTTGTGATGAGTCCACCCCCTCGTTTCATTTCCTCGGCAATCAACCTGGCTGTTTCACCTTCATAAAATCCTTTCATGCCCTCATCTCTGATGCGTATCAAGGTTGCTGCCAACTCCTTCTGTATCAACGTATCTCCCTCTTTCCATTTTTCCTTGCTCACAAAAACTGGCTTGATGGAATTGTACTTCAAGAAGGAAGCCCTTGAACTGTTGAATGATTGTGCTTCTGATTTAGTCAACGCAAATCCCTTTTCTGCCAATTCAATGGCGGGTTGTATGATTTCTTTAAAACTCAATTTTCCATATTTATGGGAGGCGAAAAAACCGGCTACTGAACCGGGTACGCCACTGGCCAAATGACCATTCTGACTCAAGTTAAGCAATGGATTGCCCAAACTGTCTAGGTACATATTTCTTCCTGCATAGGCAGGTGCTTTTTCCCTATAATCAATGGCTATTGATTGTTTGTCTTTCGTATATCCTACCAAGAAACCGCCTCCACCTAAATTTCCTGCTACCGGATACACAACTGCCAACGCCAATTGCGTTGCAATCGCCGCATCAAAGGCATTGCCGCCTTTTTTAAGAATTTCCAATCCAACCATGCTTGCCAACGGATGTGCTGAAGAAACTGCACCATGTTGCCCAACCGCTTTTTTCTCTATTGAAAATTGAAATGGATTGAACCCTAACTTATTGGTCTGAGCATGGATGCTTGTTCCTTGCAACATCATCAAAAAAAACATTGCCAAGCAACATATTGTGGTTGTGATTTTTTTCATGGGATAAAGATAAAGATAAAGATCATTTTAAAAGTATTTGCATTGTATGCCTATCGAATCGCTGCAAATCTTTATTTTTAGTATTTCATTTACGAAATTTACTAAAATGGTCAATAGCTTCGGTTCAAAAAGAGAAAAGAAATCTTTAAAACTTGTCCTCTCTCTATTTTTCATTTTTCATTTTTCATTCTTAGCTTTTTCTCAAAAGCCTGTTCAATTGAGCAGCAGTGAGATTTTACACAACATCAAGAAGTTAAACGTGTTGGGATCAGTACTGTATGTAGCAGCGCACCCAGACGATGAAAATACGCGCCTATTGGCCTACATGGCAAAAGACCGTCAATACAAAACGGGTTATTTGGCCATGACGCGGGGAGATGGCGGACAAAACCTAATAGGTGATGAACAGGGTATTGACCTCGGCCTTATCAGAACACAAGAATTGCTTGCTGCCAGGCGCATGGATGGTGCTGAACAATTTTTCTCACGTGCTTTTGATTTTGGCTTTTCTAAAAGTACAGAGGAAGCTCTTTCGTTTTGGGACGAGCAAAAGGTCATTTCAGATGCTGTATGGGTCATCAGAAAATTTCGTCCTGATGTGATCATAACCCGTTTTCCGGAAGATGGTCGCGCCGGACATGGACATCATTCTGCAAGTGCAGTCATTGCCCGTGAAGCTTTTGTTGCAGCGGCCGATCCAAAAAAATTTCCTGAACAATTCAAATACGGCGTTGAGCCTTGGCAAGCAAAAAGAATCATGTGGAATACATTCAGTTTTGGGAGCAGCAACACAACATCTGAAAACCAAATGAAAATTGATGTTGGATCTTACATTCCATTACTCGGGAAAAGCATCGGTGAACTTGCTGGCGAAAGCAGGAGCAACCACAAAAGCCAAGGCTTTGGATCTTCCTCAAATAGGGGACAAGCCATGGAATATTTTATTCCAATTTTAGGTGAAAAGGCCACCAAAGACCCTATGGACGGTGTTGACTGTGGATGGAATAGAATATCAAACACAAATGAAATCCATGCATTGATTGATGAAATAGTTAAAAGCTATGATCTGCAAAATCCAGCTGCTTCAGTCAGCAAGTTGGTTGCTGTCAGAAAAAAAATCAATGCCTTAAGCGATATCTATTGGAGGGAACAAAAAACAAAAGAGATTGATAAAATTATTCAAATGGCATTGGGGCTTTATGTTGAGGTGATTTCAGCCCAAGATTATGCCGTGCAAGGAGATACAATCAAGCTTAATGCATCAGTGAACAACAGGTCTGATGTTGGTATTACCTTAAAACAAATTTCAGTGGATGGCAATGTGGTTGCCGCTAACATGCCATTGAAAAAAAATCAAAATTGGATGCAGTCAATGACTTTAGCAGTTTCTGAAGAAAAGGTGATTACTCAGCCTTATTGGCTTGTAAATGAAATGAACAAAGGTTCTTTTAATGTGAATGACCAACTTCTTATTGGAATGCCAGAAAATCAGCCTGCTTATTCGATGGTTGCAGATTTTCAAATTGAAGATCAAGTCATTTCCATTTCAGTTCCTGTTCAACACAAGCATGTAGACCCAATCAAAGGTGAAATTTATCAACCCTTCAATGTTATTCCTTTTGTTTCTGTTTCAACTGAACCGTCAACGCTTGTCATCAATAAAAACAAGGAGGCTTCTGCTGAAATTAAAACAACCGTTTTCGCCAATGCAAATATCAACATGATTGCAGCTTCAATAAAATCGAGCAAGTTGTCCTCTCAAAAAGTTGAAAATATTTCTATTCAAGCTGGGTTCAACAAAGTATTCTCACAGAAGATCCTGTCTTCTCAATTGAGTTCCTCAGTCGAAAAAAAACCATTTGCTTTTGAAGCAACCCAAGGTGGAATTCCAAAAATGTTTGCTCAGCGCATGACAACCATTTCTTATGATCATATTCCTTCTTTAAATTATTTCACAAAAAACACCATTACCGTGATGCCCGTTGATGTTAAAACCACGGGTAAAAAAATTGGATACGTTGTTGGTGCTGGAGATAAAGTTCCTCTTGCATTGCAACAAATGGGTTTTGAAGTGGTGTTGCTCAAGGAGAATGATTTGGTTTCAGGAAAGTTAGATCATTACGATGCAATCGTGATGGGAATTAGAGCCTATAATGTTCATGAGTGGTTAGAGCAAAAACATGAAGCGTTAATGGAATATGTAAGAAATGGCGGTAACATGATTGTTCAATACAATACCAACAGCAATGCCGGTCCTTTCCGAAACAAAATTGGTCCAAAGCCTTTTACCATTTCAAGAAATCGGGTAACAGAAGAAGATGCTGCTGTTGTCATGTTGGATGATAAAGATCCGTTGTTGAACTTCCCCAATAAAATTTCAAATGAGGATTTTAAGGGATGGATACAAGAGCGTGGAATTTATTTCGGAGATGCTTTTGGTACAGACTACAAACCTATTTTGGCCATGCATGACAAAGGGGAGGCTGACATGAATGGAAGTTTGCTGGTTAGAAACGAAGGCAAGGGCAGGTTCATTTACACCGGTCTGGTATTTTTTAGGGAACTTCCAGCAGGTGTTCCTGGAGCATTTAGGTTGTTCGCAAATCTTGTTTCAAATCCCAATAAAAAAATCAATGAATCAAAATAAAGCGAGGAGAACACCGGGTTTTGCACTTATTGTGGGATTGAGCATCGGTTTGCTGATTGCACTGTTGAGAAAAAAAGCAGCCATCGGTTTGTTGATAGGGTTGTTGGTTGCTGCCATCATATACAAAAGGGACAAGAGATGAAAAATACACCCGAGCAGAGCAATGAGGCTCCTCCACTTTTTTCAAAATGGTGTTATTGGTATTTATTTGTTGTACTGCTTTTACTTGCTCAAATAATGCTCTTTTATTGGATTTCAAATTAAGGTATGGGATTAATTGATTGGCTAGTCTTGCTATTTACATTGATTTCAGTGGTGCTCTATGGTATTTACAAGGGAAAGTCAACCAATGACATTGATGGTTACTACAGAAGCGGCAGAGAGCTTCCTTGGTATGTTGTAATGCTCAGTGTGATGGGAACACAAGCCAGTGCAATTACGTTTTTATCAGCACCTGGCCAAGCTTATACAGATGGGATGCGGTTTGTGCAATATTACTTCGGATTACCTCTCGCAATGATTGTATTGTGCATCACCTTCATCCCCATTTTCAAGAAGTTAAATGTTTATACTGCTTACGAATACTTAGAAAAAAGGTTTGACAGAAAAACACGTTCACTGGCAGCCATGTTATTTTTGCTATCAAGGGCTCTGTCAACAGGAATCAGTATTTATGCACCTTCCATCATACTCTCCTCTGTACTTGGATGGAATATTTATCTCACCAATTGCATCATGGGAGGTATTGTTATTCTCTACAGCATCAGTGGTGGTGCACGTGCTGTTGCATATACCCAACAGCTGCAGTTGATCATTATTTTTGTTGGATTGATATTGGCCGGTTATTTAATCATGGATATGTTGCCGCCAGACATTGGTTTTTTATCTGCTTTGAAACTGGGAAAGGATTTTGGCAAGATGAATATCATCACTACCGGCATGACCGAAAAAGGGTATAATTGGAATGATCGATTTAACATCATCAGCGGAATTATCGGTGGTTTTTTTCTGGCACTTTCTTACTTTGGGACTGACCAAAGTCAGGTTGGGCGCTATTTAACGGCTAGTTCAGTCAAGGAAAGTAGAATCGGGTTGTTGATGAATGGCATGGTAAAAGT
Organism: Chitinophagaceae bacterium; assembly: GCA_044350285.1. Taxonomy (GTDB): domain Bacteria; phylum Bacteroidota; class Bacteroidia; order Chitinophagales; family Chitinophagaceae; genus Pollutibacter. The sequence continues at coordinate 5,816 of JBILHX010000028.1, read as the reverse complement.
TCCCATGCAGTTTTTCATTTTGTTGTTGGGCGTGTTGGTTTTTGTGTATTACATGTTTCATTCATCTCCACTTTATTTTAATGAGCTTGCCACAAATAAATTAAAGGAAACATCTTTTAAATCACGTGTAATCGCATTGGAAGAACAACACAGCGATTTGGCTAAAGAGAAAAAAGTCCACCTGGCTGAGTGGTTAAAAAACAGACAAGCTAGTTCTAAATTAAAATTGGATGAAGTTGCAGGAAAGGAAGAGTTGATGAGAACAGAAGTGAAAACCATGATCAAGACATCTGGAATTTCAGTTGAAGGTTCTGATACAAATTATATTTTCATCCGCTTTGTGATGGACCACATGCCGCATGGTTTGATTGGGTTGTTAATTGCCGTTATCTTTCTTGCGGCATGGGGCAGCATTTCAGCTGCATTAAATTCATTGTCATCTTCCTCGTTGATTGACTTCCATCGTCCTTTTATCAATAGCAGTCTTTCAAGCAAAGACGAATTCATGCTGTCAAAAAAGTATACTTTTTTATGGGGTTTGTTTTGCGTTGTCTTTGCACAATTCGCAACAGGCATGGGGAGCCTCATTGAAGCTGTAAATGTGCTTGGTTCTTGGTTTTACGGCGTCATGCTCGGTATTTTTCTCGTTGCCTTTTATGTGAAATCAGTTGGAGCAAAAGCAGTTTTTTATGGTGCAATCGCAGGAGAAGTTGTTGTATTATCCATGTACTTTTTTACGGATATTGGATGGCTATGGCTTAACGCTATTGGAGCCATTGCTGTTTTGGTATTTTCTTTCTTTTTAGAAAAAGTAGGATTGATAAATAAAGCAAGTGAAGTATAATTTGAAAAAAATTGGATGATTTTTTTAGTTGCATTATGATTGTGAATCCAATGATAATACGTATTCATCAACAACTTAATTGGTTGTGAATAAATCAATTTTGATGGAGAAATTAACTTGAAATTTGTTGAAGAAAAAAAAGTGCCCGGGGCGGGAATCGAACCCGCACTCGCGTTGCGGCGAACAGGATTTTAAGTCCTGCGTGTCTACCAGTTCCACCACCCGGGCTTTTGCAATAGTACCCATTAGCGTAAAGTACTACTCAAAACAAAAAATTCCATCTTTCGATGGAATTTTGAGCGGAAGACGAGATTCGAACCCGCGACCCCAACCTTGGCAAGGTTGTGCTCTACCAGCTGAGCTACTTCCGCATTTTTTAAAAGATCATTTTTCGGATTGCAAAAATAAGGGAATTCAAGCGAATCCAAAAATTATTTCTTATTTGTATTTTGGTGTATACTGTGTGCTCTCAGGAACCTCAACTTTAGGCTTTCCTTTGTAGTGCATACTGTATAATCCATAACACCCACCAAGCACGAATGCAAGGAAGGCAAAAAGTTGAATATGAAATAGGAAGCGTGAAGAGGTTACCCAATTCCTTCCAAAATCTTTTTTCTCACCGCTTTCAATAGTATTTTGTTGCATAGCTCTTTTTTGCAGTGCGAAAATAATCAATCAAAACAACATTTCATTTTTTATCAAGGATAATTTCTGAAAAACGTTTTTTTCTTTTTATAAAATGCTGCCAAATAATGTTGCCATCAAATTTGCCGGTTATTTTTCCCCCTGTTTTTTGGGGAAATATGCTTTTTGATTGAGAAAAAAGAACCCAACTGAAAAATCCGAAATGTGCCTTAGCCACTGCAATAAAAAAAGAAGATTTTCCTGACAGTACATTCTTCCAACCACTGATGGCATCCAGTAAAAACCTGCTACCAATCACCCAAACCCTCTCCATGCCACTTAAATTCTTGTACAACATGATGAGGTTATTCCTGAAATTCAAAAAAACCTTGTGGGGATTGTCTTTGCTTAATGTCCCTCCTCCAATATGGTAAACAACAGAGGCTGGACAAGATAATATTTTATACCCGGCAAGCTGAATCCTCCAGCATAAGTCAATCTCCTCTTGGTGAGCAAAGAAAAAGACATCAAAACCCCTCATCTCCTTAAATATGGCAGTTCGAACAAACATGGCAGCACCGGAAGCCCAAAAAATTGGACTCACCTCATCATACTGGTGCTTGTCTTTTTCCAATTCATCGAAAATTCTTCCTTTTGAAAATGGATAACCGTATCGATCTATCCAACCGCCAGCTGCACCTGCATATTCAAATTGATCTCTATTGTTGAAATCTAAAATCTTGGGTTGAACCGCTGCAAGCTTGGTATCCTTTTTAAATAATTCAACCACGGGTTCAATCCATCCTTTGCTGACTTCCACATCTGAATTCAGCAATACTGAAATTTCATGATTGATGTGTTGCATTGCCCAATTATAGCCTCCTGCAAAGCCTTCATTCGTTTTGTTGATGAGAATCTTGACAGTTGGGAAATGGGTTTGGACAAAGTCCACAGAATCGTCTGTAGAAGCATTGTCTGCCAAGAATACTTCCATATTTTCATAAGTAGAGGAAAGTATGAACGGAAGAAAACGTTCCAGGTATTTTTTCCCATTCCAGTTTAGGATGACTACTGCTACAGACGGTTGATGATCCAATTTTTTTATTTATGCATCAAAAATAACTCCATTCTGATAAATATACTTTCACTAATTCATCGATTTTATCAGTTTTCCGTAATTCTTTGCGATATTCGGTAACAATCCTGCAATTACAACCACAATCATGCTAATCACATTCTTTAAATGGAAGTTCATCGTTTCTTTTGTTGCAGTTTTTATTGTAATAGGAACATTTTTCTATTCTAGCATGCTCGCAAAAAAAATTGCAGTTCAAGAAAGAAAAAAAGTGGAAGAATGGGTGACAGCCCAACAAAATATTGCATCAGCCTCGGCACTTGAAGATATTTCATTGGCCACAATAATCGTCACTGAACAACAGAATATTCCAGTGATCGAAACAAATGAACGTGACAGCATTATGAGTTTTGTGAATTTCGACTCCACACGTGTTGCCAACAACATCAATTATTTACCCAACGAATTGTCTGAATACAAGAGTAGGGGGGCTTTCATTAAAACCTATTTTGACAATGATGGAAAACGGTTCAATCTATATTATTACGGCGAATCCAATCTTTTAAAGCAAGTAAGGTACTTCCCATTAGTGCAATTGCTGATTGTGATTCTATTCAGTTTTTTTATGTTATTGTCCATCAAGAACAGATATGAATCTGCACAAAATCATTTGTGGGCAGGACTTGCAAAGGAAACGGCTCACCAGCTTGGTACACCAATATCGGCCTTGTCTGGTTGGTTGGACATTCTTCGACATGGTGGGGACATGCACCAGGTGCTTCCAGACATACAAAAAGACATCGACCGCTTAAAATTAATCAGTGAACGATTCAGCATGATTGGGGGAGTACCTAAAAAAGAGAAACAGGATATTCTTCATGTGGTTTCGGGAGTGGTAGAGTATATGGGGAAGCGGGCGTCAGAAAAAACCAATATTGTCTTGAAAAATAACTTGAAGGAATCGACCTTGGTTTATTTGTCACCCCCTCTCATCGAATGGGTATTGGAAAACTTGTTTAAGAATGCCTTGGATTCAATGGAAGGGGTGGGGAACCTTACAATTACTGTTGGCGAGACGCTTCGTGATATTTATTTGGATGTGTCTGATTCCGGCAAGGGAATGCCACAAAGCATGTTTGAAGATATTTTCACTCCTGGTTTTACCACCCGTAAAAGAGGATGGGGGGTTGGTTTAACATTGTCTAGAAGGATTGTGGAACAATACCACGGTGGGCAACTCTTCGTAAAGCAGTCTGTATTGGGGGAAGGAACGACCTTCAGGATTGTTCTCAAAAAATAAATAGCACTTGTGTCTGTTCTGAATTTTAAATTTTATAATTTTGTCGTCCCTCGGGCCCAGGTGGCGAAATTGGTAGACGCACTACCTTGAGGTGGTAGCGCTGGAAACGGCGTGCTGGTTCGAATCCAGTCTTGGGCACTTTGACCACTTTTTAGTGGTCATTTTTTTGCCTAAAAATAAGCTAAAAGCCAATACTGTAGAGGGTTTCAGAGAAATGTTTTTTGACTTTCATTTACTCTCATTATACGTTGTTTTCTCACAAACCGTTACTCAGACGTTACTCAGAAATGACAAAATATCAATATATTTATAGTCTGAAATCGAAGCTACGGCAGTTAATTTGACCAAACGTAAAAATGCTAATGGTTCTACTACTCTCACACTTGATTACCGTCATGGTGGTAAACGATACAGAGAATTTTTAAAACATTTACAATTATGTAAACCAGCTAATCCCGCTAATCGTGAGTTTAATAAACGAAATCTTCAGTTAGCAGAAACAATTCGTATTGCTAAAGCAGCAGAATTACAAGGATCAGATTATAATATTAAAAGCACAATCAATAGTAACGAATGAATTATTGAGTGGATGAGATATTACTTAAATTCATATACTAAAGCTAACAAACGAAATATGTTAGGCTCAGTAGGCAAGTTTGAAAACTTTTTAGCAACTAAAAAGATAAAAAAAGTAACGTTTAAATCTATGGATGCCTTTTTAATAGAGGACTTCATAGATTATTTAGAGAAAAATCAAAAAGGTGAAGGAGCCTTTCTTATTACAATCGTTTTAAGAAGATGTTAAAGTATGCCTACTAAAATTTTAGCACTGGAATGAAATCTTTGTCCAATGTTTATACCTTTAAAAATTCCTTTTAAAGGTAATTTTCTACAATAAGTTTTGCTTTTGGTGTAGTGTTAGCGTGTCTTAGCCCCCTAAATAATTTGACTGATTTTTGAATTCAGTTTAGATACATTAAACGTAGGTAACCATGAGTACAAAACGTCGAAGTTGAATATTTTATGCCGCCGGATAAAAAATGTTCAATTAAGCATCGAAATCATTACGATCGAGGCTGCAGAAGTTCCTGAAACGCTGCCAGCCATTTACGCAGAAAGGTTATTTGTAAAATATCCTGTCCAGATTTAATGTTTCCGTCACTCTTATAAATCAGATATAGTTATAAAATGGTGAATATCGAAAGGTGAAAAACTTTTAGACTCAAAATTTTGCGCTTGAATAAAATCTCAGGAATAGGTGGACCGAAAACTGAAACTTTGGAATTCTTCTGGATGGCTTAAGGCTGGTACTGGCTTTATGCTTGTAGCATTAACCGAGTTAAAATAAAAATCTTGTTTATTAAGTATTATTTTTTAAAAAACAAAATTGAAATCATGATAAAAAATGAAACTAATTGTCTTAATTCTTTTAATAATATGAGAAGCTTGATTCTTCTGATTACGTTGCCTTTGCTTTCTTCTATTAAGATAAGTAAAGATATTGAACAGGTAAACAAAGAGACGGGAAAGGTTTACTTTATCCCACAACCCGAGTCAGTGAAAATTGGTGTTGGATATTTCAGCCTTGTTCCGACTACCAAAATATTTTTGCCAGAAGAATTCATTGACGACTTGGGTCCTTACATCAAGGAAAAGATAAAGAATGATGCCGGATTAAATATTCATGTTACTAAATGGAATAAAACGACATCATCGAATTATATCCGATTTGACATAACTGACGATCCTTCAATAGCTAAAGAGGGGTATAAATTAAAAATATCATCAAAAGAAATCAGTATAAAGGCAACAACATATTCAGGTTTTTTCAATGCTTTTCAAACACTAAGACAAACCATAGACGGGGATACAAAGCAGATTGCCAGCAAGTCTGTAAATATTCCATGCATGGAAGTAACCGACAAACCAAGATTTGAATGGAGAGGATTAATGCTCGATGTTTCACGTCATTT
>JBILHX010000027.1:0-30081 GCA_044350285.1 Chitinophagaceae bacterium | reverse complement strand
AAAAGCTTTTCCCCGAGCCCACATAGCCCATATTTCCTATACTAAAGCCAACTGCATTGGATGTAGTAATTGGGAAATTAGCTTTTTGAAGCCAACTATCAGTGGAGGGATTGTATTCCCAAAAATCGTTAAAAGTATTAAAATTAAAATCTTCAATTACAGGATCATATATTTCATTAAAACCAGTTCCAATATAGCCTTTATCTCCTATGCTAAAACCTACTGTTTCAAATCTTGCCTCACCCCCAAAATTCGCCTTTTGTGACCAAGTATTGGTTGCTGGATTATAACAATAAAAATCCTTATAATAATTATAATTATTATATCCCAAGCCATCATATCCCAAGCCTGCATAGCCCAAATTGCCAATTGAAAAACCAATTGCACCGTATCTTGAACCACCAGGAAAATTAGCTTTCTGTGTCCACGTGTTAGCACTGGGGTCAAATTCCCAAAAATCATTCATTGAGGATTCATAATTATCTTCTTTTCTTCCTGTTCCAATGTACCCTTTATCCCCTATGCTAAAGCCAAAAGCATCAGCTCGTCCATCACCACTAGAAGGAGTATATAAACGTTGTCTGTCTTCCCAAGAATCTATAGCAGAAGTAGCAGCATTAAGAATCACCGAGGTACCAAGACATACTGAGGTGGCGGAGGCAGTTATTACCGGTACACCAGACGCATCTACAATAATATTGGTAAGGTTGTTAGTCGACACAGTAATAAACGGAGCACTGCTCACTACCCTAATATTGTAGGATGATCCCTGTGCCGTTGCGGTAGGTATGGTAGCCGTTATGGTTCCTGCTGCTGTGCTGGTAAGCGTACCAATAGCAACCGGACTGACAAATGCACCTGTACTGTTGCTGAGCTGTGCCGTAAATACATTACCGGCAGTAAAAGTACCCGTAATGGTATAAGGCACACTGATGGTGGCACCTGCACATAATGTGGTACTGCTCACAGTGCCGATGTTGATGGTTTGTGCCTGCAGGTTTACAGCAAAGCAAAAGGCAAGAGCAATAATGAGTTGAAGTTTTTTCATGATGGCTATTAAAAAGTTAGCTATTTTACAATACGTTTAATTTTTTCAGTTCTTCTGTTGTTACACTAGGCGGCATTTCACCTTTTTTGATTTTGCCGATGATGAGGATGGCTACTTTCTCCGCATCCAGTTTGGAGCGAAAAGCTCTTGTACCCGGAATTCCGGGTATGGAGGGTTGATGTATCAATATTTTACCATCACTAAGGATATCATACCCAAAGGTATTTTCAGGTGCAGGAATGATCTTGTAGGTAAACTTGCTGTTTTCAAATTGTGAAGCCTGGGGAAAATTTACAGCAGGTTTTGTCCCCTTCTGAGATTGTGCAAACGCGATTGACGGCGCAATGCCAAAAAAGATGAAACAGCAGATGGCAAAAACAGTGCGTTGCATGTGAAGATTTTAGGGGATATAAATGGAAATTGGGTTCAACAGCCAAAAAAGGATACACACAAACAAACGTTAAAAAAAAACAAAATGATAATAAAAGGGTGTCAACCTTTTTTCATTTTGCAAAATGATAAAAGGTTGTTCATTGGAAAGCTTTTCATTTTATAAAATGAAACCTCTTGGGTATGAATATCAATGAATTATAAAAATGTAGAATTTTTGGGGGAGAACGACAACCCATTGCAAAAAGTGGACAAAAAGGATGTCTATGGCTAAAACTTCGTGAATCTCTGAAGCATTATCCGGCAATGTTTTTAAAAATTTGAGTACAGTCCCGAGTTTGGATAGCGATATCAGTTACCTAATATCACGAAGTGCCGGTATTGCTTAAAAAATAAAAATAGTTATTCTGACTGATGGAGTTGACTTTCTCTTTTCCTCATGTATTCACTGGGTGTTAGACCCGTGATTTGCCTAAATGCCCTGATGAAGGTACTAGGTGCCGTAAAACCACATTTCAAAGCGATGGCATTGAGGGTTAAGCCGCTGTTTGATTCATTTTCAATCAACTCAAGTGCAGCATCTATGCGAAGCTTGTTCCTCCAATCGGCAAACGTAATCTCTTTTATCGTGTTAAAATAATATGAAAGATGGTGTACGGGAATCAAGGACATGGCAGACATCTGCAACAACTTATACTCAGGATCAGCATACATTTTTAACCTGATTTGTTCATCAATCACCTGCTCAATATGGAGTATATAATCTTCAGAAAACAACTGCTTATCCTGCTTTTCAACTTCCACTTCAATAGGTGCAAGCGTTTGTATCGGGGGATTCATACGGTTGCTTTCTTGTGGTAATCCATATAAAATTTGAGGAAAGACCAATACGGAGAAATTCAATGCCATGAACAAGAAAGATGCAAACATCAGGAATATATTGGCTCTTTCAAGGAACTCAGACTTGTCATCATAGATCCAAATACAAACTACCACAATAAAATAATCAATGGCTACAATTGAATAAATGGAGCTCAATGTACGCAACCAAGTGTGGATCAACTTATACTGTGCCACTTGCAACATGCCTTTTTTCCACCTGCGGTGCTGGGTCAAGACCAAAACCCAATGGCAGACTGAATAAAAAATCGTCTGCAAAACACAAAGCAATTGATCTGCCTTGTGGGGAATAAGTTTGTTTATTTGATATTTCGCCAAATCCCAATGTTCACTCTTCATCTCTGCAGCAACCTGAAGTTTATGGTTGGCATCAGTAAAAATGAAAGGAATTAGACCAGCCAGGGAAATAAAAAAAGGAACGAAATGCAACAGGTCTGACTTCCTCAATTTGTTGCTATCACCTACAATCGACCGGATATAGAAAAAAGAAAAGGGCCCAATCAGAAAGAAAAAAGGGTGCAGGTCCAGGAAAAAAGCAATCCATTCCAATGATTGACCATAAAAAAAATAAAAATTGCCAAACACATAAAGGGCTGAGAAAAAGAGATAAGCAGCCAAATACAGATTCACCGTCTTATATCCTTTGTTCACAAAAAGGATCAATAATGGAAGAAAAAGGCCTATAAATCCAATGTATATCGATGAAAAATTCAATTAAAATCTGATTGTTCAATAAAATTAAGCAATAAAATATTGCTATTTCATAAATTATCAATGAGTTCGCCCAAATTCAAGTGGTTATCTCAAAATCTTGAATGATTATATTCTACTTCTCCAACCGGACCTTTGACTGCTTTATGTTGTTCAACATCTCCGTCAACTCCTTCACTTTCTCAGGATACTTATCATATACATTGTTGTCTTCATGTAGATCTTCTGCCAAATTATACAATTGTCCAGGTGCCTCACCAAGCGCGGGTTTCACCTCTTTAGGCAACGTGAATCCACCTGAACCCAATCCTTGAATGAGTTTCCAGTCTCCCTTTCTTATAACCATGTACCCCATTGATGAAATATGAACAACAGCAGGCTGGTTGGTGACGGAGGTCGACTTTCCCTTTAACACCGGCAACAAGCTGTAGCTGTCTTCAGTTTTGAATGCAGGTGATTTCTCTCCAACCATTTCAGCACTTGTAGCCATCAGGTTTGCAAGTGTTGTTGTTGCATCGCTCACTGTTCCGGCTTTGATGGTGGCGGGCCAACGCACGATAAACGGAACGCGGTGCCCTGCTTCAAAAGCATCCCCTTTCATTCCCCTGAGTTCTCCTGATGCTTTGTGCTCATACTTTTTAATGTAATTGTCGCGCCAGTATGGACCATTGTCGCTCGTAAATACAATCATTGTATTTTTAGTCATGCCCATGCTGTCTAACGTAGCCAAGAGCTTGCCCACAGCGGCATCCAGCTGCATCACAAAATCGCCATATTCACCGATGCTTGATTTTCCGAAGAACTCAGCTGATGGAACCCATGGTGTATGGGGTGCAGGCACGGGTAAGTATAGAAAAAATGGCTTGCTGGCCGTTTGTTTTTTGATGAACTGAGTTGCCTTCTCCATGAAGGTTGGCACCACATTGTAAAAATCGAAGTTGGCAGACATCTTCCCTTCTCTCCAAAACGCCCTGGCATAATCTGCTTCTGGCTTTCTTCCCATCGTGCGGGTGGTTAGTGGCTCAATAAACTTGTGGTTTTCGATGTAGCAATAAGGCTGCATGTCTAGCGATGCTGGCAACACATAAGAATAATCGAAACCAACAGAATTTGGTCCTGAAGTAAAATCCTTGTTGAAATCAATTTCCGTTGAATCCATTTCTGCTGTAACACCATACAACGGATCGTTCAATTTAAAGGCATACTCGGGTTTAATAGCCCATCCCAATCCAAGGTGCCACTTGCCTACCACACCTGTGTTATAGCCGTTTTTCTTCAACATGGATGCTACGGTAGCTCTATCGTTTTCTATCAATGGCCTGTTGTATCCGTGCATCACACCAACTGGCAACTTGCTTCTCCATGGATACCTGCCTGTCATAACTGAGTATCTTGTTGGCGTGCAAACACCTGAAGTTGAATGCGCATCGGTAAACCGCATGCCTTCGGCAGCAAGACGGTCGAGGTTAGGCGTGGCAATTTTGCTGCCTTTGTTGTAGACTGCTAAATCACCGTATCCGAGGTCATCGGACAAAATATAAATGATGTTTGGTTTTGTTGCTTTTTGGGCATGGCTTTCAGCCGGTAGTAATTGAAGAGCTAAGAATGCAATGGCTGAAATTGATAATATTTTTTTCATGCGTTTGTTTTTAATCTTAGTTTCCCTCACCTTCTCTCGAAGAGGAAGGTGAGGTTTTCGTTTGTTAATAAAGCAGTCAGCAAAGACTCCCCTCCTGGAGACGGGATGGGAAGAAAAAAGCAGTCAGCAAAGACTCCCCTCCTGTCCAGGAGGGGAGTCTTTTTTTGGGTTTTCTTTCACCTTATCTCGAAGGCCATTCTTCATTCTTAATTGCGGTGCCTGAGCCTGTCGAAGGCCATTTTTCATTCTTCACTTTTCATTCTTCATTTTAATCCACTCACTGATCAACGCTACCCCCTCCTCATGTATCACCTTCCTGCCTAACTCCGGCATCATAATCCCCGGATCTGCTGATGCCATCCTATACCACAAAATACTTTCATGTGGCTTACCCGGCACTATATCATAATCCAAATTTCCTGATCCTCTTCCGGCAGCTACAGGCGTTTTCATAAAACCATACGCTGTTTTGTCCGTCGTTTTCCAATCTAAAAACAACCCTGATGTTTGTGCTTGTCCTGCCTTATTGTGACAATGTGCGCAATTGGCATCAAGATAAGCCAATGCCCTGTCATCAAGACTTTTACCCGCATCCGAATAATTCACAAACTGCGGAATGGTTTTCATGTCTTCCGGCACGTTTTTCAACATCCCCTCGTGACTCCATTTCGTCAGCTGATTTTCTTTTCCTGATGCATAATCATGGTCCCCGTTGAGCTGTCGTGCCGACGGACCAATCGGTGTCATTACCCCACTGCGCTCATGGCAACTCTTGCACTGGTTCATGTTGGGAACATTGTATTCAAACGATCTCTTTTCGCCTTTGGCATCTTTATAAGATACCGTGGTTGTACCCCCAGTTACTTCCAACACAGCATCCGTCTGTTCATCATTCCAAATATATGGCAACGATTTCCATCCTTTTTCTTCATGCAACAATACACGGGTTTCCATCAACCTGCGGCCCTTTGATGCATCTCGTTCATCATTATCATAATAAAATGTTTTGATGATGGAAGTGCCTACCGGAAACTGAAAAACAGAATCCGGATTGTAATCGATTGTTGTGCCATTGGGCAATTTCACAAAGCGCAACTTTTTTGCATAGTCAGAAAACAGCGGTGCATTTAAGGCATAGGGCATCACGGATGCTGATGGCTGTTGATTTTTAATGTCCCCATCAAAAAATCCATAGTCAGACAACCTCTCCTTATATGCAACTTGATCACTGCTTTTTTTGAATGTCATGGCCATGTTTATTGCCAACACAACCAAAATAACCACCGCTAAATATGCTCTTTTCATTTGACTTATTTCTTTGAATTTGCTGGGAAGACGATTGCAGGAAGCTCACAATTATACTTGCTTAGATCCCTTGAAATATTCTTGAAATCATGCTCTGCATCAATGTTTGCAAAGGTTTGGTTCTTGTTGTTGCGCACACAAATGGCACTAGCTGCATTCATGTTTCCGTCTTTGTCAACCAACTTCGGATTCAACACGCCATCATACACAATATGCGGTACGTTCCTTCCAAACTTCAGCTTGAAATGATAAATCTGCGCGAACCTTCCTTCCATCGGCACCTTTCTTTTCTTTCTTTCGAAAGTATTATCGTGTATCGAAATCGCGTTTGGATATGGATCGTATTTCTTGTCTTTGATTTTATTTTCTGTGATGAAATAACTGATAACACCTACACCCATGGTTTTGTTGTTGATGATCTGGTTGTCGTAAATATCCACGTTACTCACCGCCAAAATCATCACACCTGTTCCCTTCGGAACCTTGGCCACAATGTTTCCCTTGGGTGCAAAATTTGATAAATTATTTTCCTTTACGATGTTGTTGTGCACCTTCACAAACCCGCCTTTCTTTTGAACCAAATCGGGTAAATCAAAAACCAAAATCCCACCGGTATTGCCTGTTGCTATGTTATCATATACATCAGCATACAATGAATTTTCAATTTCAATGCCGGCAACATTTTGATACGCCGTGCAATTCTTCACCACAACATACTTCGATTGTCCTACATAAATTCCTGCATCGGATGCACCAATGGCTATGCAACTGTCTATCATCACATTCTCACATTGAACTGGATACAAGGCATAGCTGCCGTTGTGTTCTGATGGCTTGCCCGTCCACTCTGCTTTCACCCTTCTGAACGTCATGCCGTTTACATGCATCGTTTTGATGAGATCGCCCTTGGAATCCTGCACCGTCATATCCTCCAAAACAATGTTCTCACAATTTGTAATCCTGATCCCTTCTGCTCCTGATGTTTGGCCCTTGAACGACAAAATGGTTTTGTCGATTCCCTTGCCCCTGATGGTGATGTTTTTTTTGCCGTCAATCGACAAACTTTTGGTGATGCTGAAACTGCCTTCATCCAATGTAATGACAGACCCATCTTCTGCCAATATCATTTCCGTTTGAATTTTTTTCTCTTGGGATGATTGGGCAGTGGCCATGATCGAAACACAGAGCAGCAAAGGAAGGAGGATGTTTATTTTTTTCATTGATGGTCTTGTTTATACTCGTTATTTTGAAATTGAATAGGGCGCTGATGTTGGTGAAATGCCTCGCTTCACATTTGGCTGGGCCGTCATGTTAAAATTAAGTTTTCCACCCTTCAGAATGTCGAAATGATTAATAAAATTCTTGTCATAAGGCTTACCATTCAACAAGGCTGATTGGATGTATACATTTTTGCTGCTGTTGGATGGCGCTTCGATGGCGAAGGTCTTCCCATTTTCAAGCGACAAAGTCACTTTTTTGAACAAGGGAGAACCGAGAACGTATTCCTGTGAGCCTGGACAAACAGAATAAAATCCCATGGCACTGAACACATACCAAGCACTGGTTTGTCCATTGTCCTCATCACCACAATAGCCGTCTGGCGTGGGTTTGTACAATTTATCCATGGCATCTCTTACGTAGTATTGCGACTTCCAAGGTGCATCAACGTAATTGTATACATAAAGCATGTGCTGGATTGGTTGGTTTCCATGGGCGTATTGCCCCATGTTCATCACCTGCATTTCAACCATCTCATGGATGGTTCTTTTGTAAGAGCTTGTATCAAATATTGGAGGCAATACAAAAACGCTGTCTAGCATCTTTTCCATCACCTTTTTTCCTCCCATCAACTTGGCCAATCCGTTGAAATCCTGGAACACGCTCCAACTGTAATGCCAGCTGTTTCCTTCTACAAATTCATTGCCCCAGGTGAATGGATTGAAATCTTTCACCCAAGTTCCATCAGCTTTTTTAGCACGCATGAGGTTGTGGTTTGGATCAAATATATTCTTGTAATTCAAGGCACGCTGGCGAAATTTATTGATTTCATCGGCAGGCTTTTTCAATGATTTTGCCACCTCGCTGAGGCAATAATCTGCATAAGCATATTCCATTGTTTTAGCTGCACTGCCGCCGTAATTATCACCCGGAACATAGCCAATTTTGTTGTAAACTTCACCTCCGTTGCGACCAAGTGTTGGCATAGGACCCTCGCCGTTGCTGCCTTTCACCATGGCTTCATACAACAGGTTGATGTCGAATCCACGAATTCCTTTTAAATATGCATCCGAAATTACAGACGTGGAATTGTTGCCAATCATGCTTTTTTTGTGTCCGGGACTCGCCCATTCTGGCAACCAACCGCTTTCCTTGTATGTATTGGCGAGGCCCTGCATGATTTGGCTGTCTAATTCCGGAAAAACCAATGTCAGGAATGGGAAAAGTGACCGAAAAGTATCCCAAAAACCTGTATCAGTAAACATGTATCCTTTCTCAACATTACCATTGAAAGCGCTATAATGCACCATTTCGTTGTTGGCATTGTATTCATAAAACTTCCGAGGAAACAACATCATGCGGTAGAGGCAGGAATAAAACGTGCGCATTTGTTGTTCTGTTCCGCCTTCGGCTTTCACTTTGATCAATTCTTTGTGCCAAGCAGCCTTGGCATTGTCTTGAATTTGGTTGAAACTTTGGTTGCCAATTTCCCTGTTCAAATTCAGTGCTGCCTGCTCAAAAGAGATGAACGAAGAAGCCACTTTCAATTGCACCTTCTCCCCTCTTTTTGTAGAGAAGCCGATGACAGCTTGTGCATGATTTCCGGTGAATTCTTTTGCTGTTGAACGTTGCAGTTTATCATCCACCGTAAAATAAAGTTCAAAATCTTTGTCGCACTCAATCACAAAATAATTTTTGAAATTAGCCGGAACACCGCCCCTGTTGCGGGTTGTATAGCCAATGATCTTTTTTTCTTCTGGGATGACTTTTATGTATGAACCCCTGTCGAATGCATCAACCAAAATAAAAGAACTGTCGGATTCAGGATAGGTGAACCTGAAACGAGAGGCCCTTTCTGTGGGCGTAATTTCAGTTACAACATTGTCATCTGCCAAATAAACGCTGTAATAATATGGTTTTGCTGTTTCTGTTTTATGAGAAAACACACTGCCGCGTTTTTCTTCATCCAACCTCGGTTTTCCTGTCATGGGCATGATGGAAAACTGTCCGTAATCTCCAATCCATGGAGAAGGCTGATGGGTTTGTTTGAAACCCTTGATTCTATCTAATGCATATTGGTACATCCAACCATTGCCGTTTGTACCCGTTTGGGGTGACCAGAAATTCATGCCCCAAGGAACTGCGATGGCGGGATAGGTATTTCCATTGGAATAGCTTTGTTTGGAATCGGTACCCATGAGCACATTGACGAGCTCCTCTGGTTCAAAGGACTGTTGAGCCGAGGCACTTATGACAACAAAAGAGAGCAACAAGAAAAAATATCTGATCATCATGACAAGTATAAAGTGTGTTTGAAAGGAGTGGATCCGGTAAGATATGCGGAAGGTGCATTCATCGCGGGGAGTCCGCCCCTGAGGTTGTAGCGTTTGTGTTCAGCCTTTCCCGGACCGAAAGTAATGGATTGGTTATCTACTGAATATTTTCCATCTTTTCCCTTCAATACATAGGTTTGATTGGGCGTAATTTCTTCCAAGCCAGCAAACACGCCACCTGGCCTGAAGATCAGTTCGAGTGAAACCGGCACATGGTCTGTTCCTGTAATTTCAACATCTATTTCTAGACCGGTTTTTGTTTCCTTGATTTTGATGACCGTATTGAGCTGTTGAATTTCAGATTGGGTTCTGTTTGATTTTGGCATCTTCAACCAATCACCATCACCGGGAATTTTATCAGCAGGATAAGGTTGATAGTAAACACCTTCAAGACTGCTTTTCAATACCCAAGTGTCGCCTTCCTGGCTGATTACATGAGATTGGAATTGTCCTTTTCCAAAGAAAGAAGAAGCCACACGCATGGCCTGAAGCATCACTTTTTCTTTGTGGAAAGTCAGCCAACCTGCATTGTTGGAAAGAATGGTGGCATCCCACTCGTTTCTGCGAATTCTGGCTACACCCGAATAAGGAAAAGCTTTTGCATAACTGACCGACAAAGGTTTTGAAGCAGGCAGGTTTTTCCAGAGCATTTCATCCTGCAAAAATTCGATCAACTTGCCGTTAACCACATTTGGATTTTTCTTTTCGATGATCCTGCACAGTTCAGCCATTTGGCCATCATTGTCGAGAATGGCCAAATAACGACATGCATAATAATAGCCATCCATGCTGCCAACTGTGCCTTTGTCTTGGCGGTTGGAAGCTTCTGTCACCACTTCCCCATTTGGATGAAGGTAATAGTGCATCATTTGAAGGTTTTTCCTGACAGGCTCCAAGAACGCTGGGGTCTTGAGTCCGATTGACATGGTCACCAAGCAATGGTCTACGATACCAGAATATCCGCCGGTACTTTTTTCGGTGTACTGACCATCTGGATCGAGGTCGATTTTCTCTGCCAACCATTGGTTGATTCTTTTGGTGTATCTAGGATCTGGCCAAAGCTGGTTGAGTTGGGTCAGGGCCGCGCAGACAACCCAGCGGTGGTTGGGCGTGTGCAATCCGCCATTTACAAAGGCATTTCCTGCATTTTTGAGCAATTGCTCCAAGGAATTTAATGCCTTTTCAGCACCTTGAACAGCAGCAGCTTTAAAGAGTGCATAAGCTGGAGCCAATACCCTCACCATGAAACCTGTATCAGGGGTAGAATGGAAGTTGGTGTCAATCAGGTCGATGGTACCATCATCGTGTTGAAGCTCATGCAAGCATGCAATCACCTCTTCAATATCTTTAAGGAGTTGAGGAGAGCGATAATAAGTTGATTCTGGGGATGAGATTGCGACACAGGCATTGATCAAAAATCCATTGTTATGACCTGCATTCACGAGGTTTGAATAATCAACATAACCACCAACATATTTATTGGAAGGATCCGTTATTTTAGAAGGTGCGTAACTTTTTACCGATGCATCATTGTCGCGAATGGCCTTTACCAACCATTCTGGCTTAGACGCGTTTCCATCTACATTCAAGTTGGAGAATGACGAAAATCCCATGAAGGGAATTGCTGTAAGTGCTGTTGTACTGAGTGCTACAAAATTTCTTCTTTGCATGATAATTTTTTGATGTGATTATTTTCTCAAGCCAGTGTATTGTTCGTAAGCCAATCCGAACATGATGAAAGAGCCAAATCCGAACCCGGTTCCTTCGCCAATTTTTCTATTGAGGTAATATTCTTTGTCACCCACACAGGTGCCACCTGAAACCCTTGTTGGCACAAGGTAAGCGCCAGATGTATTTCTTATGCTCATGGCCCTCAGACCGTTGTAGGATTGTTGAACCATGGGAAAATATTTTTTCTTGTTCAGGATATTGAGTCGAAGTCCTTTTACGATTGTATAGGCATACATGGCAGTGGCGGAACTTTCTAAATAGTTTTTTGGTTCATTGGGAAGTGTTATCAATTGATACCAATGTCCGG
Organism: Chitinophagaceae bacterium; assembly: GCA_044350285.1. Lineage (GTDB taxonomy): Bacteria > Bacteroidota > Bacteroidia > Chitinophagales > Chitinophagaceae > Pollutibacter. The sequence continues at coordinate 18,499 of JBILHX010000027.1, read as the reverse complement.
TTGACTTATCTTGATATGGCGCTACTGATTGAACGTAATGGACAAAAGCCTTTTCTAGGGGTTTCCAAAATTTGGAAGATCTGCCAACGGTTTCAAGGGCATCAGAAAGAGCCATGCCAACCCATCCGTTACCGCGTGCCCAGATTTGGTCGTTGCGGTGTGTGATTTTATCAGGCCAGTTTTCAATGCTGCAACCATCGTCATAGAAAACGCTGTCGGCATCCCAACCATGAACCCACAAACCTGTCTTTTTATCGGTGAGTTCTTTGTTGTGTACATCAAATTGTTCAATGAAATTAGCAACGTATTTTTCATCACCAGTTAAGCGAAACATTTCCAATAAAAACATGCTCAACATGTAAACGGTATCATCCCAAAGTTCAACGGTTTCAGCGCGGTGGGAAACGCCGCCATTGGAAGCGCGTGGGATGTTGAGGTAATCGGCGTAGATGCCATTGGCCTTGTTGATGTAATTTTTATCTCCGGTGATGCGCGCCAGGAAAGCAATTCCGTGGGCGGAGGCAACAGCATTGGGGTGCTTGCCATTGGCAACGGAGGAGGTGGTTTCCATTGCTTTTTTCACATAGTCGAAATATGTTTTTTTATCGGCTTCGGATTTTGAGTTGTATAGGTGAATCAATGAATTCAGGAAAGTAGCCTGTCCCCAGTCCCACTTGTATTTATCCGCCGGCATGAATACTTCACGACCGTTGAGGTCAACGGAGTCTACCCAAGATTGTGAATTTAGGGGAGACGAGAAGCACAAAACCACCAATGCTAAGGACAGCACATTTATTTTTTTCATGGCAAGATATTTAGATGAAAATACGGGTTTATTGAAAGCATAAGCTTTTTCAAGAAACGTGCATAAATTTAAATGATTTAAATCGTTTTAGTAGAATCTATGATTATCAAACCACTAAAATTTCCGAAAACGTTTTCGGTTGAGGGAATTAATTGACAGGAACATCAATATTGCCCATAACATTAATAATCAAAGTATTGTATACCAAATCAAGAAAAAAATCGTTTTAGAAAAAACACTTATCTTTTTTTAAAATCATTATTTGTATAAACTATCATGAAAAATTATATTCTTCTATTGGTTTTTTCGGCAATTATCGGTGGTATACATGCGCAAGACAAGGACAAAACATGGGTTTTCATCATGGCTGGACAATCGAATATGGCAGGACGAGGAGCAATTGACTATAATCCATTTAATGGGGATACGATAACCAATCGTAGAATTCAAACCATCAACCAAGACGGAGAAATTATCTTGGCGAAAGAGCCGCTTCATTTTTATGAACCTAAAATGGCTGGACTCGATTGTGGGTTGTCGTTTGCAAGAACATTGTTGCAATCGATACCGGAAGACGTGACCATCTTGTTGATACCAACCGCAGTTGGAGGAAGTTCAATCATAAAATGGATAGATGATTCTGTGCACAGAGAGGTGATGTTGTGGACGAATTTCAAGTCAATGGTTGAAATTGGAAAAAAACATGGGGTTTTCAAAGGGGTTCTTTGGCACCAAGGCGAGTCTGATGCCAATGCGAATGGAATTCCGGTTTATGGAGAGAACCTGAAAACGTTGTTTGCGAAAATGAGAAAAGAGGTTGACGAAAAGAAATTGCCCATTATGATGGGTGAATTAGGCTACTTTTCCAAGACGGTCCATGAGCAGTTTATGAAAATAAATATGGTGATGCATCAGTATGCAGCAAAAGATAAAAGATCAGTTGTTATTGGAGCTAAAGGACTTGATCACAAGGGTGATAATTTGCATTTTAACAGTGCAGGGCAGAGAGAGCTGGGCAGGCGGTATGCATTTGCTTTTGCACAAATGTTTTTGAAGTAGTTCCTTCGCTTCGCTTAGGATGACAGGGCTGTCATAACTGTCATCCTGAATGTGTTATAGGGCGACCCTAAAAAAAAGGTTATTACGTTTTGTGATTTGTTTCCAACCTTCATTTTCAATAGCCTGGGGACCCCAGGCTATTGAAAATACACTATATATTGATTTTCAATGAATTACAAAGACGTCATTATAAGCGAAGCGAAGAAACTCCAAACCTACAACCCCCATTGATTCATGTCTTCCTTAGCCATTGGCAAAGCCTCAACCACAAAGGATTCCGGCTTTTTACCAACATATAAAATCGCTTCTTCACCTTTGCGCAAATCAATCATTATTTTGCCGTTTTTATGTTGAAGTCTATTCGATGGAACACCCAAGATGTTTACATTCAAAGGCAAATCAGATTGGATGATGCAAGGCTCACCAGCAAGACTCTTAATGTGCAGGAATTTCGTTTTGCCATCTTCTCTTTTGGCACTGACCAGAAAAGCACCTGCTGTTCTGAGTTGAAAAAACTGAGCATCTTTCCATACATCTGGCATTGCAGGGAATATCCTTATGACACCACCCCAACTTTGAATCATCATATCCAACATCGAACGTGATGATGAAATGGGAGATTCAAAGGTTGGATTTCCTCTTTCACAATAAAATGTATTGGGGGTGCACGTTGGTATTTTAGGAATTGATCCATAGCGGGGATATACTTCCACTGAGCGTTTCACCATTTTCAGCGCATTGTTTCCTTCTCCCAAAGAGGCCCACAGCGATGATGCTCCTGAAAATTTATACATGCAATTATCGCCTTCCAAATTGGTGAAATGTTGCACTGTTTTTTTCAACATTGGTATCTTATCTGCATAGTTTTCTAAGTTCGTTTCATAAAAAGGAAAAATACCCAGCATGTGGCTGTAATGCCGATGGGCTTTGGCAAAAGGCACATCTTTTCCAATCATGATCCCGTTTTCATTCATGTGATAATCTGCCATTTTAGATAACCTGTCCTTCCATTTCGGCAACATCGGATCATTGATTTTCAATCGGCTTGAAACTTCAATCAAGGTTTTAAATCCCCACCTTGCCAATGCAATGTTCATGCTCGTTTCATTGGCCTTTCCATATTCATCAGAGAAGGTAAATGGAATATGGTATAGCCCATCATCCCCCTTGTATAAAATCCGCATGTACACGTTGTACGCACGCTTCATCAATGGGTAAATCGAATTGCGAAGTCTCACATCATCCATGGTGCGTCTGTTGTGCAAATAGAATTGCTGCATCAACCAAGGAAGCACAATGATGTTCATTTCACGGTCACTTTTTCTATCGCTGGTAAGAAACACCGGAGCACGCATGTCGTCAAATCCAACTGGATTTCCCAGTGCAGAACAATCATTCCTGAATTCTTCCGGAACATTTTGAATCAGTTGATCCTGGTGTTTTTCAATCAATCGATACAAAGGATCTTCAAGATCCGTGTGGTTGGTGATGCCCGTTGTATAATAGCTGAGTTGCACATTCAGGTTCAACCAAAGACAAGGCCACACTGTTGTTTTATACCATGGTCCCATTAAATCGATAACAGGTTTATCAGGCCTTGTAGCACTGGCAAGTTTGTATTGTTGAATCCAATAAAAGCTTTCCAACCTTGGGTCTGGAAATGTTACAAAACTCTTTGGATAGAAATCATGCCACCAGTTTCTGTGAACTTTTTCGATGAGTTCTATCGATTTTTTTTCTGCTTTTTTGATAGAAGCAACCGCATCAAAAGCAGATCCAGTGGCGGCTTTATGCAAGACGGCCCACCTGTTTGCAACAGCAACCATCACCGTTCTTGTGCTGTCTGAATGTTTTTTTTCATGCCAAGCAGTAGCATAATCATCCCCGATGGCGAGTGGTTGAATGGCAACATTGACATCGTCTATGATTGACTCAGTGAAGCGAGGATTGGCTTCGTACACAAAGCCTTTGTCGCGCAACGGTTGCTCTAAATATCTTGAGCTTATTGCCTGTTGTGGACGAAAATAGCAGCGAGCATTTTTTTCATTTGATGAGGTGTTTACATTCAGCACGATGACATCTTCTCCGGTTGGGACAAAGCAACGGAAAGAAATAACTCCTTTAGATGTGTTGATTTCACCCCTGATTTCAGCATTCCATAGGTCGGTCCGCATGTTTGTGCTGATGATTTCACCTGAGGTAGTTAACAGCAATTGTCCGATTGGAATTCTTCCTCGATAGTGAGCTGCTGCCATGTCCATGCCGCGGTGGTCGTACACATCAGAGCGACCAATTTCAAACCTCAAAGTATTGGCTTGAAGCTTGTCTTTAAAAACGATGGTGCCCAACAATCCATTTCCGACAAAGGGGCCTTCAAAATAATCAGCAGGCATGGAGTTCCAAAGCATATCATGCCTTGAAAGATATTCCGGCCAGTTGACGTTTAGCTTTACTAGTGGTTTGTTGGTTTTATCTTGGGAGAAAGCGGTGCTTGATAGCAATAATGCGAGAAGGAATATGCGGAGAAATGAGTTGGGCATGGTTGAAGTTAGTTGAAGGGGTTGAAGAAGTTGAAGAGGTTGAAGAGGTTGAAGGAGTTTAGATAGTTTAGAAAGTTGAGGGGGTTGAGGTGCAATTAAAAAATCAATCACTTTAAATTGCCGTCGAACAACTTTGCTTCGCCTGCTTTAAAGGTGATGGTTTTTGTGATGGATTGATAATGCAAGGTGAATTTTCCGCCTTTGTCTGACTTCACCTTCACTTGTTGGAGTTTGCCTTCTTTCCAATCAATATCCAATGTACAGGCCCCCCTTGCCCTGATTCCATGCATCGATCCTGATTTCCAAACAGCGGGCAATGCTGGCAACAGTTGGAACTCATCGTTTTGTGATTGCAAAATCATCTCTGCAATGGCTGCTGCTCCTCCGAAATTTCCATCAATTTGAAACGGTGGATGCGTGTCGAATAAATTGTTGTGGGTGCTTTTTGCCAACAAGGCATTGATGTTTTCCAGCGCTTTTTCTGGTTCTAACAACCTTGCATACAAACTGATGATCCATGCCCTACTCCATCCAGTATGTCCGCCGCCGCTGGATAATCTTCTGGCCAAGGTCTTTTTTGCTGCTTCAAAAAATGCTGGATCCTTTGGCGAAATCAAATTCAACGGATACAATCCCAACAAATGTGAAATATGTCGATGCCCAATTTCAGTCTCTTCATAATCTTCTATCCACTCTTGCAAAGTGCCATTGGCAGCGATTTTCAGCGGTGGCAACATCTTCTGTGCAGCCTTTACTTTCACCACCAACTCCTTTTCTTGTGCCAAAATTTCTGAGGCACTGATGAAATTGTTGAACAATGCATTGATGATGTGTATATCAACCGTTGGCGCATAGGTCATCTGTGACTTTTGCTTTTTATCTGTCCCTGGTACAAAAAAAGAATTCTCAGGTGAATGGGATGGATTGGTAACCAAATAACCTTCTGGTGATTTCACCAAAAAATCCAACACAAATTCTACCGAACCTTTGATCATTGGATAGGCAATCGTCTTCAAAAAATTAGTGTCGCGCGTAAACTCAAAATGATCATATACTGGGAATGTCATCCATGGTCCATCCATTGGTGTGATGCCCCAAACCCCATCCATTACAGCCGTTTTGCCAAATGGATCAGTCAGATGATGCAAGGTCCAACCCCTTGCCCCATACATCTCTTTTGCGGTTTCACTTCCCGGAACAACAAGCTTTTGCATGAACTTAGACAACACCACAGATGTCTCAGAAAGGTTGCCGGATTCCGCTGGCCAATAATTCATTTGTAGATTGATGTTGGTATGAAAGTCGCCGTTCCAGGGTGCATCATACAGGTCATTCCATATTCCCTGTAGATTCGCTGGAAGCTTGGCTGGAAGCCTTGATGAACCCATCAACAAATACCTTCCGTACTGGTAATACAATGCAATCAAGCCATTGTCTGTGCCACCTGCTTTCACTTTTGCCAAACGCTCATCCGTTGGAATCAATTCATTTTTTTCATCCCCCAAAGAAAATCGAATTCGCTCAAATACACTACGGTGGTCAGTTTCATGAATGTTTTTTAATGCAGGATATTTTTGGTTGGATGCTTTTGATAATATTTTCATGCAACTAACCAGTGGATCTATTGATGGATCCACATCCAATTTTTCAACATCATAATCTGTTGCGCCTGTTATCAACAAAACAATTTCTCGTGCATTGCTGATGTTGAAACCAACACTTGTGTCTGATGAAAATGAAGTTGATTTTCCATTGATTGACAAGATCTTCATCGCCGCTGCGTAACGCATGTGTTTACCGCCAGCACCTTGGTTTATCGATTCCTGATCGATTATTTGTCCAGTGAAAGATGCGATATTTTTTTCTGTTTGATACTTGTTTTCATACCTCAACAAAGTGGGCAGCTGTACTTTTTTTCTTTTGTCTTTCACTTCATTGTCACCACTGAATTCCCTTGATAAAAGCAACGAGAAATCAATCGGTTTATCAGCTTTGATTCTCACAATCAACAAATCATTTGGTGCTGATGCAAATGCTTCCTGAACAACATTGTTTCCATCAACGCTGTATGATGTTGTTGAAATCCCATTGTTGATGTTGAGTGATCGGCGGTAATTTGTTGGAGTGGATTTCCATTGATAATCAACAAAAAGATTTCCCAACGGCTGGTATGACCTTACATTCGGAGGCGTGCCGATCATGTATTTTTTTGACAAGCTCAACGCTTCTTTATAATCCTTTCTGAAAATTGCCGCTTGAATTTCCGGAAGGTGTGCCTTTGCTTCTGGATTGTTGTTGTTCATTTTAGAACCAGCCCAAACAGATTCTTCATTCAACTGAATTATTTCATGAGAAGCATTGCCATAGACCATTGCACCGATTCTTCCATTGCCTATTGGCAATGCATCCGTCCAGGTTGCAGCAGGTTGTTTATACCAAAGTTCTAAATCCTTTTGTTGTGCATGTACAACACTTGAAAAACAAATTGCTAGCGAAACCAAATATATTTTCATCAGAAACTTTTATCGTTATTTATATTTTCCCATTATTTTTTTCCCAACATCAACTCCATCAATATTAAATAAAATATTTCTATTCAATGGATTTGGGTTGTAATAATCCAACCTAACTTTCTTATTAAGGTCAGCTTTTAATCCGAGCTTTCCTGATGTTGTTTGAACAGATACATCAAGAACATTGTTTGCATCTGTGATTGAAACAGGTGCATCCAACACTGAGTTTCTAAAAGCTTGAAACTTTGCATCCGTATCAATTCCTTCAGCTGCTTTCCACCACATCACGATGTTTGCTTTTCCATTGTTTGGATGCTTTAATGTTAGCCTCAACGCTTCATTGTGTACCAAGTTAAATGCTTCTCTGTTGGAATTGTATTTGAAACCATCGTTGTACAAGGTTGCTTTCTCAGTATTCTCAGCATTGCTGTAGAGAACTTTAATGGCGATGGCTACATCTTCAAATTTTGCAAAAAATGTATTTGTTGAATCAAGTGGAATTTCAGTACCTACAGCCCGTTGCATGATGCGGGTATTCCCAAACCAAAGCTGATCAAAATAGTTGGGAAGCAATACTGTTGAATTGACATAATCATAAATGCAATTGTGGTCTTTTTCTCCACTCACCAACATCACAAATTCATTCTTGTTTTGAGAGGCTTGCATGAACGGCATCAAATGTCTTGTCTTTCCCCAACCTCCGTTGGATGGATAATTTGGGGGCATCAAATGCTTCATCTTGTCACCCATACCGGTTGCACCCCATGTTCCATAATGGTCATTGCGTCCTTCCATGACATACACAATGTTGGGCATCTCAGGAATTTTTTTGCTGTTGAGATACATCACAAATGATTTGTCGTCTGGACTGTAATACTGACTGGAAGAGGCTATCGAGAATTTCTTACCATGATAATCTGTTGTAAAAGTATGCGGCAAACTATCCCAACGTTGTTCAATAAAACGATTGGGTTTATCCATCAGTGTTTGTTGGAATTTACTCAACCCTCTCTCCTTTAAAATAGAGTAGCAAATTTGATTGAATAGTTGGTTGTTTTTATTTTCTCTTCCTAACAATGGATTGATGTATTTTTCTTCTAGCAAGTCACGACCAAAAACACGGTTATAATCTCGGCTATGAGCACCTGCTAAAAATCCTCCCAATAAATTGTAATGAGCCGCAATATCAGTCAGAAAAAACTCCAATGCATCTGTAGCTTTTTGATGGATGTCAGCATCCTTAGCAAATTGAACCATCAACAAAAGTGATTCTATGTCAACACCAGAATAGGTTGGACTATCATATTCTCTGTTGCCATAATTGGCAACATGCTTCAACCAAATATCAAATGCCTTTCGACCTTCTTCAACAACGGAAGCATTGTTGTATGCTTGTCCGAGTGCAATGAAATTCCAACAACGCATCAAATATATATTGGTGTAGGAGATTCGAACAGGTTGCCTTCTGACGCCTTTCAAGGTCATGGCAAAAAGTTCATCAAGAGAGGCCCTTGTATCTTCAGACAATCGATTGTTGAAAAGCAATTTGATGAGTATACCATACTGCACACAAAACTCCACGTTGTTTCCATCACCAACATCACCTCCCGTTTCATTCCAACCCCAATACATGTTACCATAAGAAGGTTTTGTGCTGTCTGTGATCACCCGAGTTTTTACTAGGTTGATGGTCCACAACAATTCCTCTTGTGTTAAGAATTTTGTATCAAGCGCATCCAGTAAAAATAGAAAACAATCGCGAACACCAAGCCTGGGTGTACTTTGGTGCAATGCGTTCCATTGTTGTTTTAAATTTTCCATCCGAATTTCCGGATTTGGAACAGCAGGAATCACGTATTTATTTTTCGCTTGTGAGAAAGCAGCAAGCTGCAACACACATAAAAAAATCACTGGAATTAACTTCACTTTCATGTACACTGTTTAATAGTTTTTAGTTGAATGTTTGGGAGGGTGGATGGTGGGTAAAATGACAATTTTACTCATCCATAATTAATTTATTTTTTGCACGTTGTACTGCTTGATGTAGTTTTCTTTCCAAAATTTTCATGTCAGGTAATTGAGTTAAATAATCGGCTACTTTAATATTACTTTTTTCTAATTGTAGCAACTCAATGTGCTCTTCATTTTTATAGGCGCAGAGGATTAGTCCTATTGGACAGTTTTCGCCTTCAACCATTTCATACTTTTCTAACCAACGAAGGTATAGCTCCATCTGTCCCTTGTAAGCTGCTTCAAACTTCCCTAGTTTTAGTTCAATAACTACCAAACATTTTAACCTTCTATGATAAAAAAGCAAATCAATATAATAATCATCATTATCTATTGTTATTCTTTTTTGGCGTGACATAAATGCAAAGTCAGACCCCAATTCAATGATAAATTTTTGAAGTTCTACTAAAATAGATGTTTCTAAATCTTTTTCAGAATAACTATCTTTTAATCCCAAAAAATCAAGAAAATAAGGATCTCGAAAAACCAAATCTGGTGAGATTTGCTGAGCGTTTTTCAGCAAGTCCAAATCATTCTGTATGGTGATTTCTGGCTTTTTGCTGATAGCAGTTCGCTCATAAAGCATTGAATTGATGCGTTCTTGAAAAGTTCGAACACTCCATTTTTCTATTTTACAGATTTCTATGTAAAATTTTCTTTTAAGGGGTTCTTCCAAAGCAATAATCAACCTTAAATGTGACCAGCTCAATTGTGTACACAGTGTGTGCACAATTTCAACTGCAGGAAAAATTTCTGCAAAGCGAATGCAATGATGTAATTGGCGTTTACTCCATCCCTTACCGTATTCAATAGTCAGTTGCGTTGATAATTCCTGAACAATTTGCTCTCCATACTCTGCCCGTTGATTTTGAAGAATCTCTTCATTAATGCGCTTGCCCACTTGCCAATACAGCATCGTAATGGCAGAATTAACCGCCACTGATACCTCTTGTCTGCTTTGATCAATTAGCTTTTTTATTTCTACCGCTAAGTGCTTTTCGGATGGGAAAGACTCTAAATTTCTCATTCTTTTTCTTTTTTGAATGGCTACATCGGACACACGCAAATTTACCATCTTCGTTTTTCATTTTCAACTGGTTACAATGTGTAACCGTTTCATTCCCTTCTTTAGCAAGATGGTTATTCAATAATTTCTTACTAATTGAAAACTAACTTATTCAGTCCAAATAACATTTACCTCAATTTGGGGAAAAACAATTTTTCGTTTTCTGCATCTCAAATGTTGCTCACTTTTGAGATGCAAATAGTTGAACTGCTTCGTTTTTTACACCCTGAATTTATCCTTATTTCAAACGAGGCATTACATATTTCTTCGCAAACGCAATATATTGATCCCAATCATACGCTAAAATATCATGCTTGCCATTTCTGATATGGTATGAAACAGTTGCGCCAACAGGTGTATTCAAAGCAGGAAAAACATCAGACTCAATGCCTTTCAATCCATACAAATGATACACATCTGATGCCAATAAAGCTGACTTGAATTCATTTTTTGGATCTGCCCAGGCATCTTCTGAAGCGCTTGCTACATACAATGGACGCGGCGCTACCATCGCCAATACCATGTGCTGATCAAATGGCAACAGTTCTTCATGTTCTGTATATTTTTTGAAATTTTTGGCGGTCCAACGTGGAAATCTGTTGTTCATTTTCAACAAGGTCTCTCCCGCTTTATCACGGTAGATTGATGCCCCTCCACACCCTGAATTGTTTGAAATCACAGCGGCAAATCGCTGGTCTAATGCACCAGCCCATAATGAAGCTTTGCCTAAGCGCGAATGTCCGAGTACAATCACTTTATTGCCATCAACTTGTTTGTCGGTTTTTAAATAATCCAGTGCGCGCGACAATCCCCAGGCCCAGGCAGCGAGCGATCCCCACTCATCGGATGCAGGCTGTGTTTGTCCTTGTTTGTACATCAACGGATAAATGCCTATTGAAAAATCTTCCCTATCTGGCGCAATGTCCCAATAATACATGGTGGCAACACCACATCCTGCATTGATCAATTTTTCCACTTCCCAATTGGCAGTCTCTACACCGCGTGGTCTTGCAGCGCCATTCCATTCTTTCGCAATGTGGATGGCAGTATCGTTGTAAACAATCTGGTTTCCACCGAAATTATATCCCAAAAATGTTGGATATGATTTCAACCCCTTGGGCAAGTACATCAACATTTCAACACTCAATTCTTTTTCGTTTCCTCGAAACGTCAACTTTACTTGCTTACGGATTGCCTTGCCATTGATAGCTTGGTCATCTTGATCAAGGATAGTAACCTCCGCTATTTTCATTTCAGCTGGAACTTTTCCATACATCTCAGACTCAACAAGGGCCTGTATTTCAGGGCGTCTACTCTTTTCCCATTGCTTCACAGATGAAATATTTTTTCCATCTTTTGATGTGAGCAAAGCTGGAATATTTTTTTGTTGGGCAACTGAATGCAGCGAAAATAAAACGACCTGACAAAGAAGAAATAATATTTTTTTCATGATATGATTTTTATTTGATTGGGTAAAGTCTATACATCATCACTCCATGATGTGGGATTGTTGTGGTAAATGAAGTCTCTTTCGCCCCCATGTTTTTCTGACGCCAAACATCTTGCACACGCCACTTTCCTTTCAATCCTAGCTTTGCAAATGTGGCATTGAAATTCTTTGGTTTTTCAGTCCCCCAACGGAAAAAAGATTGAGGCGCTTTTCCATAATTATCAGTGTTGAAAAAACCAACGGCATAGGATCCATCTTCCATGGGTTTCAACCAGGTTTGAACGCCACCTTCATCTGAAATCAACCTAGCTGATTTTCCCAAAGGATCTTGGTCAATTTCAATCACTTCATCATTGGTCAACAAGTTCAGTGTAAAAGCATCTAGCTGTTCAATTGGACAACCGATCAGCAAGGGTGCAGACAACAATGCAAACAAACTGATGTGACTGTATTGCTCATCAGGCGTGAGCCTTGTTGGATGCATGTCTGTTCCTGTTGTAACATTTCCTAGAATCATCATATCCGGATCATTCCAATGCCCCGGTCCACCATAAGGTCCCCACTTATCCAATGTGAATGTGCAATGGTAAAGCCCATGCCAACTGTCGCGTATATCCGGCCCTGTTCTGTACATGTTTGAAACCCTTACCCAATCCTTAACATCCTTGAATGGAGCGGAATTTGACAGGCTGTAAATGATGTCTCTGCCTGAATTTTTCAACGCAATGGACATTCTTTCAGCAGATGGGACTTCAAGACGCCAGTCGTACTTTAAAAAGTCAACACCCCACTCCGCCATTTGAAGGGCATCTTCTTTTTCAAATCGGTATTTTCCGATATACCTAAATGAGCGCTTGTTGTTTTTGACAGAATCAGGGAAAGCACCATCTTCGAAATTAGAAGAACCGCCGATATATCCCGCATAGCTCGTGATCCATGGTGTTGAATAAACCCCAAGTTTCAATCCCATCCCATGAATTTCATCTATCATCCCCTTGAAGTTGGGAAACTTTTCATTGGCTTGCATCGCGTTGTATTTACCCGCCCTGTTTCCTTGCCAAGCATCATCTATGTTCACGTAATTCCATCCGTGGTCTTTCAACCCCATGTTCACCATGGCTTTGGCAGATGCAAGCACTTTTCCACCATCAATTTGTCTTGCCCACGAATTCCATCCATTCCATCCAATAGGAGGCGTTAAGGAAATGGTATCGCCAACTTTTATCCTCAATGATTTTTGTGTTTTTCCGAATTTATTTTTTGCAGATAACATCACCACATGATTCCCTCTCTCTATCACTTTTCCTGTAATGATTCCAGTTGCTGCATCCAAGCTTAATCCCTTAGGCAAATGATCTGCCGAAAATTGCATTGGTTTTTCTCCCGTTGCCACGATGGTAAATAAAAACTGATTGCCTGGTGTTACCCCAAAAACAGGCGCTGTATTGATTCTTGGAGTTTTTGCAGGCGCTGGCGTGAGGATGTATTTTTCACCTGGATTGGGTGTATTCATCGGCTTTGTATCTCCTATCATGGTGATCTGTGCATCAGCCCAATTTGAATAAACTTTGGTATACCCTTGGTCGTTTACCTTTACAAGCAATCCCATGCGTTCTACACCACCTAAATCTGCTTTGAAAGATTTTGGTTTGTCACCATATTTCATGTCTCCACTTGCAAACAAAACTTTTCCATCCGCCACCAAATAAAACTGATGGGGTAAAAATTTATTTCCTTGGTCATCCACACCGACAGTAGCTGAAAACTCGGTAGCGTTTCCTTTCAGGTAAAATGACATGATGCTGGTTGCCTGGACACCAATTCCACGTTTAAAAACTTGACCAGCAATTCTTATGCTATCACCGCCGCCGTTCATTTTAGCATTCACCCCAGGAATGCCTTCAGAATAGGTTTGAATCACAAGATCATCTAACCAAATTTTATTACTCTGCTGCGCTTGAACAACAGTAAATCCTAAAAACATAGAAGCCAATATTGGCAATACTTTGAAAAGTTTTTTCATGTCAATCAATTGATTTATTTTCTTTATTTTTTTGCTTTTTCTGCTACCATCATCAACACATTCTTGTCATTCCATTCTTGCGTATGTCCAGCCATGGCAGTGAATGAAATCTTTGCATCGGATGCTGGATTTTTTGTTGAATCCATAAATGCTTTGAACACCCTCGTTGATACATTGGAATAAAGTCCATCCATGTCTCCCGTCCATATCCAAATTTTTCCTTGCAACTTCGGACCGAGTACTGTCCAGTTTTTTTCAAGTACTTTTTTCAAATCATATTTTTCCCATTGCTTCGCGATGGCATGGTCAATTTTTCCTGTGTATGGATCAAACATCATTGATGGCAATCCATCTGCGTCTTTCGGTCCAAATACCGCGTTGTATGCCCCAAATTGTCCACCTGAAACCCTATAATCATTGGTTCTGCTGTTTACATTTTCTCCATTGATCCAATCTTTCATCGAAAGTGTGGGTTCACCGAAAGTTGTTCTTCTTCCCGGTTGTAAGTATCCAAACTTGTTGTAAAAAATAGTTTCATCTTCATAAATGTTGATCAACCCGTAATGAGAGAATTCAATGGGGTCGGGACTATACGCCCAAGTGCCATCAAAGAAATCAGGATAAAAAACCTGCAACCCCATGGCTACCCATCCGCCTGTTGAAGCACCGGCGAGGTATCTTTTTTTTGTTGAAGGGTTGTAGTTGACCATCTTTTCGATTCGTGGAATCAACTCTTCTGTGAGGGCCTGTCCACATGGACCGTTATTTTCAGAATCAACCTGATAGGTATCACCAAAAGGACCTTGCGAATCGAGGAAAACATAAATAACCTGTGGAGCTTCTTTGGTAAACCACCAATCTGCAAAATCCTTTCTTGTTACCATGTTATTAACGGCATTGTATCGTCCGTTTAATCCAGGTGCACGATAACAAATGGGGTAAGATTTTAATGAATCTTCGTAATAGCTAGAAGGCAGTAACACTGCGGCTTTCAGGTAACGTGGATGTCCCGAAAAAGCAGACAATAATGCACTCTTCATCACAATGCTTCGCACATATTTATGGCTGATGATGGTTGTTGGGGATATGATTGAATCCAGTCTTAAATTCAACTGTATTTTTCTTGATTGATTCAGTTGAAATGAATCAACATTGCTGAAAAGATTCCCTTCAACATTTTCATTTCCATCATCGATATTTTGCTTGTAAACAACTTGATAATAGTACTTACCCGTATCAACATCATTTAACTTTTCAAACTTGTTTGTCAATACACCAATGTCTTTTGTACTGAATGAAATTGCAGTTGATGGATTCCAATTTGAAGGTGTAAATCCAATGGTTATTTCTGAATTATTTCGCGGAGTTTTTTCATTTTTTTTTGTGAGATGCAGGAGCAGCCTGCCTCCTGAAACAAATGATGATTTTATATTTGGTGAAACTGTAACGGTTAAACTTAAATTACGTTGTTGCTTGGTTGCATGATTGTTACCTTTTGGAAACTTGTCATTGGTATGTTCCGATCTGCCTACAAATGCATTGAGGACAAATAAAACGCTGAGAAAAATATAATTCATGGAATAATATCGATTTATGATGGTTGATGTATATTTCTCTTCCCATCCCCGTCTCCCGAAGGGGACGGGGATGCTTTATTAACAAGAGCAAGCCTCACCTTCCTCTTCGAGAGAAGGTGAGGGGAATAACCCACAAACTTAAGTTTTTCTAACTATAGTTGTGCATTAAGCTTTATAAGAAAAGCAGTCATGTAAATTGCTGAATATGCAATAATCGAAAGTGCGATAAAATCGTCAATTGAGTTTCTTGTATGCTCGCTGAAGTTTGATCCCAAGTCCTGCTATGCAATCTCCATTGGTATCAACCTGATAGCTGCATACTGCTCTTGCCTCGATTTTTTTAATCTTGGCTATTTGTACATCTAACATCATTCTTCCCCCACCAGATAGTGTATGTGGTTGTATTTGTTTGATGACATAGTTTGTGGTAAACAAAGTTATAGTTGATAATTGCCTACTGACCAAGTTGAACTCATAATCAGATGACCATGAAGTAGTTTGATAACGCAATAACGGACCAATCCCCAGTTTAATTTTTTCGGATCTTAGGTTCAAGAAAAGCACAGGAGATGATTGTATCCCTGCAGTTACAAATCTAAATGCTGCTGTTTTGAATGAGGGATCTTGTGAAGTATTACCTGAAAAAGATGAAAGCACCAGGTCTTGTTTTGGCTCAATGCCACTGTGCATGGTAAATCCAAAATTATTATAAATCGACAATTTTTTCGATAGTTTAATCTCCTGTCCTGCTTCAATAGATAGACCACCAATCGATTGTTTTTGATGATGTGAGAACCCAATGCTTAGTCCAATTTTTCTTTCAGGAAATCTGACTGCTTTACTTTTCTGTGAATATCCCTGCAATTGCAAAAAAGCGGCTATCATTCCCAAAATGATGCCCTTTATAATTTTATTGTAACAGCTTCTTTTTTTCATATCAGTCCTGTTTTTTGAATTTGTTTTGAAGAGAGAGCCCAAAACCAGTTATCACATCACCCCTTGTATCATTTTGAAAAAACAGTTGAAATCCAAGGTCTGTTTTCTTAATGGAAATCAAATGCAATTCAACACTTATCAAATATCCTAGTGAAAAAGAATTGGGTTGTATTTCACGGATACTTGTTATAAATGTTCCCTGCCCAGCAGGTTGCGGAGAAATTGAATAAGTACTTGGCATGGAGCTCGTTTGAAATCTTGCCACCATTCCGGCACCGATCTTCACATCACCCCTTTTGGAGTATCGGTAAAAAGTAGGTGAAGTTTGAATACCTGTAGTCACATATTGCATGGTATTATAACGTGCATTGAGTTGAGATACATTGTTGTTGCTTGAGAAAGACTCCTTTCCAGAATGTATTGTCATTCCAAGGTTGTTATAGAAGCCATATCTTTTCCCAAACCTTTTTTCGTATCCAAATTCTAATTTTGTCCCTGTAAGATCGCCTGTACCATGACCGGAATAGTGTGCATTGAAGTTCCATTGTCTATCAATAATATTCTTGTTGACTGATGCAGAACTATTGGTTCCCAATTCTTCACATTCGCGAATAATGATGGTATCTAACCCTTGCGGATTCGCTGAAACCATCTTCCTGTCAATATTTGCCGTGTGTATGAAATTTTCTTGTGGCGTTTGAGTAATAGAATTATCAATTTCATTTGAAACAAAATTGCTACGCTCAACTTCAATGTCATCTTTTTGAAATATCTGTTTTTTTCTTGTTTCTGATACACTTGGAACAGTTTGCTGAAGCTGATTCAACTCATTTTCAGTATCAGAAGATGACCTATGATTTTCAGTGAATATATTTAATTTTTGATTTGAAATTGGAGAAGAAATGGTACTACTCGATGTTGGTTGAAATTCATTTTCGTTCGAAGTAAAATATTGAATCCCCGCTCCAGCCATGACCATTCCTACAAAAATCCACCAAAAAAAAGCCCTTCTTTTCTTCTCTTGTTGGATTCTTTTTTCCACTTGACTCCATACCAAATCACTTGGTTTCAACCTAAATCCAACCATCGTTTCGTCGATTGTCCGTTCAAATATTTTATTTTCCATGTTCAACAGTTTTGTTGGCTAAGGATGAATTTTCCTTTTCAATCCACGTGATTAATTGATTTCTAGCCCTTTGGTATTGGGACCGCACACTTACAGCCTTGATATTGAGGATATCCGCTATCTCTTGATGAGAGTATCCTTCTATGGCATGTAGGTTGAATACAATGCCATATCCAATAGGCAGTTTTTTAATCAACTCCGCAATTTCTTTTGCTGTCAGAAAAATTTCAACTCCATTTGCATGTAGTTGATTTTCAAGTTCTGCATTTGCATCAAGAGGAGTAAACGTGATTTTTCTTTTTCTGATTTCATTGATGATGGTGTTCACCATGATTCTCCTGATCCATGCGCCCAAATCACCTGTGCCCTTGTATTGTTTTAGGTTTCTGAATACCTTGACAAAACCTTCTTGGAGCATGTCTTCAGCTTCAGCTAGAGACCTGCTATAGCGGTAGCATACACCCAACATAATTTCTGCATGTGTGTCATACAGTTCTTTTTGAGCCTTTGCATTTCCCTGCAAAACTTGTTTTATCAATTCGTTTTGGTCACTCATGATGCTGATTACTTGCTTGACAAAGGAATGAAAGAAACTGTTGCATGGGGGGGGATAAAAATGTATACCTAAAAATAGTGGAAGATAAATACAGAAATAAATTCCAATATTTAGAATTTATTTCTAATTTTACAAAAAATATTCTGTGGTTGTTTTGTCAAAGGCAATTTTGATGGACTTTATTGAAAAATATCCTGAGTCAAAAGATGCTATCTTAAAATGGTATAGTCAAACTTGTGCTGCAAATTGGAAAAGTTTTTCTGAGATGAAAATAAGTTTCAACACTGTTGATTCGGTTGGAAACGATAGATATGTGTTTGACTTAAAAGGCAATCATTTTAGGTTGATTGCGCTAATAATTTTTAAAGTACGGACGGTATTCATACTTTTTATTGGCACACATAATGACTACAATAAATTGAACGCTAAATCAGTAAACTATAAAAAAAGGTAGAAATGAAATATAAAATCAGTTCAAAAAAGGAATATCACCAAACAATGGTGCAAGTGTATGATTTGATGAATAAAGGAGAGCAATCACTTACTGAAGAAGAATTAAATAAACTCTCAGTAATGGCTGAAGCTGCTGAGAAATATGAAAATGATGAGCTTGGTATGGGATTGATTAAAAATCCAAAAACTATTCCTGAAATGGTTGAATTTAAATTATTTGAACAAAAAATGACAAAATCAACTTTGGCAAAACTACTTGAATTTTCACCTTCTAAGGTTTCTGAAATTCTTTCAGGCAAAAGAAAACCTGATGTAGTTTTTTTAAAAGGAATACATAAATTATTAAAAATTGATGCTGAATTTCTTTTAACTCATTCATAGCATA
>JBILHX010000120.1:0-9146 GCA_044350285.1 Chitinophagaceae bacterium | reverse complement strand
GCCTGGAACTGATTTGCCAGACGAAAACAGAATAAAACCTGTTATGTTTAAAATTAGAATCAACGAGAAAACAGGCAGGTTTGAAAAAGAATAAAAATATCAATCATGCTCTTTTTTAACAGGGAATCTGCAGGGATTGAAATAGCAAACATACTTTATAAAAAATCATTGAAGAATGCAATTGTTGTTGCCTTACCAAGAGGAGGGGTGCCAGTAGCAATACCCATTGCAAGTGCCCTTAAAAGCACATTAAAACTCATCATGATCAGAAAAATAGGTCATCCGATAAATGAAGAATATGCAATAGGTGCGGTTAGTCTAACCGATCTAATAATAGCTGATACAGTACAAGTTGACGCAGGCTATATCCAAGAAACTGTTATAAAAGAACGAAAAAGAATCAAAGAAATGGTTTTGATTTTTAACCACCAAATCGTGCCAAAGGAAATAGAAGGAAATACAGTAATCTTGGTTGATGATGGAATTGCCACGGGTTATTGCATGAAATTAGCCATCAAGGAAATAAAAAAAAATAAGCCAGGTAAATTAATTGTTTCAGTTCCCGTGTGTAGTTTATCATCCTTTGATTTTTTATCAGAGGAGACAGATGAAATATTATGCCTACAAAAGCCAGCTTCTTTTTGGGGGATAGGTTCCTATTATCAGGATTTTTCTCAACTCACGGATGAAGACATTATCAGTTTATTAAACAATCATCATTATTTTAAGAGTACTAAAAAAAACATGATACATGAATAAAAGACCCATAAAAGAAAAAATTGTTTTTCAAAGATATTTTTTAGATGCAACAGCTGATTTCTATGAGGAAATTTAAACCACTACTTAAACTAGTTATTCTTACATTGTTTTCACATAAATAACATAACTACTGAATCTTTGTACATATTTTTACCTAATCTATGTATTTATACAATAAATCCATATAATGAATGTTTAATATATAGCCAACAAAATGAATTTCAAAAGATTAAATAACATGACCGGCATGGACCCTGTGTTGAATCGCAGGATCGCTACCATTTTTGTAAGTGAGTTCGACACTTTCAGAAGATGCATTTCTGATTTAATCAACAATGAGTCTGTAGATGATTTTCAGTTCAACCTCCATAAGATAAGACCAAGCCTCATCATATTTGAACTAGATAAATTGGTCAAACAATATGAGAACTTGTCACGCAGAAAAAAAGACGGCAATTTGATTTCTGAACAAGATGAGGAACTGATGGCAGCAATTGCAGAAACTGACTTGCAAATTTTACGAGTAAAAGAATTTCTAAATTCTTTATAAAAGATTTACCCTCCATTTTTAGAGTTTCCATAATATTTATGAAATGCTTCCACTCTGTTGTTAACATGAAGTTTTTTATAAATATGGTAAACATGCTTACGAACCGTTTCTTGCGAGATTTCTAATTTCGCTGCTATTTCCTTATATAAATTTCCTTTTACAAGGTGTTCTAGGATTTCAGATTCTCGCGCAGATAAATTTTCAATCTCTTCTTTTTTTAATTCATCTTTTTTTCTGAAACTAGCCACAACCTTGCTTGCAATTTGGCTAGACATTGGAGACCCACCATGATAAAGATCCTTCAACGCCAATAATAAATCTGCAGGTTTTGTCTTCTTCAAAATATAGCCGTTAGCACCCACCGACAAAGCCTCAAAAATCTTTTCATCGTCCTCATAAACGGTACACATCATAAAAAGAATTTCTGGACATTTCGCCTTTAAAATTCGAACGGCTTCAATTCCATTCATCTTTCCCATGTTGATGTCCATTAAAACAACATCTGGCAAAACTTGAGGGATACCTTCAACAGCAAGCTCGCCAGACTCAAATGACCCTACCAAATCATAACCCTCGGCATTGGCAACAATTTGCTCAAGTGCCAATTTGATGAACTGATTGTCCTCTACTATACAAACCCGAATATCATGGCTATGGTCATTCATCGTTTCCTTTTAATGAATTTGAAATACTATGCAGCAATTGATCCAACAAAGTATTGAAACTAATTCAATTAAAACGATAAAATCAGATGGGGACATACAGAATGAATTTTTCCGTAAAATAATCCTCTTGAAAAAAAGACTTAATCTCAATACTATGAGGTCGGAGCCCTGACGCGGCAATCTCCTCTGTCAAATCACCACCCTTCAAGCAAATCAATCCATTTTTATAGTCTTCCAATTTTCGTTCATTCCTGATCAAAGGTTTGCCCCATTTCCACAATTCTTGCAACGGGGCTACAGCGCGTGAAACGGCAAAATCAAACTTTCGTCCCTTGATGGACTCTACCCTTCCGTGGTGAGCTTCCACATTCTTCAATCCCAACGCTGATGAAATTTCTGTAACAACCTTGATTTTTTTGGCTATCGAATCAGACAAGTAGAAATTCACTTCGGGAAAGAAAATGGCAAGCGGAATTCCAGGAAATCCACCTCCAGTGCCAATATCAACAATGTCCAATCCATTAGAAAATGGAAACTGTGCAGCTATAGCCAATGAATGCAACACATGTTTTTGGTACAAAGAATCAATATCCTTTCTCGAAATGACATTGATTTTTTCATTCCACTCACCATACAAATCATGAAGCATGGTTAGTTGATTCAGCTGATGTTCCGAAAAATCTGCAAAATACTTACTAATTAACTCCAATGAGGCTTGGGCTTTTTCCATATTGCTGACATAAAATAAATATAATAAAAAAACATCCATAGGTCCCACAACCAAAAAAATGGATACAAATCTTTTTCACCAAGTTTTTTCATGGCCAAATAAAATACGATGAATTGAATCACGAATCTTGTAGCAAAAATTCCTAAAACAACCTTCCAGTCGTATGTAAAAAAACTGCATATCAAAAGGGGATAAAAAACCACATGTGTAAACAAATACCAACCTAGCAGCCACTTGTGCTTGAATTTATAATACCTTCCAGTCGCATTGTGCCTCCTTTTTTGAGACATCCATTCCTTCCAAGTTTTGGGAGGTGAGGAAAGTGTAAAAGCATCCTTATCTATTACAATTGCTGTATTTTTTGAAGTAGCACACGCATTGATAAAGAGGTCATCATCCCCTCCAGGAATATGATGATGTGCTGCAAATCCCTTTTGTTTGAAGAACAATTCTTTTTTATACGCTAAATTTCTGCCAACCCCCATGTATGGCTTCCCTGCTAACGCAAAAGATAAATATTGAATGGCTGTGTGAAATGCATCAAACCGAACCAATTTGTTGAGCAAGCCCTTCTTTTTTTTATAAGCCCCGTATCCCAATACAATCTCCACACCTGGAACAAAAGCATCTTGCATTAAACTAAGCCAATGTTCTGAAGATGGAATACAATCTGCATCGGTCAACAACAAAACTTCATACTTCGCAGATTTGATACCCATTGATAGTGGAAATTTTTTTCCAGGAATATGCATCGCTTCTTGCTTGAGTTCAACAATGTGCAATTGTTTGAAATCCCTGTATAATCCTTCCAAAAGGTATTTGGTATCATCATTGGAATTGTCGTTTACAACAACAACTTCATGACTGCTCCGATATTGCTGAACCAAAATTCCTGGAAGATTGCGTGCAATTTCATCTGCCTCATCACGGGCACAAATGATAATGCTGACAGCATTTTCTCTATGCGAATCATGGCCTTTTTTACGATAAAAAGCCAATAAGATGAAATACCTAAGATAGTAGTAAAGCTGAATAAGCGTGACTAATAAAAGTACGGCTACGGGAAACCACGATATCTTTAACATATATACGAAGTTAAAGCAGCAACATCTATCAATTAAAAGAAATTATGATTTTTTCCATGTTTTTTAAGAAGTATTACTAATTATATCTTTGCATGATGAATTATGATGAATGTATCGATTTTCTGTACACAAAATTGCCTATGTTTAGCAGGATTGGACCTGCAGCCTTAAAAAACAACCTCAATAACACCCTTGAAATTTGCAATTTCCTCAACAACCCACAAACAAAATTTAAAACAATTCATGTAGCAGGAACAAATGGAAAAGGTTCCGTTAGCCACATGATTGCCTCCATATTTCAATCTGCCGGCTTTAAAACTGGATTGTACACATCCCCTCACCTCATTGATTTCAGGGAAAGAATACGGATTAATGGTGAAATGATTGGAAAGGAAGCTGTAATATCTTTCACAAAAAAAATAACCCAAATAATAAACAACATCGAGCCTTCTTTTTTTGAGGTTACCGTTGGCATGGCGTTTGACTACTTCAGTTCTGAAAACGTGGATATTGCAGTGATAGAAACCGGACTTGGCGGTCGGTTGGATAGCACCAATGTGATATATCCGGAAATATCGATCATAACAAATATTGGGCTAGACCACACCCATATTCTTGGTAATACAATCGAACAAATTGCAGGAGAAAAAGCGGGCATCATTAAACATGACAGGCCAATTGTTATAGGGAAAGCCACTCCAACAACCCGTAAAATTTTTTCAGATAAAGCATCTGAAACAAAATCGGAAATTTACTTTGCAGAGGACCTCTATCAATCAGAAGCCAAATTCATCTCCCCAGAAATCATTTCAATCCAATTAATAAACAATCTCAACAAGGATATTAAAAATTTCGAAGCAGACTTACCAGGCATCTATCAAAAAGAAAATATTGCAATAGTATTAACCGCGGTTGAAATACTTAAACAGGGTGGCTGGAACCTGAACGAAGATGCCATCAAAGAAGGAATCCGATTTACAAAAAAAAATACAGGGTTGCTCGGACGATGGGATTTAATCAGCTCAAAACCGCTGATCATTGCAGACGTAGCACACAACATTGATGGCATAAACAAACTCTTGGACCAAATAAAAATGTCCACTTTTGAAAGCCTTCACCTCATATTAGGGTTGTCTGCCGATAAAGATATTGATGGGCTCCTTAAACTACTTCCTGATTCAGCAACGTACTATTTTACCCAAGCAAATATTCCAAGGGCATTGAATGCTGCAACGCTTAAAGAACTTGCAAACAATCAGAATTTAAATGGCGATACTTACACCAATGTTAATGATGCAATAACAATTGCATTGAGCAATGCCACTCCAAACGATTTGATCATAATCTGTGGGAGCATTTTTGTTGTCGGGGAAATTGACAGACAAAAATTTCTTTAATAACGCAACTCTCCCAATTTTTCCAATGCATAAAAAAGTGCTGTGGCATGCATGCTTTGTATAATCTCATTTTTTCGCAACAAATCCTTCACTTCCCCCAATTTCAATAAGTGAATTTCAATTTCTTCGTTTTCATCAAGCTCCTGAGACGAAATTTTTCTTCCTCCAGTTGCAAGAAAAAAATGCATCCAATTGTTATGCGTGGATGGATTCGCTGAAGTTTTTCCTAAATACTGATAATGACTGAACACATACCCTGTTTCTTCTTTCAATTCGCGGGAAATGGCATCCTCCAAGGTCTTGTCTTCAGGATCGACACAGCCTCCAGGGATCTCCATCATGGTCAACCCCAGTGCATGCCGGTATTGCTTTTCAAAAATAAAATCACCTTCCGAGGTTATGGCTACAGCTGTAACCCAAGTGGGGAATTCGTACACATAATATGGATCGATTACTTTTCCATCATTTCTTTCACACCTGTCTTTTCTTACGGTAAACCACAGGTCCTTAAATAAATAATCAGATTTCAACAGTTTCCAATTCATGAAAATTATTTTTTTTCGCCACGAATCAACGCCCTTCGCAAATACGGTTCTTTTAATTTTTTATCATAATAAAAAATCATGTATCCTGCAGACGGTTTCACTGCATACCCAGCATCTTCCAACAAGGATTTAAATTCTTGCTCATCATTATGCTGATGATATGTACACAAGGCGATTTTCATTGAAGGACGGTTTTGAATAATTTGTTTAAACCCCCTAAGCAAGGGCCTTTCACCGCCATCCACATCAATTTTCATGAAACTAATTTCTTTGTCTTTAAAGAAAATATCCCCTGAACAATTTTTATTGTCGTCTCGATCAGAAATGAATTTGGGTATGATTTCAACCTTGTCTTTCCATGGGGCAAATGTGCAATTCAACGCTTCAATCCACTCTTGATCAGCCTCAAACAAATAAATCTTTTTTACCTTTTCTACAACAGCCAAAGAGAAATTTCCTTCTGCGGCACCAAAATCTGCCAAAACATCTTGATTGTCTAAATTAAAATCGGCTGTCAAATAGCGGTGTGGGCTTTCCGTATCCTGTTCAAGTGATAAATCATGGAAAGATTTTTTGATCCTGGCTTCAGACCAACGCCGTTTGAAATATAATTTTTTCCCTTCTTGCAAAACATACTTCAAACCAACTGTAGCATCTTCATAAACAACTATGCTTGAAGCGTCATATTTTTCGGTAAAATGATAGGGAAATATTTTTACGCCATGCTCTTCTACAAATCGAACGACTTGATTTTGTTCTTCTGTTTTTTGTTCTGAAGGAAGATTTGAATAAAATGCAGGGATTTTTTTTCTCAACTGCCTTAATAGTATGTTCTTCCTAATAGGCTTAGGAACGACGATTCGATACAATTGAAATAAAAAACCCATGCTGATATTAATTGAATACTCTTGCAAAAATATCAATTCAACATCAAACCTTGATAATTGATTTCACTTGCTGAACAACCATATTTTGTAACCTTACGTAATATATTCCTGCGGGGAGGTGTTCTCCGTCAAAATCAACCCGGTAAGT
Source organism: Chitinophagaceae bacterium (assembly GCA_044350285.1). Lineage (GTDB taxonomy): Bacteria > Bacteroidota > Bacteroidia > Chitinophagales > Chitinophagaceae > Pollutibacter. The sequence goes on along the minus strand of JBILHX010000120.1, from coordinate 2,380 downwards.
TCCTGCATTAAAATCCCTGTCCAAAAGGATCTTAACCATCCGTCCTGCTCCATCCAAAATTTGAACCAGGGTGTGTCCACCTCCCGTTTTGAATTGAATAGTCACCGTTTTATGAAATGGATTTGGATACACAACAACCAGACTTTCGGGATTTCCCACTGGATTCAAGGCTGAACAAGTACCAATCTTTGTCAAAGGTAAATCCTGAAAATTCTTCAACATGACCCTATTCAAGGTAGTTGAGTCTACACACAACCAATTGGACAGGATACTGGCATAAACACTGCGAAAATCATATTGATAAGGTATGTTATCCCCAACAGTGGTATTGGCAGGAATAGCAGGTGTTGTTCCGCTCACCCCTGTTTGAACATTTTTCCCAAAAACAAACAGTGGAGCAGCAGCACCGTGGTCTGTTCCACTGGAAGCATTGCTCAAAATCCTTCTTCCAAATTCAGAAAAAGTCATGCCCATAACCCTGTCTTCAACGCCCAAATATTTCAAATCGTCTTGAAAAGACTTAATTGCATTGCTCACATTGCGCAACAAATTGGCATGATTACCTGAGGATGTATCGCCAGCAACTACTTGACTTGCATGGGTATCAAATCCGCCATAGTTAACCATATAAATCTTGGTTTTCAACCCTCCCTTAATCAATCTCGCAACTATTTTAAGCTGATCCGCCAATGAATTTCCCGTTGGGTAAGTAGATTGAGCAGTAACCTTTGAGTTGGCAGTTTTAATTACATCTCCAAATTTTTGAGTTTGCCTTGCCATCTCACGAATAAAGTTCAATTCTTTTCCTGCATTGGTATTGGGAACCGGATCGTTCTGGCTATTGACAAAATTATAAAAACTGCTTGGGTTTGAAATGCTCATGCCCATTGGCTGCATCGGCCCCTGCAAAGTTAATGATGTAACTGATCCAATTTGAATTGCCAACGGATCTGGCATTGTAGAATTTGGATAATTTGAGGGGAAACCTGGAAACATTTCATCCAAATAACGTCCCATCCAACCTGTATTCAATACCTGATTGCTGCTGGATGCGCTCATCCAAATATCCGTTGCCCTAAAATGAGAAAAGCTTGGAGTTGGGTACCCGACAGATTGTACAATGTGAAGCTTGTCGTCATTATACATTTGTTGCAAACCAGTCATAGCTGGATGCAATCCAACTTTATTGTTTCCATTCAACCGAAGCACTTTTGCTTGATCAATGTAGATATTCTTCCTGGCACCAACATACCTATCAAAATTCTCTAAGGGAACCACCATGTTCAATCCATCATTTCCACCCTGTAACTGCACAATCACAAAAACCCTGTCATTATCCCCTGCTGGCAACAGCAAATTATTTAAAAAAGCATGACCTGATTCATAGGCCTTAAACCCCAACCCATTAACAAATGAAGGAATCATCATCCCCGCAGGCAAACCACCGTAAAGAAATTTTCGTCTGTTCATCTTATAAGATTAGCAAAGCTGATACTCAGGGAGATCAACAATGTATTTGATTAAATTTGTAATTGCAGCAGTAACGTATTTGGTATTCGCTGTATTCGACGGTGTTGAAATATACAAATCCCAAGCTGTAGTCCAATAATAGTCTGAACTCTGCCCCGACAACAAAATATCTTTTTTCATTTGTGCTTTGTGTTGTGAACTCAACGTAATGCACAATAAATTTCCTGTCATTTCATCTATCAACTTGTTTGGATCACCGGGTGCAGCCATCTTTTTTACGTATGATAGTCCATCCACCACCATTTTAAATCCACTGAACGTATAGCCCGTTGTTACCAAATAATCCAAATACTGAATCCTTTTGGGCAACGTATCTGTATTGATCCAATATTCGTAAAAGGAAGGTTCCTGATAATATGCTTTCCAACCACTGACATCAGGAGGGTCGCCTATGTTCTGCTGCAAATTTGATAAATAACTTACAATTAAATTCCACAATCCATAATTAGTTACATATAGATCTGGAGTAGGAAACTTAACTTCAAACTCGCGCAACATACCTACCAATAAATCAACTGGACTTTTAATCTGACAACCACGGTTCATGGTATCAAAAAAATGTTGACTGCTCAACAATGTTTTAATGACGGGCTTAACATCGAAATTATTTGCCCTTAGAATGGTTGCTAATGGTTGAATGATGTTGGCTTCTATCTCTGGCGTTATCTCATAATAAACGAACCAGATGTATAATTTTCTGGACAAAAACAGAGCTGCTTCTGTATTAGAAAAAAGCATGTCCAACATGTCATTCAACTCAGTATTACCTGCATTGACATCAGATTTGCCAGCGACTATCTTGTTATTATAAAAAGATGAAAACTGCTTGTTGTTTACATCATGCCTCGTT
>JBILHX010000222.1:0-3054 GCA_044350285.1 Chitinophagaceae bacterium | reverse complement strand
TCTAAACCAATAAATATGTCTATTTCTGATCGTTTAAAAGCACTGAAAGAAGAAAAAGCGGCTGCCAATTTATCTGCTGCTGAAAAATATTTATCAGAGAATGCCACCAAGCAAGGAGTAGTAGTATTGACTAGTGGATTGCAATATCAAATTTTAGTGGAGGGACAAGGAGAAAAACCCCAATTGCATAACATCGTCACCTGTCATTATCATGGCACATTGATCAGTGGAGAGGTTTTCGATAGTTCGGTTAAACGCGGACAGCCTGCTTCATTTCCAGTAAATGGAGTTATTAAAGGGTGGGTTGAAGCATTGCAATTGATGCCTGTAGGAAGCAAATGGCGACTTTTTTTGCATCCCGATCTGGCTTATGGTGATAGGCAAGTTAGTGCTACAATTGGACCAAACTGTGCGCTGGTTTTTGACGTTGAATTAATATCATTTCGATAAATTATTTCTCAAACAAGTGGATGTATTCTCAATACTCAGCATAAGGACAGGATACCACGATCAATATTCTCATCAGTAAACAAACTTGTCTTGTTGGTGCTTACCCTGATGCTATTTATTTCTTTGAGTTGCTTTCTTAAAATATCTTCCAGCAGCACATTGGTACTTTTTCCACCTCTCAAACGTTCAGCTTCTGCCGGGCTCAAATAGGTGTACCCCAATTTAACGAGCATTTGCAATGCCGGAATCTGGCTGATATGATCTTCTCTAAAACTTGGAGTTTCCATTTTATTTCTTATTCATTTAAACTGTTTTGTCCATTTTATGGCGAATTAAAACAGCTTGCTTAACAATTGTTTATCAAGGCATTATACTTAAACTATCAACTTCTGGCGACTTTTTCTGGCGACTTTCTGGCGAATTAACATTGAAGATGTTCATTATTTTTTTATTTTCTGTTTCATTTTCAACTTTCCTATGTAATTTTACAATGTTGGTTTCGTTTTTCTGAAAACCATAAAACCAATCTCTATAAATTGAATTATTTTCAGAGATCTCAATGTAAAATCTTTGGACCGGGGTGTCCCCGATCGGCAAGAAGCTCAGCGCAAGTTGAGCTTCTTGTTTATGGATATATCTTAAGTCCATATCTTTTCCCGTTTTTTGAGTAAATTTTTGAACTGATTAATTCAAATGCTGGGTTTGCCCTTTCAGGTTCTATTACATATCTAGCTATTGGATATGCTGTCAAATCTGCTAATTGTAAACCATTAATATTTTCTTTTTTATCCTTAAAAGTAATGGACAGTGAATAATTAGATAACTTTTCAGCAGATACATATCCAGTACCCCGAGACATTAATCTTTGAAAATGTTCATCTAACTGTTTATCTTCCTTTTTACCACGTTTTTCAATAATTATTTGCAATTCCTTGCCATTATCAGGCATAACATCTAAGAAAAATATTGCCCTTTCAATTACAAATGATAAAGCCAATTCGTAAACATCATTTGATAGTCTACCGAATTGATTGATATAATTTTCCTTTTGTATTGCAGAGGCAATGAGTGTATAATCACAGTCATTTATAGCCGAATTCAAATTATCATAAAACCATTTTTTCTTATCTAGATCGAAGAGAACCATAAATTCCTTTTCACATTTTCGAATATCTCGACTATGAAATATTACTTCCTTATTTCCCCACAGCTCATTTTTTACTTTATTAAAAGTCGATTTTAACATGCTGTAATTATCTTCAGAAATTAAAACTCCTGAAAGCAAGAATACAGGAAAATCAGGATTAACAATCGTTAGTCCATGGTCTCCGGATTCATCTATGAAAAGAAAGTACTTCATACATTATAATTCAAAACATTTATCAGTTTTAAATAACTCATTCTCATAGTGCTGCACATAGCCCAATTGATTTGTTACAAGCTTTGTTTTGCCAATTGTAAACTCCGGGATATTGCTATGATGATGCCCGTAAACCCAGTAATCTATGTTAGATGATTCGATCATATCAAATAACTCCACTGCAAATGCCTCGTTGAGCGCATCTCCTTTATACTTTTCAGGATAGTTTAAGAAAGTTGGACAATGGTGTGTGAATACAGCAATATGATCCTCCTTAGCTAGACTCAACTCACTTTGAATAAACGCTAAACTCTCTTTATGAAGGACATTGTATTGTTCTGATGAAAAGCGATATTTTCCATGCTTAATCAATCGAAAATCATTCATGCTTCTTTCAATCTGCCACTGATTCCATTCGCTGATATGGCTCCAAAGTGTTGAAAAAAGTAGTCGTGTTTTGTTATGTAGAACTGATGTATTGTTTACCAAGAATACATTGCTTCTGATTTTTTCATTGATCACTCCACTTTTTTCTGCAATATCAAAATGATAGTATTCATGATTTCCCGGCAGCCAATAGGTTGCCTCAAAATGATCGGACACATAATTGAAAAAATCCTTGTACTTATCTATCAAGGCAAATGGTACAATATCACCAGCCAATACCAAAACATCTCCAACCGGTTGTAGAGGATAACGCTTCATGAATCCCTTGTTGTCAGGGAATTCAAGATGGAGATCGGAGGCATATTGTATTTTTATTTCCATAAAATTCAACTTAAACTTTAAGATAAGTAAAATTTAGTCGCTGTAATCGTACAGAATTTAGATATCTATTGTTGGAGCTAGTTATTGGATTTACTTCCCAATACAAAACTTACTAAATATAAAATCCAACTGGTCATCATTCGTAATTTGCCCAGTTATCTCACCCAAATGATAAAGACACTGTCGTATATCAATCGCCAATAAATCTCCTGGGATTTTATTGTCCATACCCCTTTGTATCGAAATGATGTTGTCTGAAACAGCTTGGAGCGACTGATAATGCCGGGCATTGGTGACCACCGTATTTTCTGTGTTGATGGTTCCGCTGATTACCTTCTGCGTCAACACATGCTTTAATACATCCAATTGCAACTGCTCCCTTGCCGAAATATAATGGATCTCGTTTGATTGATATCGCAGTGCAGCTGATGCCACGGCCCCTGCATCATCCACTTTATTGCCCACCATGATCCACG
>JBILHX010000221.1:0-3066 GCA_044350285.1 Chitinophagaceae bacterium | reverse complement strand
CACGCAATGAAAGTGTTTCTATGCCTTGCAGCAATAAAAATGAATTGAATGGACTCTGAGATGGTCCGAAATCACGCAAACCCTCTACCCTAGCCCTGATGATGAATGCTATGTTTGGCATGCCTAATGGATTTCCTTCACCAAATATTTCCCAGAACTTCAATCCGTGATAACCTTCTGACGGTTCTGTAAATTGAGGAAATTTACCATTGCCCCAGTTGAAATTACCACCATCCACAATAACACCACCAATGCTTGTACCATGACCACCAATCCATTTTGTCGCAGATTCAACAACAATATTGGCACCATGAAGCAAAGGCTTAAACAAGTATCCTCCTGCACCAAATGTATTGTCTACCACCAATGGGATGTCAAATTTCTTGGCCAGCGCAGCAAATTTCTTAAAATCCGGAATATTCAAACGAGGGTTTCCAATGGTTTCCAAGTAAATAGCCTTGGTGTTTTCATCTATCAATTTTTCAAAGTTTGCAGCATCATCTCCTTCAGCAAATCTCACTTCCACACCTAGACGCTTGAATGCAACCTTAAACTGATTAAAAGTTCCTCCATAAATAAATGAACTGCTGATAAAATTATCACCAGCTTGGAGAATGTTGTTCAATGCAATGAATTGTGCCGCTTGTCCAGATGCTGTTGCCAATGCGGCTACCCCACCTTCCAATGCAGCAACACGTTGTTCAAAAACATCCGTAGTTGGATTCATGAGCCTGGTGTAAATGTTACCAAACTCCTTCAATCCAAATAAATTGGCTGCATGGTCGGCATTTTTAAATACATAAGAAGTGGTTTGGTACAGAGGTACAGCCCTCGAGCCAGTCACTGGATCGGCAGTTTGTCCTGCATGCAATTGCAATGTTTCAAAATGTAAATTGTTGGCCATAAAATTTGATTAATTTATTAGTCCACAAATTTAGTAGGATTAAATTTAAATAAAAAAATTTATTTATTGATATTCAGTTTGTTTTGAACAATCTGTGAAAAAAAACACTTGTATCTTTATTTAATTATAAAAAAGAAGCTGTGTTATCAAAAGAATTTGAAGAAATAGTTCAACGAAGAAGGTCTAACAGAAGGTTCGACAAATCAGTACATCTAGAGGATGATGTCATCAAAAGAAGTTTAAAAAGGGCCATTCTTTCACCCAATAGCAGCAACATGCAGTTGTGGGAGTTTTATTGGATAAAATCAGAAGAAGAAAAAGCGAAATTGGTTCCTTTGTGCCTTGGACAATCAGCAGCAAGAACGGCAGACCATTTCATGGTTTTCGTAACACGCAGGGATTTGTGGAAACTCCGGTCGCAATGGAACTTACAAAAAATCAAACATGCCATTGGAGCCAATACACCAACGAAACTACAAAAACGTGGTTTGGAATATTACGGCAAGTTAATGCCTATCGTATACAAAAGAGACGTGTTGGGATTATCAACATTAATCAGAAAATTCATTTGCTTTTACAAGGGATTGTTCAAACCTTTTATGAGAATGGGTGGGAATGCAGATCAACGTGTGATTGTACACAAATCATGTGCCCTCGCCGCACAAACTTTTATGTTGTCTATATCGGCTGAAGGGTTTGATTCTTGTCCTTTAGAAGGTTTTGATTCCAAACTCGTTAAAAAACAACTCAACTTGCCAACTGGGGCTGAAATTAACATGATTGTTGCAATTGGCAAAGGCACTGAAGAAGGTGTTTATAACGAGCGGCTAAGAGTTCCGTTCGAAGAAGTTGTCTTTGTCAAATAATTAAGCACTCATCATCTTAAAAAATAAATTTACACATGAAAAAAACAATTTACCTCGTATCAGCCGTGCTTTTTACAATTGGATTAATAAGCTGGCAATGGGAAAAATATCAACACAATGTCCTTGATAAATCTGCCGTCATCAGCTGTCTGAACATGGAAACACAGCAGGCTTATCAGCTAGAGGCATCTCAAAAACCATTTGCGAATATGCATCCCAGTCCCGTTGCAGTGAACGCAGAAAACCTATTGGGAAAGATGATTCAATATCCTTCTTCTGATGGAAAAGATGCCCAAGGATATTTCATAAAATCTAAAAAGAAGTCAGACAAATGGTTGATTGTTGTTCAAGAATGGTGGGGATTGAACGACAACATTAAATTAGAATCGGATAAATATTATTCAGCGTTGGGTGATGTAAATGTAATTGCAGTTGATATGTATGACGGAAGCGTGGCTGCAACACCAGACAGTGCCATGAAACTCATGCGTGGTGCGAACATGGAAAGAATGGTAAACATCGTTCAAGCCACCATAAACCATGTAGGCAAAGGCGCTAAGATTTATACATTGGGATGGTGTTTTGGAGGCATGTGGAGTTTACAAACAGCTATGCTTGCTGGTTCTCAGGCAAAAGGTTGCGTTATGTATTATGGTCGCCCTGAAACTAATTTAGAAAAGCTAAAAAATATCCAATGCGACGTGATTGGATTCTTCGGAAAAAAGGACAACAGTCCCTCCCCTGCTATGGTTGATGAATTTGAAAAAAACATGCAATCTGTTGATAAAAAATTAACTCGCTACAACTATGATGCTGGACATGGTTTTGCCAATCCAAGCAACCCAAGTTTTGTAGCAGCGGCAAGGGATGATGCCTATGAAAAGACACTTGCATTTTTAAAATCGCATTGATTGAGTTTATCGTAAATACCTTTCACCTCGGGTTACCAAGTTACCTTGCTGCCGTATTTATTTTTTTAAATAGAAAAATGAATACGGCAGTTTTTTTTGGAATAAATGCCCCATCAAACAATATCTTTTCATAGTTAACATGACAAAATAATATACTTCATGGCTAAACAAATAGACTACTGACATTTTTTTTGATGGTAATTTGTAAAAAATTATAATTTAATAGGTTTCATTTTAATGCGTTTCTCAGAAAACAAAGACAAAAACTTTACGATTCCATTCGAAAAATAAAACCAAGCCACAAACAACTTTTTTATGAATAGAATTCAGATAGGCCTCACAGATTCAATTGTTATCATATTATACATCATTTTTTTAATCCTTG
>JBILHX010000119.1:0-9214 GCA_044350285.1 Chitinophagaceae bacterium | reverse complement strand
CATATCCTGTACAATTGTAGATGCTTGTGGCATCTACTTTCACTAGTGTTGTGTCTTTAATTTTTATGATTGGATTGGAACATGTAACGCAACTGATTTGTGCTGGTGTTGTCCATTTTACATTCAATGATGCATCATGTTGGTTAATGAGGTTGAATTGCAAATTGGTATTGCTGTATACCGTTGTATCACCTGGATTGATTGAAATCCTGTATTGGAAAATACTGCTTGCAGAACTGTTGTTTAATTCGTTGCTTTCATCAACATTGTTTTCTTCATCAAAAACCAAGCTGATTGTATCTTGTTTGGTTCTGTTTGCCTTGATGATTTGGGTGAATTCTACTTGACAATTCCCCAAGATATCATAATTAATCAGAAAAGGTTTGTCCACTTGTTTGCTACCTACTTCGCCTGGCAGCTTGTCGTAAAAGCGAATGGATGTTCCTTTGGGTATCGTGTCGTAGCCATTGTTGTCAACAGTAAAAACAATGCGTATGTAATCATCATTATAACAATTAACAGCAAGTATTCTAACTGACCCATCTGGTGAAGGATCAACCACGCGAAGGGAGTAAGCATTTGAAGTGTCAATACAACTTCCTTTTGAAGCTATCAGTCGAATGGAGTAGAAGCCTGGCGTTAAAAAATCATACAACAAGTCTTTTTTAGTGTCCACAATCATTTCAGTATTTGTTGCATTGTCTGTAACATACCATTTGTAGTCATCTGCACCATTCGACGTGTTTCTAAAAAAAGCAGGGTCTTTGTAAATATCCTTTTTGGATGCAATGATTCTCTCTGTAGGTGAAAATCGGGCATCAACGCCACAATTCACTATAACATAGCCTATGTAGGTATTGCTGCAGGTTCTGCCGGTGCTGTACGCCACCAACTTTACTTCATATCTACCTGTATCTGCAAAAACCTGTGAGTAGTTGTATGATGATGATGCCAGCGAACCATTCACGTACCACTCGAAATCTGAAGATCCATTTGAAGTGTTGTTGAATTGAACCAAGTCACCTTTTGTTGGATATGGATTGTTGTCCCAGTTGAATTTTGCTTCTGTAGTTGTATCGCATGGAAGAACGCACAAGCTGTTGTTAAAGAGTTTGTTCCCAAAAAGTATTTCAGCAAAAGCGCGCATCCTATCGGCTTGACCGCGGGTGAAGACTGTTGGGCAAGAGCCGCCATAATCCATAAAATTCGTGACAATGTCCGGTACATCTTTATAGAACGAACCTGAAGCTGTATCGGTGTTGCATGAATTATCTGGACTATTGCAAGAAACAAATCTGGTTGCAGCATCTGGAGGTGTGTCGCAAACCAAATCTCCGTTTGTGGTGCAATCATTGTTAGCGCAGCCTCCAGCAAAAGTATGTAGCAAGGAAAGGGAGTGGCCAATTTCGTGAACCATTACAGGGATGTCCAAGCTGTTGATAACAACCCCTCCTCCTGTGCTGGCATAGCCAATTATGCCGTACCTGACCCATCCGCCGCATTCAAATGTACTGCCAGGCTGTTCGCCCACAACGGAGTTAACCAGCCATATATTTATGTACTTGGTGGTGTCCCACTGAACCAACTTGTTCAGTTCTCTTCCGTCAAGGTCAAAATCAACATCTTCGTAATAACTTTTTATCCTGTCAATCCCAGTTGATTTGCCTCCATCAGGTGCAACCTTCGCCAAGCAAAATTCAATTCCCGTATGAACGCCCAATGGGTCAGAATCATAATTTCCTCTATGCGCAAAGGCGTCATTGAGTTCGTTTACAGCATTGGCAATCATTTTGTTTGTGATGGCTTCAGGATTGTTGTTTACAATATGAAACACAATTGGGATTGAGTAGATAGAGTCTGGGGCAGCCGGATTGAATGGAGTTTGGGATAGGCCCGTGTTCTTTGGATGCCTTTTTGCTGAACTTGAATCAACTTTCGCTTGATTTCTTTGTTTTATTAAAGCATTGATTCTCTTCTCATTGGCTGCAAAGGATGGATCAAGCCTCAGCTTGTTCGTGTATAAATCAAAACCACACTTGTCAATTCCTATCGCTTGATTTTGTATTTGTGATTTCGCATCAGCAGAAATAAAAAACAAAAAAGCAATGAGAATGGTTTTTACTGAAAAATTCATAGGAATATAATGATGACAATCATTCAATACCCTATAAAAAGAGCATTAAAAATCGAAAGTTTTTCTTTTAAGATTCTGCAAAAGTAATTACATTTTTTATCAACTTATGTCTGATAAAAAATACCAAATGTTAAAAGAATATCTTAGGATTTCAATGAATCTGAAACTGCATTTAAAAAAATTGGGATGTCTTTTTTAGGGTCTTGCATGCCCAATGTTTCTATGGGTACATACCCTTTGTACGATGATGATTTGATGATGTTGCACAAACGGTCAAGGTTCATGGGTGTTTGGACACCCTGAATAAGTAGTTTTTCTTTTACTTGCCAGTTCACAGCCAGGGGAACTGCTTTTTTTATTTCTTCGTAAGGATCGTCTGCAATAAAATTTCCGGTATCCAACACCAGGCCAAGCCAAGGATTGTTTATTTTTTTGAAGAGATCATGGCATTCATCTGCTGTTCTAAGAAAGTCATTGTGGTTTTGTATCCCAAGAATTACACCATGTGCTTTTGCTGTTTCCAAGCACATTTGAAATGCATCAATCATCCTGGCTTCAATGCGTTTCCTTTCTTCGCCTTCACTGTATAGCTTGGCGGTGAAAACACGCAAAACTGGAGCTCCCAACTTTGCGGCGACTTCAATCCATCTTTTTACCAATTCTATTTCTTTGTTCATCAATGCTTTGTCTTCAAAAGAAAACTCATTGCGAACACCTGTGCCACTGATGGAAATTCCGAGTTCATGTGCTTTCCTCTTAAAAGAAAAAATCTCATCATCAGATGGGACTGCTGGATAAGTGGAGAAATAGTAACCTGTTATGTCAATTGCTTCAAAGCCTGTTGCTGATGTGAATTCAAGCAATTCAGTTAAACTGATTTTCTTCTTCATCAGCATATCATTAAAAGAATAAGCGTTAAGGCTAATCTTAAAATGTTGATTTGAAGTGAATCCTGTTGAGAATGAAGAAGCCCTAACCAGTGATAAAGCTGGAAGGGCTGTTAAAAAATTTCTTCTGCTGAAATTAGGCATAGTTACAGTGTTACAATGTTGACATATCAATTACGAAACGATATTTGATATCGCCTTTGATCATCCTGTCGTATGCTGCATTGATTTGTGAAATATCGATGGTTTCTATTTCTGCAAATATTCCTTTCTCATGGCAAAAATCGAGCATTTCTTGTGTCTCTTTTATGCTTCCAATCATTGAGCCAATGATGCTTCTTCTGTTTTTAATCAACGCAAAAGGAGATACTTTTGGTTGGTGTTCTGGTAAACCAACAACCAGGAGTTTTCCATGAAGTCCCAACAACCCAAGGTAAGCGGTGTAGTCATGGTCTGCCGAGATAGCGTCTAATACCACATCAAATGTGGAACCATAAGGCAACAATGCATCTGTATCTTTCGCAAGAATAAAATGATGTGCGCCTAATTTACTGGCTTCCTGCACTTTGGATGGTGATGTGCTGATAACAGTCACTTCCGCACCAAATGCCACCGCGAACTTAACGGCCATGTGTCCGAGCCCGCCAAGTCCTACCACAGCCACTTTCATGCCTGCTTTTACATTTGCGAATTTCAACGGAGAATAGGTTGTAATACCAGCGCACAGCAAAGGTGCAACACCAGCAAGGTTTTCAGTTTCGTTGATGCGCAAAACAAATTTCTCGTCTGTTACAATTTCAGCTGAATACCCGCCCATGGTTCTCATGCCAGATCCATCCCTTTCCAAGGCGTTGTATGTACCAGTCATTCCTTCGTCACAATATTGTTCGTAATCGCTTTTACAATTTGAACAAGTTCTGCAACTGTCAACCATAACACCTACACCTACCGTTTGTCCAACTACAAAGTTTGTAACGGCCGAACCTACTGCTTTCACTTTTCCGACAATCTCGTGTCCTGGTACTATTGGGTAAACAGCACCTCCCCATTCGTCACGGGCTGTATGAATGTCGCTGTGACAAACGCCGCAATATAAAATTTCAACTTGAACATCATTTTCCCTGAGGTCTCTTCTGAGGATGTTGATGGGTTCAATGGCGGAATTGCTGCTTGTGGCAGCGTAAGCTTTTACTGTATTCATTGTGTTTTTTTGTCTAAGTTATTTCTTGGAAAGATATTTCTTTGGATCCTTTAAAAATTCATCTTTACACTCTACTGAACAGAATCCGTAAGCTTTGCCATCAACATGACATGTATCGCTGATGCCTGCAGATACAGGCATTCCACAGGTGTAATCTTCCTTGTTTACAACCATTTCTGGTGTATAAAGGGATGCTTCTTTGCCCATTTCAGTGGAAGTGCTTGCAGGAGTTGCTTCAACTTTTTTCTCATTGTTGTTGCTACAAGAAGCCAAAAATAACATGGATGATGCAATGAGGTAGATAAGTTTCATTGATGTGGTTGTTGAAGTAAACGTAATTTAATGCAAAGTTGAGATACATTTTTCACTTGATGAAATAACATTCAGAAAGAACAATTGAAAAATGTATTTTGTTAAACAAAACTCATTCCATTATCCAATTGTTTAATTTTATGCAACAACTCCATCTCATGAAAATCAATTATAGACAAATACAGCTGATTTTTTCTTTCTTTTTGCTGATTTCTTCGGCAATGGCACAAACCAATGCCAAAAAAAACCTACCTATTGGCGTTTTTGATTCAGGGACTGGCGGACTAACCGTCATGGAAGCAATGCTGACATTGGATGCATTTAACAATGTTACAGGTAAACCAGGTGCAGATGGAAAGCCGGATTTCGACAAGGAGTATTTTCAATACTTGGCTGATCAAGCCAACATGCCTTATGGTAACTATGCTGCAGAGAAAAAAACTGATTTGTTGAAAGAGCATGTTGTGAAAAACATGGATTTTCTGTTGAAGCAGCAGTATGAAATGTTGTTGAACAACAATATCAATCAAAACGAAAAGCAAGGCGTTAAAATGCTTGTGCTTGCCTGCAACACGGCCACTGCATTTGCATTGGATGAAGTAAAAGAGTTCGTAAAGTCAACCGGAAGCAACACGCCCGTCGTTGGCGTTATCAATGCAGGAGTAAAAGCTGCTTTGGCATATCAGGCTTCACATGCAAAAGGATCAATAGGGGTGTTCGCTACTGCAGGTACAGTGGCATCTGATGGTTATCCTAAAACAATCCGTGCCATGGCCAAAACACTGAACATGCAAGAACCTGTAATTGTTAGTCAGGGTGGTTTTGGGCTCGCTGATGCCATCGACCGTGATTACAGTTTTTATGTTGATACAGCCAGCAAGTATAGAAATGATTACAAAGGACCATCTATGAATAATGGTTCCTATAAAATTGATACTTCTTTGTTGTCTGTTTATAAGTTCAACAAGGAAAACAACAAGTTACTTTGTGAGTTTGATGACACAGGAAAATGTTTGGACATTCAGTTGAACGATCCTGAGAATTATGTTAGGTATCATTTGGTGAGTTTATTTGAAAAAATGCGTGCCCAACACATCACAACGCCCATGAATACACTGATTTTGGGTTGCACACACTATCCCTTTATGCGCGATACAATTATGCATGTGTTGAATGAGTTGTATAACCTCAAATCAAAGGGTTCTTATGTTTATCGCACTGTGTTGGCTGAGTATGTGGAATTGGTAGATCCTGCAGTTGAGACGGCAAAGGAAGCCTACATTGAAATGAGAAAGCTGGCATTGGGTAATACCGCACCTAAAGAAGCCAATAAGTTTTTTATTACCGTTCCAAATAAGAATAATTCAGAAGCCAAGTTGCAACAGGATGGATGGTTTACGTATGAATACAAGTATGGCAGGTCAGCCAATGAGAATAAGAAGTTTGTGCAGTTCGTTCCGTTTGACAATAAGAATATTTCTCCGGCTACGTATGGTAGGTTGAAGGCGGCGCTGCCTAATGTTTATCGGGAGATTAGGCCAGGGACGAACCAATATAAATGAAAAATGAAGAATGAAAAATGAAGAATGTCATTCGCCCCTTTCATCCCCTGCTGTTCTATTTTTCGTTCTTAATTTTTCATTCTTCATTTGTATTGTCTAGTCCCCTGTCCCTCGTCCCTTGTCCCTGGCTGTTAAAAAAGTTTGTACATTTATCTTTCACAATGATCATTTTTTATGAAATCTGTAATACTGTCTGTTTTCATTTTGCATTTTGCTCTTTTCGTCTCCGCCCAAGAGCAACAATATTTCAAAGATCCTAATCCTGCGATACAGCAGCGTTTGGAAGAATGGCAAGACCTTAAATTTGGATTTTTCATGCACTGGGGTCCTTATAGCCAATGGGGTGTTGTAGAAAGCTGGAGTATTTGTCCAGAGGATGTTGGTTGGGCTATTGAAGGTCAGAAAAAAGGTGTAGCCAACAGCTACAATGAATACGTTCAAAAGTATGAGGGTTTGAAAAACACCTTCAATCCTACAAAGTTTGCTCCTGAAAAATGGGCAGCAGCGGCCAAGGATGCGGGTATGAAGTACATGGTGTTCACTACGAAGCACCATGACGGATTCAGCATGTTTGATACGAAATTTACAGACTATAAAATAACTGACAAGGGAACACCATTTTCAACTAATCCCAGGAGTAATATTGTAAAGGAAGTGTTCAATGCATTCAGGAGTGAAAATATGTGGATAGGTGCCTATTTCTCAAAGCCTGACTGGCACAGTGATTATTATTGGTGGAAGAAGTTTCCGGCTAGTGATCGAAATGCGAATTATTCAATCCAAAAGCATCCCGACCAATGGAAGAAATTTGTTGATTTCACGCATAATCAAATCAATGAACTGATGAGTGATTATGGCAAGGTAGATATTTTATGGCTTGATGGAGGCTGGGTTCAGAAGAAAACGGATTCAGTTGTAAAGGCTGAATTGATGGATGTATACGATAATTCAAGGTGGTTTAGGAATCCACAGAGCCAAGATATTAACATGGCTGAAATAGTAAGAAAGTCAAGGTTAAAACAACCAAATTTGATTGTTGTAGACAGGGCAGTTGAAGGAGTTCATCAGAATTACCTTACGCCAGAACAACACATTCCAGAGGGAGGATTGCCTTATCCTTGGGAAACGTGCATGACCATGGGCAACAGTTGGAGTTATGTTCCCGGTGACAATTACAAATCAACTGAGGACTTGATCAAGAAGTTGGTAGACATCGTAAGCAAGGGTGGAAATCTGTTGTTAAATATTGGGGGAAGTCCAGAAGGCGAGATGGACTCAATAGCTTATCAGCGTTTGAAAGAGATAGGAGCTTGGATTAAAATAAATGGTGAAGGGATTTATGGCAGCAGAATGAACAAGACCTTTGGAGAGGGAGAAAACATACGTTATACCAAGTCAAAAGATGACAAAACGCAATATGTTTTCTTATTTGACTTCCCCGCAAACAAAATCAACATCAGTAAAATCGATATCCCAGCAGGCGCAAAGATTACCATGCTAGGTGGAAAAAAGAACCTAAAATGGAAGAAGACGGATGCTGGGTATGAAATTATCATTCCAGCGGAATTAAAAGGGGTTAGTCAGCATGTCTGGGGCTTAAAGATACAATAGCGTAAACAGCCAAGGACAAGGGACAAGGAACAGCCTAGTTAAATGGAGAATGAAAAATGAAGAATGAAAAATTGAACAGCCCGGTATGAAAGGGGCGAATGACATTCTTCATTTTTCATTCTTCATTTTTCATTTGTATTGTCTTTCCCTTGTCCCCTGTCCCTCGTCCCTTGTCCCTAGTAGCTTAAAACCAACTCACACCTATATCCTGGGCTAAACTTTAACGGCGGTAAACTTGGTTGAAAACTGATGTGATGATGCCCCATTTTATTGTAAATTGAAATGGTTTCCTTAACTATTTCAACACCTTTTTTGTAGCCTATGTTTAGTGGGTTTGATGTTTCCCCTAAAGAATTTTCTATAGTAATTACAAGCTTTTCATTTTTCACTTCAAATGAAATATGGATTGATCCATGTTCTTTATTTTTTGCATCATATCCACAATATTTTACTGCATTTTCTACCAATGGATGTAGTATCATTGGTGGCAGCATGATGCGTGAAATTATTTCATTAAAAGTTTCTATTTCATAGTGAAAGGGTGCATCTAAGTGAACCCTTTTTTGTTCCAGATCAAGGTAATTTTTGATGAATTTTATTTCTTCACTCAGCGGTATTTCCTTTTTATTCATCGTCTCAAGATAGTATCGATGTAGGTCTGAGAACTGGGTAATTGATTCTATGGCTTCTTTGTTTTTTTCCTGCAACAACAACATATAGGTGAGGTTCAGCGAATTGAAAATAAAGTGAGGATCAAGGTTTTTTTTCAGCAGCTCTAACCTATTTTCGAGCATGTTTCTCTCTAGTTTTTGCTTGTTGATGCTGAGTCTTGAAAACTGTAATGTTAAACCAATTAACAAGGTACTTAAGACTACATAAAAAATGGGGTCTTGCAACAATGGAATGATAATCTTGAAATCTAATTCCTTTACTAAAAAGTTGTTTACAAACACTTTGGCTTTGTATTTTCCCCTTGGTAGCCCAGCTGGAAAATTAATAACACTGTCTAGTGAATAATAAGTATCAATGTGTCCTTCTGGATCTTCTAATTCAACACGCTTTAATGCATATCGTTGTAAAAAATAGTCAGGATGAATGATTTGTATAGAAGTTGGTAAATGCTCAACCAGTTTATTTTTTTCATTGATTGAAACTTCAAATTTTTTCAGGTCTGATGATAAATAAGGTTGCTGTAATACGTGTTTTTCAAGGTATTGATCTTGTATCATTAACAGCGTATCTTTATCAACAGCGGGAATTGTGGTGGATTTGTAATTCCCTAGGTAACTGTACCAGAGCGGTTTTCCTGTGGTATTATTCAGCTCAAAAAATCCATTGCTGTTTCCTACAAAAATCTTTCCATTTGCAGTTTTTAACCAATTGGGCGTAAATCCTGTGATTAATTCAGACAACATCATTTCATTGATTAAATCTAGCTTGCCTTCTTTTAAATTTATCTGAAATTGCATTACACGGCCTGCCATTAATACACAAAGTTTATCACCAA
>JBILHX010000026.1:0-30682 GCA_044350285.1 Chitinophagaceae bacterium | reverse complement strand
TCCTAAACGCAGTTAATCCCTATAATTTTATTTGGAGCGAAGATTCAACGATTTATTTAGGAAAAAACAATGTCGTTGGCATTGATTCTATTGTATTGTCAACCAAAAATCTTGTAGCAACAAATAAAAAAATTTACATAGAACAATCAAACAGCGGTTTTTATGCCAAAGGCATCACCACAGCCTTTGTGGCAATGGGTTTGGGAGGATTGCTGTTTTATGGTTTCAGAAAAAGGAAAAACACCACAAGTAGTGCAAAAAAGAATACGATAGAACAGCCTTTACAAACATCCTATCCCAATCAACATATTTACTCGGGTATTGAACTCGACCTAATTTCTTTGCTCATTTCAAATTGTAAAATTCACAATAGATACACCAGCGTTGATGAATTAAATCATCTGCTTGGCATGACAAATAAGTCAATAGAAATGCAAAAAAGGAAGAGAAGTGATACCATCCGCTCAATTAACGAGAAGTTTGCACTTGTTTCAAAAAAGGAAGACGCCATTCTCATCAAAAGAAAGAAAGCTGAAGCAGATGGCAGATTGAATGAGTTCTACATTTCGGAAGAAGACTTTGACCAATTCCAAGGATAGTTACCATTGATTTCAACCAAGCTTTTTTTTGACGTTGGTTTTTTGTATTTTCATTTATCAACCAACTAATATGCAAATAAACCAACGTTTCACAGCACTTGATGTATTTCGTGGGATAACAGTGTGTTTCATGATTATTGTGAACAACCAAGGATCAGGTGCAATCGCCTTTGCGCCATTGGAACATGCATCATGGCATGGAATAACGCCAACAGACTTGGTATTCCCATCCTTTCTTTTTGCGGTAGGAAATGCCATGGCTTTTACCATGCCTAAATTCCAAAACAAGCCTCAATCAGCAGTAATTGGAAAAATTTTAAAAAGGACCATCCTCATTTTTTTTATAGGTTATTTCTTGTATTGGTTTCCATTTGTGAAGCTAAATGAGGTTGGAGAATGGGTCATCAAACCCCTTGCCAATACTCGCATCTTCGGTGTGTTACAACGCATTGCACTTTGTTATGGAATTGCCGCTTTCATGATACATTTTCTTTCGAAGAAATCTGTAGTTATATTGAGCACTATTTTCCTGCTGGGATATTGGCTTGCCATGTACATCGGAGGAGATTATACCATGATGGGGAATCTACAAATCCATGTAGACAAACTCTTGATTGGAGAATCCCACATGTACAAAGGAGAAGGCGTGCCTTTCGATCCGGAAGGATTTCTAAGCACTTTCCCTTCTGTAGTGAATGTGGTTATTGGATTCTATGCTGGAGAATTGTTAAGGAAAAAGGGCAAGGACTATGAGGGGATCACTAAAATTCTGCTTGCGGGTGCAGCCTTGCTTACGATAGCCTACTTTTGGAATTATGTCTTTCCCATCAACAAAAAAATATGGACAAGTTCATTTACGCTCTACACTTGCGGGATCAGTCTGTTACTAATAGGTGCATTGGTATTTGTCTTGGAGAAAACCAAGTTCAACAAATGGACGCATTTTTTCGAGGTCTTTGGCAAGAACCCACTGTTCATCTATTTATTGTCTGACTTCATCGCCATCTTTTTATATCTCTTTAAAACAAAAGAAGGACAGTCTTATTTTTCCGTCGTGAACCAAACTGTATTTCAAAAAATATTACCGGGCCCATGGGGAGCACTCGCATACTCATTGACATTGATGTTTATTTGTTGGGCTGTTGGGTATTGGATGGATAAGAAAAAGATGTACGTTAGAGTTTAGAGTTTTTAGTTTAAGGTTTAAACTTTAAACTAAAAACCTTAAACTAAAAACTAAACCAACCCTGGTAGTTCCTTATAATCCCACCCCTCCGTTGGGTTTTCTGATTGTCTGAAATCCTTGGCGATTGTTATTGCGTTTAGCTTGCTAGATTCAATCTGAAATTTTGCAAGTGCTGAAATCCGTTCAACGCTTAATTCAGCCCTTATCCATTCAGAGGCTTCCTCTTCAGGAAGAATAACTGGCATCCGCTTTTTTTTGTTGTGGACCTGGGCCATGAGTGAATTGGCAGCTGTGGTTAAGATTGAAAAACTATCAACCATTTCACCCGTTTGCTCGTCAACCCAAGGATTGTATATGCCTGCCAAATAAAAATACTCCTGACCCTTTACCGTAATATAATAAGGATATGCCGTGTCCTTCCCTCCAGGAGGGGTAAAATGACGCCACTCAAAAAAACCTGAGGCCAACACCAGGCAACGACGATTTTTCGCAGCGTCTTTATAGGTTGGCTTCGTGAGAACTTCCTCTCCTATTGCATTAAGGGTATTGTGTGGAAAATCCTTTCTACCTGTTTGGGCATTCAATCCGCCCTTCCTGAAATGCAACAATCCCTCAACAGTTTTTATATAGGAAGGGATAAACTCCCAATGCATCATCACCGGTACAAAGTCTTCACCACCATTCAAAGGCTTTAAAACGGGCCATAACGGATATTCAAAACCACTTGCAAGAGGCTGATCTAGAGCCAGTTGATAGTCCTTCAACTTTTTTTTCTTCCCTTTTAGCTTGATATGATCAGTTCTACTGATATTAATCCCAATATGAAAACACATGCATGCAAATTATGAAAAGGGGAATCTTCTGCAAATTATTCTTCGAATCAAACTACTAATCACTATTTTTGTGTCTATCAACCAATCATAATGGAATATAATACAGCGCGAAATCATCTGGAGATGAAGGAGTATGGGAGACATGTGCAGAAAATGGTGGATCATTTGCTCACAATTGAAGACAAGGAACGAAGACAAAAAAATGCACACGCAGTTATAGAGTTAATGGGATTCATCAATCCTCAGTTAAAAAACATTGAGGACTACAGACATAAATTGTGGGATCATTTATTTTTAATTTCAGACTTCAAATTGGAAGTGGACAGCCCTTACCCCATCCCAACCAGGGAGTCTTTGAGGGCCAGGCCTGCGCCACTGCCATACCCCAAAAGATACCCAAGATATTTTCACTTGGGCAAGCACCTAGAATTGGTTGTTCAGAAAGCATTGGCTGAGGAAAATGAAGAAAAACGCTCTGGTTTTGCACATGCCATTGCTTACTACATGAAATTGACTTACAATACATGGCACAAAGAACTGGTTCCAGATGACAGCATAAGAAGTGAAATGAATACCATCACACAGGGGCAGTTGGAATTCACCAACACACCTTATGTCAAGGCATTCAGAGAGCGTGATGACAGGTTCATGAAACGTGGCAAAGTAGGTGGGGGAAGCTTCCAGCAAAGGAATAGGAATGGAAATACCGGACTTGGTGGGGGTAAAAACAGACCACCACAGAAATTCGGTAAAAAAAGATTTAAATAAGCACCCTATCTTCAAGATAAATCCTCGTTCATGAAAGCTTTTGAAGTTTACGGTGGCCATAAGTTACAGGGGGAAATTACTCCACAAGGGGCTAAAAATGAGGCACTTCAGATAATCAGTGCTGTATTACTCACACCAGAACCGGTATTAATTCAAAACATACCAGATATTATTGATGTCAATCTATTGATAGATTTATTGGCAGACATGGGTGTAGCTACAGAAAGAATAGACCGCCATACATGCAGGTTTCAGGCAAAAGACATATTGATTGAAAAACTGGAAGACCCTGCGTTTCAAAAAAAGAGTTCTGGCTTAAGGGGTTCTGTGATGATTGCCGGTCCGCTGTTGGCACGTTTCAAAAAGGCCTTTATACCAAAGCCTGGAGGTGATAAAATAGGCAGGAGGAGATTGGATACCCACATCATAGGATTTGAGAAACTAGGCGTGAAATTTGAATATGAGAAAGGTGAAGGATTTTTTCGCCTGACAGCCAATGAATTGAAAGGAACAGACTTGCTGCTGGAAGAGCCCTCTGTTACAGGAACCGCAAACATTATTTTTGCTGCAGTGATGGCCAAAGGCACCACAACAATTTACAATGCAGCTTGTGAACCATATATTCAACAACTTTGTGCCATGCTCAACCGGATGGGGGCTAAAATCACCGGCATCAAATCGAACCTACTTACCATTGAAGGCGTTGAATCCCTTGGAGGAACAACACATAGCATGCTGCCAGACATGATTGAGGTAGGGTCTTTTATTGGACTTGCTGCAATGACCCGGAGCAACATCACCATCAAAAATGCAGGCATCCCTTTCCTCGGTGTCATTCCTCAAAAATTTCAGCAACTTGGTATAGAAATGGAATTCAAAGGAGATGACATCATCATACCATCACAGGAAATCTATGAAGTCCAAAACTTCATAGACGGTTCTGTCCTTACAATTTATGATCATCCATGGCCTGGAATGACGCCAGATTTGTTAAGTATATTGTTGGTTGTTGCAACCCAAGCAAAAGGAAGCGTTTTAATTCACCAGAAGATGTTTGAAAGTCGCTTGTTTTTTGTAGACAAACTAATTGACATGGGCGCAAGAATCATTCTATGCGATCCTCATAGGGCAGCTGTGATTGGCCTTGAAAGAGAGCAAGCCCTTAGAGGAATCACCATGAGCAGTCCAGACATCCGCGCAGGTGTTGCCCTCCTCATTGCCGCATTGAGCGCAGAAGGTAAAAGCATCATTCAAAATATCGATCAGATTGACAGAGGTTATCAAAACATAGATCAACGGTTGCAAGCCCTTGGCGCCCAGATCAAAAGAATAGATTCATAGAAAAAATGAAAGTAAACAGCAAAATAATCATTCTCACGGCCCCATCGGGTGCAGGGAAGACAACGATAAAAACCAAGCTACTAGAAGAAATCCCTGAATTGTTGTCCTTTAGCGTGTCTGCAACAACACGAAAAATAAGACCAGGCGAAAAAAATGGCACGGATTATGTGTTCTTGAGTGAAGATGATTTCAACCACAAAATCGAACAACAAGAATTCATTGAGTGGGAAATGGTTTATCCAGGCTTGTATTATGGAACAACTGTTGATGAAATGAGGAGAATTTGGAGCGAGGGCAAAACGCCATTGCTTGATGTGGATGTTCAAGGTGCCATCAACATAAAAAAACAATTTGGGGAGAATGTGCTTACTATATTCATTGAGCCACCATCGATTGAGGTCCTTAGAGAGCGGCTAACGAGGCGTGGAACTGATTCTAATGAACACATTCAAACCCGCATCAACAAGGCTACCGAAGAAATTGGGTATAAAAACAGCTTTGATGCCGTAATTTTAAATGACGATTTAAAAAAAGCGACAAAAGATACAATTTCTGCAGTATTAAACTTCATTAGCAAAGGCTGAAATTGTATCATATATCTTTGTAAACATGGGAACTCTGTTATTAATTGGAATCATCATTGCCTTTCTACTTGGTGGATTTTTTGCTGGCGTAGAAGTTGGCTTTGTTTCCTTGAATAGGCTATCGATTGAACTCAAGAAAAAACAACGTTCAAAAAACGCCTATGTTCTTTCTGAATTCCTTGATGAGCCGTCACGCTTCATCAGTGGAATGATTGTAGGGATTTGCATTTCAGTAGTCGTTTACGGCATGCTGATAGACCAACTGCTGACACAACTTTGGAAATATGTAGAAGGGTTTTTAACAAATGAATTCGTTTCCTACTTCTTGTATTTTCGGATAATCTTTGATCTGGCCATCTCATCCTCCGCCTTCTTGATATACTTTTTCTTCTGTCGCGCTGTATTCAGGGCCAAGAGCGATACGTTGATGTTTTTCCTTACCCCATTGCTCACTTTTTTTTACAACCTGTTTTATCCAATAGCAAACTTCTTCATCATCCAGTCACAATGGATTTTAAAAAACCTGATCAGCGTAAGGGTTAGACCATCGAAAAACAATTTCACCAGGTTGGAATTGGAGCATTTTTTTCAACACAAAAATGAAAAAAAATTTGAAAATCGTGAGCTCAACAAGGAACTTTTTGAAGCTGCATTAATATTGCCATTTGTAAAAATAAGGCAGTGCCTTGTCCCAAGAAAAGAAATAGAAGGGATCAGCATCAACGAATCCATTGAGGTACTCAAAGAAAGATTTATTTCTACAAACTTGAGCAAACTTGTTGTTTATGAAAAGAACATCGACAACATACTTGGCTACGTACACCAACATTCGCTTTTTAAAAATCCAACAGATATTCAATCGATATTGCTTCAAATACCGGCAGTGCCTGAGAGCATGACGGCCACAGACCTCATGAATCGATTGATCAAGGAAAGAAAGAGCATGGCTTGGGTTGTTGATGAATTTGGAGGAACATCCGGAATTGTTACGATGGAGGACATCCTGGAAGAAATTTTTGGAGAAATCAAGGATGAATATGATGTTGAAGAGTTTATTGAAAAAGTGGAGAACGAAAACGAATTCATTTTCTCAGGAAGAATTGAAATCGATTACCTGAATGAAAAATACAACCTCAATTTAGAAATGAACAGCTCTGAAACCCTTTCCGGCTTCATCATCCACCACCATGAAACCATTCCGAAAGAAAAAGAAAAAATCATTATAGGCGAATACGAATTTGAAGCCTTGACGGTAACAGATACAAGAATTGAGCTTGTTAAAGTAAAAAAAACCGATTAAAACCAATTATTATAAATACATAATTGTTCCTTTTATTTCTACAATTGAAGGAATAACACATTTGAATGGTTAAATTTATACCTCAAACAAAACTGAGGCTTTCGTGATTGCACTGAACATAGATATCTCCCAATTTTCATCATTCGTCGGACATTTGCACCCCTTATTGGTTCATTTACCGATTGGCATCCTTTCCTTTGCATTCATCTTATCCATTTTACCAAGTGAAAAAAGGAAGTTAATCGGGGAAACATTTTCTTATGCCATTCTTGCAAGTGCCCTATCCGCATTGGCCACCTGTATAGCAGGTTATGTGTTGGCTCAATCAGGTGAATATGATGCAGACCTGGTGATGAAACATCAATGGACAGGCATCGCCACCTGTGTCATGTGTTTTGCTGCTTATTTTATTGTCCATTATAGACGGTTATTGATTTGGATCACCTGCGGGATAATGGCTGTTGCAGGACATTTGGGAGGTACGATTACACACGGTGAAGGATATCTGTTTTCATCAACCAATGATACCCCGAAAGAAAAAGAAATTATAATTGAGAAGGCATTGCCCAATTCAGAAAAAAAACAAGCAGCAGCAGATTCATCAACTCAACCAACAGAAATTTTTTTGTACCGAGATCAAATTTCACCTATACTTCAAAGCAAGTGTTATGCCTGTCATTCTAAGATAAAGATGAAAGGTGGGCTTCGTTTAGACAGCAAAGCATTCATCCTAAAAGGCGGAAAAAATGGTGCAGTTTTAACCAAGGGAAATCCTGATAAGAGCAAACTTTACGAACACCTGATTTTGCCAATGGAGGACGACTTACACATGCCCCCAAAAGGGAAAAAACAACCAACCATTCAAGAAATCCAGCTTATACATAATTGGATAAAAAGAGGGAGTCCATTTGGAGGAATCATGCCAACTGATAAGGGAATAACAACAATTGTTTCTCCCCTTCCTGTGTTAATACCACAAGAGATAAATGTTGATGTTCCAAATTTCTCCACCCAAAAAGAAAAAAATTCAACAAAACCCATACCTGCAGCGGATTCTGAATCAATTGAAGCATTAAAAAAAACGGGATTAATTGCACTCCCCATTCAGGAAGGATCTAATGGGTTGTCCATCAATTTTGTCAACATAAAGCAATATGACAAATCAATGTTAGAGGCACTTGCTAATGTAAAAGACCAAATCATCAACCTAAGAATGACAAACCAAGCCATTAAAGACAGTGACTTGCAAAAATTAATCCCCTTTAAAAATCTCAAGTACCTGCACATTGAAAAAAGTGAAATCACAGATGAAGGAATGGATGCAATTGCAAAAATCACTTCTCTTGAACAACTTAATTTATACGGCACAAACATTACAGACAAAGGGTTGGATAAATTGCAATCATCTACTAATTTAAAGGTACTTTACTTATGGAAAACCAACACCACACTTGCAGGCATCTCTAAACTGAAGAAAGCCCTGCCTATGATAAAAATTGAGTCAGGAAATTTTGAATTCACCAAAGCAGATACCTCAAAAAAATAAGTTACTACTATGATGCTCAAATATATCTTGCCACTGATACCAAGTCTGTTTGTAATGTTACCAACGGAGCCCCCTACCCCTAAATTACCTACAGAAGTTGCGGTTGAATATAAAAAAATATCCTTCAAACTGGATTACAACCAACACATAAAGCCGATTTTATCAGACAAGTGTTTTGCTTGCCATGGTCCAGATAAGGCCAAACAAAAAGCAGGGCTCCGACTGGATCAATCCATCGCAGCCTATGCTCCACTGCCAGAAAGTCCAACCAAAGTAGCACTCACCCCAAAAAACTTGGCCAAGAGTGAGGTTTTTTACAGGATCTTGTCTACAGACCCTGAATACCAGATGCCAACACCACAATCACATTTGAGTTTATCCCCAAAAGAAAAGGCATTTCTTGTTAAATGGATTGAAGAAGGCGCCGAGTATCAACCCCATTGGGCGTTTGTAAAACCAGTTAAAAAAACAGTTCCAACCATCTCTGCTACTGATAAAACAGAGAATGAAATTGACCAATTTGTGTTTTCAGCATTGGCCCAACAAAATCTACGCCCGGCCAAAGAAGCCTCCAAAGAGCTGTTGCTTCGCAGGGTATCCTTGGACTTAACAGGCCTGCCTCCCACCTTGGGCGAAATGGATGATTTTTTGGGTGACAGCAGTAAGAATGCTTATGAAAAACAGGTAGACAGGCTGTTGAAATCAAGACATTACGGAGAAAAAATGGCCAGCGAATGGTTGGATTTGGCTCGATTTGCAGATTCACATGGATATACGGTAGACAGGCTGCGCGACATGTCACCTTACCGAGATTGGGTGATCAATGCCTTCAACAGCAACATGCCTTACAACAGTTTTATTCACCAGCAATTAGCAGGTGATCTGATGCCAAATCCCACAAAAGACATGTTGATTGCAACTGCCTTCAACAGGAACCATCCCCAAAACATGGAAGGGGGTATTGTTGAGGAAGAGTTTCAAGCGGAATATGTGATGGACCGCACCAATACCTTGGGAGAAGCCTTCATGGCACTTTCCATTGGATGTGCCCGGTGCCATGACCATAAATACGACCCCATCTCCCAGAAAAATTATTACGAGATGTTCAGCTTCTTCAATAATGTGGCAGAGGCTGGACAAATTTCTTGGAATGATGATTTGCCAACACCAACCCTGATGTTGCCGAGCAAGGAAACAGAGGAGGTGATAACCTACCTTCAAACAAAAATAAACGACCAGGAAAAGGTATTGGAACAAGCTACTTCGAGCGCCACCTTAGGTTTTGAAAAGTGGCTGTCTGCTGAGTCATATAAACTTTTATCAACCCAATCAATACCGCAAAAGGGACTTCAAGCATTTTATCAACTGGAAAAAGACTTGGTCAATTCAGTGAACCCAAAGCAGGTTGCAGAAATGAAGCATGAGTCTGGCATATCGGGAGACAAACCCATCTTTGAAGAATCAAGAGCAGGTGCTGTTTTACATCTTGACGGAGACGTATACTTAGACCTTAAGGATGCAGGGGTGTTTAGAAAATCGGAACCTTTCAACATAAGCATGTGGGTAAACATTCCAAAGGATTTTAAGGGAGGCGTGTTGTTTCACAAGAGTGACGCAGAAAGGCTTTACAACTTCAAAGGCTTCAATTTGTCTGTAAAGAACAACAAGTTTGAGATTACGATGGCCCATACTGCACCATCAAATGCGCTAACAAAAGTTTCTGAAATTGAGGTGCCAAAGGGAAAATGGATTCACCTCAGCATGGGTTATGATGGATCATCAAAAGCAAAAGGATTCAAGCTTTATTTGGATGCCAACGAGTTGGCAATGGAAACGGTGATGGACCAATTGTACAAAGACATCATATTCCATTCCAAAAAAGAACCAGCGCTTCAAATAGGCGGATGGTGGCGCGGTGTAGGATTCAAAGGAGGAAAGGTTGATGACATTGCAATTTATAAGCGGGAGTTAACTCCATTTGAAATCAGTGTGTTGGCCAATAAAACCAGTTGGGCAAATGTTGCAAAAAAAGCGGCAGGGAATTTAACCGAAGCCGAAAAAAAGGTCCTGAAAGATTATTATCTCGCTGTAGAAGATACTTCAATTGAAAAGGAAAAGCAACAGTTGATGTCATTTAGAACTAAACTATCCGATTCAACCGAAAAGGTTCCAGAGATCATGGTGATGCAGGAAATGGCGAAGCCGAAGAAATCCACCATATTCTTGCGAGGGCAATACAATTCACCGGGTATTGAAGTGTTCCCAAATACACCAACAGCGGTCTTAGAATTCAAGAAAGACCTACCCAAAAACCGATGGGGATTGGCTCAGTGGCTAACGCATGATGAACATCCATTAACATCCCGCGTAGCGGTAAACAGGATGTGGCAAATATTTTTTGGAACAGGGTTGGTAAAGACAGCAGAGGATTTTGGCAATCAAGGAGAAATGCCTACGAATCCTGCTTTGCTGGATTGGTTAGCAGTCAACTTTCGCGAAACTGGTTGGGATTTAAAAAAATTAAACAAAATGATTGTCATGTCTGCCACATACAGACAAGACTCTTACGCCTCGGCAGCACAGAGGGAACTTGATCCTGAAAACAGGCTGATGGCGCGTGGCCCAGCCAACCGACTTTCTGCAGAAATGATCAGGGACAATGCCTTAGTTGCATCGGGTTTGTTGAACAGGAAGATAGGCGGGAGAAGCATCAAGCCCTATCAACCAGATGGACTTTGGGAAATAAATAGTGCCACCTATAAACAAGATACAACCGATGAAGTCTATCGAAGAAGCTTGTATGTCATTGTAAAAAGATCTGTACCAAACCCAACCTTAACCATCTTCGATGCCTCATCAAGAAGTTCATGTTTGGTACGCAGGCAAAAAACCAATACCCCTACACAAGCCCTGGTAACGCTAAATGATCCCGGATTTATTGAGGCAGCTAAAGTGATGGGTGAGGCCATGAGCCAAGAAAAAGACACCGATAAATCAATCATTGACGCGTACAGGAAACTCACAGGAATTCATCCAACACAGAATCAGGTATCTCTCCTAAAAAGATTGCGTGAAACTGAATTGACTAAATTTAGGCAATCACCAGAGAAAGCAACAGGCTGGCTCAAAGCCGGAATGTATGATATCAACAAAACATACGACATGCAGCTGGTAGCAGCAAATGCAGTAGTGGCAAGCACCATTTTAAATTCAGATGCAACAATAACAAAAAGATAAAACCATGTCTGATCACCATAAAAAAGAATTCAGGTTAAATCATCCAGACTTGGAGAAGATACATAAAACCTTGGATCGGCGGAACTTCCTCAACAAAACTGCCATGGGGTTAGGGGCAATGGCATTGCAAAGCCTGATTGGTCCAACCACATCATTCGGAAGAACTGCCGAAGAAACCATCATGGCAGCATTGCCGTCCATTGCACCAAAGGCAAAACGTGTTGTGTACTTGTTCATGAGTGGAGGGCCTTCCCAATTTGAAACATTTGATTATAAGCCGAAGCTGAAGGACATGTATGGAAATGATCTCCCAGAATCTGTACGCAAGGGCCAGCGGCTTACCGGCATGAGTGCAAACCAGGCGGCTTTGCCTGTAGTACCATCAGCGTATTCTTTTAAGCAACATGGAAAAAACAAAACATGGGTCAGTGAACTTTTGCCTTACACAGCGCAGGTAGTAGATGAATTGTGCATCATAAAATCCATGTTTACGGAACAGATAAACCACGACCCTGCCATCACTTTCTTCCAAACAGGGCATCAACTTCCTGGAAGACCATCAATAGGCTCATGGCTGAGTTATGGATTGGGCTCAGAAAACAAAAATCTCCCGTCTTTCATCGTGCTGGTGTCAAAAAATGCATCGAAAGACCAACCCTTGTACGCCAGGTTATGGGGAAATGGATTTTTGCCATCAGAACACCAAGGTGTGCAGTTTGGCTCTGGCAAAGACCCTGTATTGTTTTTAAACAATCCGGAAGGTTATGATGGAGAAGACAGAAAGGAAATGTTGGGATATTTATCGAAGCTAAACCAAATGCAAAATGAACCTTGGGGAGATCCCGAAGTCAATGCCCGCATTTCTCAATATGAGATGGCATTTAGGATGCAAACCTCCGTACCTGAAGTCTTGGACACTTCAGAAGAGACAGACGAAATTTTTGACCTTTATGGACCAGACAGCAGGGATAAGGGAAGCTTTGCCGCAAACTGCATACTGGCAAGGAAATTGCTGGAGAAAGACGTCCGGTTTGTACAGTTGTATCACCAAGGGTGGGACCATCATGGGGGGTTGCCCAAAAACATGGAGCACCAATGCAAACAGACAGACAGGGCTACAGCTGCCCTTATTGCAGATTTGAAGAGAAGGGGCATGCTGGAAGACACATTGGTGGTTTGGGGAGGAGAATTTGGAAGGACCGTTTATTCGCAAGGTAAATTATCAAGAGACTCCTATGGTCGTGACCATCATCCAAGGTGTTTCAGCATGTGGATGGCAGGAGCAGGAGTGAAACCTGGCATAAGTTATGGGCAAACAGACGACTTCAGTTATAACATCATCAAGGATCCTGTACATGTGCATGATTTCCAAGCAACACTGTTACATTTGCTAGGCATTGATCACGAGCAGTTGGTTTATAAGTTTCAGGGAAGAAGGTTCAGGCTTACAGATGTTCATGGTGAGGTGATAAAAGGCATTTTAAGTTGAAACTAAAATAAATAATAAAGACAAACCCTTTGTTTTGATTTGATGTGATGGCAATCAAAATGAGCTGTGATAAGGGTCATGAATAATTAAATCCAGGTCCTATATTTTTGGCTAAAATAATACCTCATGCCAAACAACAATGACTCTTTTACAAACCTTCATCACCTGCTGGATTATGATGCAAGAAGATACCTGTGTGCCGAAGTACAATTAAAAAATATGTTGCCTGAATGGATCAGTGCATCCAATTCATTAAAATTAAAAAGTATACTTAACCATTATCTTGAATTGGTTGAAGATCATATTGCCAAGTTGGAAATATTTTTTGAAGATGAAAAAATAAATTCAGTTACGATTACAAATCGCATCATGCAAGCATTGATTGAAGAAACAGAGGAGAAAATAACAAGAAGCACGGATGCTCAAATTAAAGATGCCGCGCTATTGGCTTCTATACAAATTATCAATCATTTCAAAATCAGCACGTACGGCACAGCTGCAGCTTTTTCCAAGGCATTGGACAACAATAAATATGCCTCATTTTTTCATGATGTAGATGTAAATGAAAAACAAATTGATTACCGTTTGACTCAACTTGCTGAGAAGGAAATCAACATGAGTGCCAAAGCACCAATACTGTTGCACTCCTAAAAATTAAATCAAGAAAAATGAAAAAAGAGCAAGGAGTAAAAACATCCTTACTCTTTTTCCATTTCAATTACCATACATCCCAATGTATATTTTGCGCATTGTATTTTTTTTGCGGCTTATCCTCACCGGTTGGATGTCCAATTGGTATTAAGTTTAGAGGTATTACATTTTGCGGGATATCCAATTCATTCCTTACAAAGTTCATCAATTCCTTGTTGGGATATAAGGCGGTCCACACAGCCCCCAAGCCCAACGCTTCTGCGGCAAGCAAAATGTTTTCGCTGGCACAAGCTCCATCTAAAATTGCATAAATTTCGCTTTGAGATGCTGCCTCTGCAGGTGAAACACAAACTACAATTCCGGTACCTGCTTGTTGAAGCATTTTTGCATGCGGCAGATGGTCACTCAATTTTTTAAGCATAGCCCTCTCTGAAACAACAACGTACTTCCAAGGCATTAAATGAACAGCAGCAGGCGCTGCCATGGCTGCACGGAGTATTTTTTCAATGTCTTTTTTCGATACAGTTTCTTCTGTATAATTTCTTACGCTTTTCCTTTCTTGAATAACCGTAAGTGCATCTTTCAACATGGTGGTTTCCATAAAGAATAATTTTTAAAAAGTAGGTTTCTCCAAAGGTGAAACGAGAGAATTTAAATTACTATGATTTTAATCAAATTGTCGACTGATTAAAAATTACCAAAAAAAAATCTATTCCATAAGTAATACTAACTAGTATTTTAACCATCATTTAATCTGTTCTTTTGGCATATATGTAGTTGTAAATTTTTTACTTTAATGACAATAACAAGCAATGCCCTATTGCCTAAGTTTAAAAAGTAAAATTCATAAATTTTAACTCAATGATTCCCCCAACAAATGAACCAGAAAATACAAACCAGGAAAAGCCTGTCCCAACAAAAACCGGAGGAAAATTTTATTGGATTTATCTTGCCTTATTTATTTCAATATTGCTAACCTCAACACTTTTAAAAAATACTACAACAAAGGAAATAACATGGCAGAAATTCGAAAATGAGATATTGTCGAAAAAGGCGGTTGAAAAAATAAATGTCATCAACAATGAAAAAGCGGAAGTTTACATCAAACCAGCCCTTGCAAACAACCCTGCTTTTAAAGAGGTTTTTAAAAATAAAGTGGGCGAGAAGGCTACAGAAGGACCACATTATTCTTTCAGCATAGGATCCATTGAATCCTTTGAAAGAAGAATGGATGCATCCCAGAAAGATTTCTTGCCCCAAGAAAAAATTCAAATCACCTATACCAAAAGCTCTAATTGGCTATTCAACATCATGGGCTGGTTCATCCCAATAATCCTCATGCTTGCAGTATGGAATTTCATCATCAACAGGTCTCAAAGTGCTGGAGTTGGGGGTGGTGGAAATTCCATGTTCAATTTCGGAAAATCCAATGCGACCTTGGTTGAGAGAGAAAAAAGTACCATCAATTTTGATGATGTTGCAGGATTGGAAGAAGCTGAAATGGAAGTCAGGGAAATTGTTGACTTTCTAAAAAACCCAGAACAGTTCACAAAACTGGGTGCTAAAATTCCAAAGGGTGTTATTCTTGTGGGCCCTCCAGGAACGGGAAAGACGCTGCTGGCCAAAGCCGTAGCAGGTGAGGCGCAAGTGCCCTTCTTTTCCATTTCAGGATCAGAATTTGTTGAAATGTTCGTTGGCGTAGGTGCGTCTAGGGTAAGGGACCTCTTTAAACGGGCCAAAGAAAAAGCACCCTGCATCATCTTTATTGATGAGATTGATGCAATAGGCAGGTCGAGGGGGAAAGGTGCATTTTTAAGCGGCGCAAACGACGAGAGGGAAAGTACCTTAAACCAGCTCTTGACTGAAATGGATGGCTTTGGAACCAACAGCGGTGTCATTGTACTCGCAGCTACAAACAGGGCGGATATGCTAGACCCCGCCCTACTGAGACCAGGAAGATTTGACAGGCACATCTACTTGGAACTACCGAATTTGAAAGAAAGGGAGGAAATTTTCAATGTACACATCAAACCGTTGGTGAAAGACGAAACGCTTGACATTAAATTTCTGGCTGCACAAACACCAGGATTTTCAGGTGCAGACATTGCCAATATCTGCAATGAATCAGCCCTGATTGCAGCAAGAAAGAAAAACGAAAAAGTGGGAAGACAGGATTTTTTAGATGCGATTGACAGAACAGTGGCTGGACTTGAAAAAAAGAGCAAAATAATATCCCCCGAAGAAAAGAAAATCATCGCTTACCATGAAGCAGGACATGCCGTTGTCAGTTGGCTACTAAAAAAAGTGGATCCTCTTATTAAAGTCTCCATTATCCCAAGGGGGAAGTCGTTGGGCGCCGCATGGTATCTCCCTGAAGAAAAACAGTTGAGAAGTGCGTCTGCTTTCAAGGAATACCTCTGTGCAACACTTGGAGGCAGAGCCGCTGAAGACATCACCTTTGCAGACATATCTTCAGGTGCACTTGACGACCTAGAAAAAGTTACGAAAGAAGCTTACATGATGGTTGCTTTCTATGGATTCAATGACAAGATTGGTAACATCAGCTTTTATGATTCAACCGGTCAACGCGATGCTGGAATTCAGAAACCATATGGGGAAGAAACAGGGAACATGATAGATCAAGAAGTAAGAAAACTGGTGAGGGACGTTTATCAACAGGCAAAAGACATCTTGACTTCAAACAAGGAGTCTTTGATCAAAGTTGCTGAATTGCTGCTCAAAAAGGAAGTAATATTTAAAGAGGACCTTGAATCCATCATGGGAAAAAGATCAGCCGATAAAATCAAAACCACGGTTTTAATTGAAGAAGATACGCTGGTAGAACAACAATAAAAGGCCACCATAAACCAAAAGAAAAAATGAGTTTCACCTTTACACATCCGTATACAGTAAACCCGGAATTTGAGAAAAAAGTCGCCTATTTCTGCATGGAATTTGGCATATCGCAATCATTAAAAACCTATGCAGGAGGCCTTGGTTTTTTGGCAGGATCACACATGAAAAGTGCTTATGAACTCAAGCAAAACATGGTAGGCATAGGCATCTTGTGGAAGTATGGATATTATGACCAAGTAAGAAAGCAAGACCAAAAAATGGATGTTTTGTTTCAGGAAAAAGTGTACGGGTTTTTAAAAAAAACGGACATAAAATTTACCATTTCGGTATCGGGTCACGACGTTTATGTTACAGCCCTTTATTTGTCACCAGAAACATTTCAAACCGCACCTATATTTTTTCTAAGCACAGACCTTCCAGAAAATGATTACCTCGCTGAAACGATATCTCACAAGCTGTATGACGCAAATCCAGAAGCTAAATTAGCCGCAGCAATTTTACTTGGTCAAGGTGGAACAAAGCTATTGGAATTGCTAAATTGGGAACCCGAAATTTATCACCTAAATGAATCCCATGCATTGCCATTGGCATTTTATTTATACAGCAAACACAAGAGCTTGAGCAAGCTGAAAGAACAACTTGTGTTTACCAACCATACGCCAGAAGAAGCTGGAAACCAAAAGACCAGAATGACAATGTTGGAAAAAATGGGTTTTTTCTGCGGTTTGCCACTTACAGAAGTAAGGGCCATAACCCAAATAAACAATGAAGAATTGGATCATACCCTGACAGTACTCAGGCTTGCCGGTTGCGCAAATGCGGTATCAAAAATGCACCAAAATACCTTGTGCAGTGTTTGGACAAAACATGGTGGTATTTGTGAAATAAAATCAATAACCAACGCTCAAAATTACAAGTATTGGCATGACGAGGAAATGTATGAGGCTTTAGCGGAAAAAGATGATTTGAAACTCATGGAAATAAAAAAACAAAGGAAACGCAGCCTTTTTGAAGTAGTGGCAGACCAATGTGGTGAAATATACAATCCGGAAATTTTCACCCTTGTTTTTGCTAAGCGATTCGCAGGTTACAAAAGAGCTGACTTATTTTTCCATGATATGAACCGATTCCATCAACTTGTTACAAATACAAAAAGACCCGTGCAAATAATTTGGGCGGGAAAACCATATCCAATGGATTATATTGGAATCGGAATTTTTGATAAAATTGTTGAAATCAGTAAAACATATTCAAATTGTGCTGTACTCGTTGGCTATGAATTAATGCTTTCAAAAAAATTAAAAAGAGGATCAGACGCTTGGTTGAACGTTCCAAGGTTAAGCCATGAAGCATCTGGAACCAGTGGCATGGCGGCAGCAATGAATGGCTCTGTAAATGTTGGATTACCTGACGGATGGTTTCCTGAATTTGCAAAAGACAAATTAAATTCCTTCATTGTAAAACCTTGCGACAGCAGCCTATCTGAGGAACTTCAAGACGACCTGGATGCTGCGAGCCTATACGACTTGCTGGAAAAAGAAGTACTTCCCATGTATTACGACTATCCAAACAGGTGGATCGAAATCGTAAAAAAAGGGATGACTGACATTATCCCCCAATTTGACAGCAACAGGTTGGCCACTGAATATTACGAAAAGCTATATACAAAATAACAGGAATCACTTAACACGAACACCTTCGCTTTGTTTTGATTTTGTCAACAATGCTTTGAGTTCAGCAACCTTTTCCGGATATTCCAAATAGAGGTTTTTGCGCTCCGCTAGGTCTGATTTCATGTTGTATAATTGAATGGGTACAGGCAACCCATTAACTATCTCGGGACTACTTGGGATGAGTCCACCTCCTGAATTTCCAGTCATGATTAATTTCCATTCACCTTTTCTTATTGCAAAAATTCCTTCACCGGAATGATGCACAGTAAAAGGCCTTTCATACTTTATTTTTTTGTCTCCCAACAACAAAGGGAGAATGCTATAACTGTCTTCTGCCTCCCTATCGGGTATAACTGCACTTAATAAATCGGCGCAGGTAGCTAAAAAATCCGTGTGACAAATTGTTTCAGAAGAAGTTGAATTGGGTTTGATTTTGCCAGGCCATTTTACGATAAAAGGAACATGGTGTCCTCCTTCCCAAAGATCTGTTTTCATGCCCCTGAAAGGATGATTCGGGAAATGATCATATTTCATAACCGAGTTCATCTGTCCACTCATTGCTGTGCCATCCTGACCGGGAGATCCGTTGTCGCTGGTAAATATAATAATTGTATTATCCTCTATGTGTGCATCTGAAACCGCTTTGATAATCTCAGATACTGCCCAATCTGTTTCTTGAACAAAATCTCCATAAGGTCCAGCCTTGCTCGTTCCCTTGAACTTTTCTGATGGGGCAATGGGCACATGAGGTGATGTCAATGCAAAATACAAGAAGAATGGTTTCTCATCCTTGGCCTTTTCTTTAATATAATTTGAAGCCTTTTGTGTGATGGCAGGAACCACATTTTCTAGTTGCCAATTTTCAATCATAAAACCAGGATGTCCATAGATTGAATCAGGCTTATGGAAGGATGGAATGCCAATTGTCCGGTTGTTTTCAAAAAAACAATATGGGGGATAGTTGGGAACATCATCCCCGAAATAAAAATCAAACCCTTTGGTAATTGGACCATTTTCAATGGCCTTTGAAAAATCAACAAGCTGTTCAATCCTAAATCGATCCAACGGACCATTATTCCCGCTGCGCAAGGAATCCCGGAAATAACTGCTGTTCTTCAATGGCCAATCCCAGCCCAAATGCCATTTACCAATGCAAGCAGTAGCATACTCATTCTCTTGAAAAAGCTTTCCTACGGTATACCTTCCTTGTTCAATCAAGGGTGGGTCATAATGTTTCAATACACCTTTTTTTAAGGAAGAACGCCATCCGTAGCGGCCAGTTAAAATACCGTATCTCGTTGGTGTACACAAGGATGCAGGAGAATGCGCATCTGTAAATGTTCTGCCCTCCCTTGCCATCTTATCAATATGCGGTGTGGCAGTTTTTGATGCTGGATTGAATGAACTGATGTCGCCATATCCCAAATCATCAGCTAAAATAAAAATTACATTCGGCTTCTTTTGTGCCCTTGAAGCTAAAGAAAAAGCAAGCAAAAAAACAACAAAAATGTATCCGGAATATTTTCTCATATTGAAGAAAATAAAATTCAATAAAAAAAGAGATACAAACAATAAATAAAAAACCAAACGCTGTATTTTATTGGCATCTTCCTTTAAAAAATTAAGCTACCCATCCACAATTATCTTACAGAAATGATTTTCTCACCATAAAACCCAGTGCCATTTTTTTCTATCCCTTTCACAACAACCTTAAAATTTCCTGTCGCATCAGAACTGTAAAAACCGAACTTGCTTTGATTATTTTTTCCAGCAATGAGATTTAAATTCCTAAACACCAAATTTCGAAAATCAGGCAATCGCGGATCCGACTTTATCGTATACGCAGTAAACAATGGTCTTGAAACCCTTTGAACCCCGGTGAAAGGATATATCACTTCATTCTGGTTAAGAGCAAATCCGGCAAGATCCTTTTTGTAAGATTTATAATGCACTATGCCGTTAAATTGAAGTGGCCCCAGAAAAAACAACCGACTTACAACATCGATTGAACGAAGCAAAAGAGGATCCATTGCAAACAATTCCTTTACATTTCTTATGGAAACCCCATCTAACAAAACAAGTGTGTTTTGCGTAAAGTAAGCTTTGTAAGGATCGTTTAATACTTGGATGCTTGGCTTATCTCCTTCGGGATTTTTTACACGAACTTCAGGTACAAATTCCAACAAAATTTCTTTCATGTCTGGAAACCTTACATATTCGTCTAGAAGATAACGTGCATCTGGCTTTCCATAGAAATCCGTCGTGTCTTTTTCGGCAGGAGAGTAAACACTTGTGCTGTCTGTGTAAAAACTTTGAGATACATTGCTAGCCAATATTCTAGACTTTAGGTCACTTCTCATGTTTTCATTTAATTGCATACAAGGGAACGCTATTGACGTTGTATTCTCAAACTCTTCCTCCATTTCGAGTTTATACAATTTTTCTTGTTGCCCAACTGCAGAAAAAACAATTTTTGATTCATCGTACACAAAAGGGAATACAAACCTTACTTCACCCTTTTCATTTGAAATCCCCGATGATATTTTGGCACGATCCCCAATGATATTGGCATACACCAACACATTATTTTGAACCTCGCCGGTTGAGGCTTCCATCACTTTAAGTTTTACATCATGCCCTTCATCATCAATGTCCCCTTTGGCTATGTGATGCAGCATTACTTTTTTTAATCGTATCACGCTATCTGCATACTTCGAAATTAAATCTTCGCGAACAACATCAACTGAAAGTCTTGAAAAACGCTCAACATCACCTAGCTCAATTTCAACCAGACTTCGGGTAGAATAACTCAATCTGGTTGTGCTAATATCCAACTTCTTTTTGTCCAGCAAATCAAATGCTTGTGTTGAGTCTGTTGAAACACATAGCATTGGTGGTAATTGGGGATGAACAATGGCCATAGGTTGAAGCATCACTTGAGATTCAACACCTTTTATAAAACAATTCAAAAAATAAAAATCAGATCGTAAATCTTGGGGAATATTCATGTACCCTGCAAAAACACCTTGATCAATCACCAATTTAACTTTTGCTTTTTCAACACCATTTCTATCAAGCAATTGAACTGAGATAAACTTTGAGCTAAGTTGTTTGTCAGTGATGTCGCCATCTATCCAAATTTTTTCTCCTACAATATATACATGCTGATCTGATGATATTGCCATTTCTATATGACCCTTATGTTGTGCAAAAGTCACGTCATTGACAGCTAACATCATCAACACAATCAACGTTGTTTTCAACATGAGTTTATTTTTCATTACCAAAACAATGGTTTTACATTTGACCCTTTTGTCAACCTACAATCAACACAAAATTTACTGGCTATCGCCAATTGTCCACTCAATGTTTCAAAATATGCAGGCAAGAGGCTTGGGTCTTTTTTCAACATCGCAATTGCATCAACGGGTTTCTTTGCGATAACAGGACAACTTTCTGCCTCATTGATTGGTGGCCAGACATTCAATTCAGAATTTTTTATGAAGATCCTTTTTTCAGAAATCCTTGCTACAGAAACATATCCAACAACTTTTTTTGTTTCATCATTAATACAACGAATATTGGATGGCATTTTAGAAGGTTGTGGATCAAACAAGCTGCCAGTGAGCTCGGTATTTTTCTTCAGGATATTCCAGAAATTATAAGCCTCTTTTGACAGTCCAATTTGTTTGACCAAAATACTATACCTAACAGATAGCTTGTCATTTGATTTGAACATTGAAGTCAGTGGCTGATAGCTTACAACATCATCAGAAAGTGATACCGTGTTGTTGATGATGATGTTTTTTGATGAATCATTTTTCCAACAGGTATAAATTTGATCACCGAACGGACGTGAAATGACTTGTCCATTTACAAAATCCAATTCGCTCTGAATCCATGCATGCCGTTCAAAGGTTTCAATAAATTCCCAACGATAATAACGTGTATTGTTTGTTGGGTCATGCGCATGCACGTACAAATCCAAACCCTCAGGTTGCTTCCATGTTATGCTGTCAATAGCAGGTGTTGCAATTGCAGCTTCCAAATTGGATTCAAATTTTTTTCCTTTCACGGTTTCAATGAGCAACTTATAACTCCCCTTCTCCGGCAGGTTCAATACAGCTTGATATGTACCCGCTGATGTTTCATTCAATAGCCAACTGGTTCCTGCACTTGAAACAATACTCACTTTTGCCTTCTCTTCCGGAGGATTTGAGTTATTTGACTGCACTGTTTTCAGTCCACTCAATTTGAAGATGTTTTCAGCTCCATTCCCAACAGCTATTGTGCCATCTACGACCAATACAGTTTCATCCACCACCCCTTCCGGGGCTTCAAAGGGCTTTTTGCAGTTTGTGAATATTACACAAATCATGAATATTGTCAAGAATATCTTCATCAAAATCTTAGGTTAAATGATAAAAATGGAATTGCGGTGGCAAAAACAGACAATTGATATCCTTTGATGGCACCGTCTTCCAACGTAAAATATACAGAATATGGATTATCCCTTCCTGTTATGTTGTAAATTCCAAATGTCCATGAATTGTGTACTTTTTGTTTCAGTTTGTGATTTCCTTCTAGCGTCATCGACAAATCAGTCCTAAAGAAATCTGGAATCCTATAAGCATTTCTTTCAGAATAATAAACCCGTGGCGAGCCTCCCATGTTGAACGTGCCAATCGGCAAGGTTATTGGCCTGCCTGTACTGTAAGTAGACGTCATGGAAATGCTGAAACGCTGCGAAAATCTATAGTTGCTCACCAAACTTACCACATTGGGTTTGTCAAAATTAGCCCGATAATAATCCCCCTTGTTGATTGTTTCACCTGCATTGGGATCATCCACTTTCAAAAATGTTCTGGAGTATGTATAACTAAGCCAACCATTCAATTTACCGCTTGGTTTTTTAACAAGAAACTCAAAACCATACGCCTTTCCTTTGGTATTTATCACATCACGTTCGATCGCTTCATTTAAAATCAACTTCGCACCACTTTTATAGTCAAGATAGTTTTTGCTCCTTTTATAGTAGGCCTCAACAGAAAGTTCGATCCCCTTGCTTCCCGGCTGTGTATAGAAACCTGCAGAGAACTGCTCTCCGACTTGCGGTTTCACAAACGGGTCGCTCAATTTCCAAATGTCCGTTGGTGAGATTGCAGTTGTATTTGTTATCATGTGTATAAACTGCTGCAATGTGTTGAAGCTGAACTTTAACGACGACTTGCTGCTCAACAGATAACGAGCGGAAATCCTGTATTCTGGCCCATGATAAGGCTTTATCAATTGTCCCTTTTGGTATTGGATTGAATCGATTACAGTTGTTTCATTTCGTGGCTGATTGGGTGCATATTGATACATTTCTTGCGCTCCTAAATACCGGTAGTAGCTATACCTCAACCCTGCTTGTATCGATAACTTATCTGTCAAAGCAAACTGATCTCCCAGATAAATTGAAGTTTCCGTTGCTCGCTCACTTTCTAATTTCAATGGTTCAATGATGGAAGATT
This sequence comes from Chitinophagaceae bacterium, assembly GCA_044350285.1. GTDB lineage: Bacteria > Bacteroidota > Bacteroidia > Chitinophagales > Chitinophagaceae > Pollutibacter. The sequence goes on along the minus strand of JBILHX010000026.1, from coordinate 7,106 downwards.
TATCCAATGGGTTGATTTCTCCCGGTTTCAAATCATACAGCAAATGCTGCACCCCAAAATTTATGTCGTGCTTGTTGTTTGGCGAATATTTAAAGTCCGCCTTTACACCTTGCTGTTTTACGCCAAATCCAATATCAAATGCATCTAGCGGATTGCTCCGTCCTTCCACTGTATAATTGTATTGATTCAATACTGTCGATAAAACAGCATACAGTTTATTGGTGAAGGTATGCTTCCACTTGAAGTTCATGTTCCTGTTAATGTATGAATAGGTTGAATCTGCAGTGAGTTTAAACCTATCGCTACTGGCATATCCTGAAAGGAAAATCCTGTCCTTGTCAGAAAATGTATGCGAAAAATGCAACATTAAATCATAAAAGGATGCCGTGCTGCTCTTAAAAGTGGGGTCTGGAATTTGCTTCAACAACCAGTTCGAGTAGGTTACCCGTCCTCCTATCAGAAAGGTTGTTTTTTCGCTGCCAAGTGGCCCTTCTAATGTAAACTTGCTCGTAAGTGGCCCTAGACCTGCAGTACCCGTAATTTTTTTGCTATTCCCATCTCTTGTCGTTACATCCATGATGGAAGAAATCCTTCCACCGAATTTTTCAGGTATTGCACTTTTGTATAACTCCAAGCCACGCACTATTTCTGGATCTACCGCAGAGAAAAACCCAAACAAGTGCGTTGGATTGTATAAGGTCATGTCGTTCAACAAAATCAGGTTTTGATCAGTAGCACCGCCTCTAACATTATAGCCTGCAGTTCCCTCTCCTACTGAAGTTACCCCAGGCAATGTCAACAATGAACGCATCAAATCTGTCTCTCCAAAAATGGCGGGGATTTGTTTGATTGTTTTTATGCTGAGTCGTTCAACTCCCATTTGCATTCCCCTCACATTCGATTGCTTTTGCGCAACAACAATTGTTTTTAAACTTCGAACCTCTTCCTTCATCTCCATTTCAAGCTTTCCATTCCCTTGAACATTGATTTGCCTGATCAACTCTTTCATACCCATACTGCTGATCTTCAAAATATGACGGCCTTTGGGAACGGTGATGGAATAAAAACCAAATCCGTCAGTGGAAACAACCTTACCTCCTTCAACAGCCACAGTTGCTGAACTCAACGGCTCCCCACTGGTTGCATCCCGCACATAACCTGAAATGACAGCGGAGGTGGAAGTTCCTCCCTTTACGCCAATGGCATAAACAATGTTCTCCATTTTTGCGATGACGGACTTTCCAAAAGTTTCATTGAATGAAGTATCAATTTTATCTCCTTTAAATCGCTTAACGAAATAATCGGCGGGAAGTGCATTGTTGAGAGAAAACCCTTTTGTAATAAAAACACGTCCTTGTTTATCGTTCAGAAAAACAAACTCTGTACCCTCAAATAATTTCATCAATATATCATCCAGGGATCCTGATGCATTTATTGCCTTAACATCAAGTGGATTGGTCTGTTTCTTATCATAATAAAAAACAAGTGAATGATTTTTTTCCAACACAGAAACAAGACTATCAAAAGGCGACCTATTTTGTGCAATCAAGCCATTTGCCAATTGAGTTAAAACAAGTAAAACAAGTATATTTTTTTTCACCAACCTTCTGATTCTGCTTTTTGAATGATAGTTTGAACGCTAAGAACGGCGTCTTTCCTGAATTTTAGGTGCTTATCCTTATAAAACCTTTCGGCCTTTTTTTCGTTTTGTGCAAACAAGTTAAACAGATCACTGATTTTGCTTATTCGTATGGTATTCCCTTCATGCATGATGAAGATATTTTTAAACAGAACATACCTCGGTTCCTCCGATTGATTTCGCACCACTTTTTTTTGCCATTGAACATACATGGTTCTTTTACCTTGATGCACTTGCTCATAGAAAGCACCACTGGGCTTTTGAATATTGAGTTTTACAAAGTGATGATCTGCTATGATAAATTCATCTAGCTTTTCATGAATCAATTGAATTTTTGATTCTTCTCCGGCATCTAATACCACCAACACATCATTCTTGCAATCGTATTGCATGAAAATATTTTTATACCAATTCCCATTGTAGTTGATATCCCCCTTATAAAAATCACTTCCTAGAAAAAACGGCGCCTCATTAAAAAAAACCAACCCACTTGTATACTCTACACCATTGTACAAAAGACTATTTGCCCTCAATGTATCATTCATTGAAAACACATTTGACGTAGTTAACAAACCACCAATCAACATGACAGCATAAATATATCGCTTCAGCATCTGCATAAATTAAAGAACTACAATGTACTTAAAAACTAGCAGAAGAATTATTAATTCGGACTGCTACAATTCTTAATACCATTTTTCCCAAAAGAAAATAGCAACGCAGGTATCTCTTTATAAGCTTTTAACGTAATTTGACTTCGAAAAAAATTACAATAAAAATGAAGAAGCCAGTTCTACTCTTTTTTACATCCATATACATCCTTGTCGTTGCAGCACAATCACCTTTGCAATGGGAAATGGCATACCCCGGAATATGGAAAGCAGTGGCTGGTAAACCCGAAAAAATAAGTTTGCTGTCTACCGCAGAAATCCATCCAAACCTAGAAGCACTTGCGAAACTGCCCATTTCAAAATTCCCGCTTGATAAGGCAGACATAAAAATAACATCAATCGATCATAAAATTTACCTGCGCTTCCCTTTAGACAAGGGAGAACAACTGTTTGGACTGGGATTGAATTTCAAGACGGTCAATCAAAGAGGAAGAATCCTAAACCTTCATGTTGATCATTATGACGGAATTGACAATGGCAGAACACATGCACCGGTTCCCTTCTATGTCTCGTCCAAAGGGTATGGCGTTCTTATCGATGCAGCCAGGTACATAACGGTTTATGCTGGCACAACAGTTAGAACTGATGCAAAAAACCCACCTGTTTTAAGAGACCGAAATACGGATAAAAAATGGGAGGCAAAACCTTATTCAGATGCAGTGGAAGTGCTCATACCAGCTGAAGGAGCCACCATTTATGTATTTGCTGGTCCAACAACCATGCAAGTAGTTCAGCGATACAACTTGATGAACGGCGGTGGATACTTGCCTCCAAAGTGGGGACTAGGATTTACCCAGCGGGTACCAACTTTATACTCAGAAACGGACATTTTAAAGGAGGTTGAAAGTTTTAAAACGCATCAATTTCCACTTGATTTTATCGGCGTTGAGCCAGGATGGCAGAGCATGGCATACCCCTGCACATTTGAGTGGGATAGCACACGATTTCCGAACCCAAAACGTTTCATAGATGCGCTTAGCTCGCAAGGAATTCGGGCAAACTTATGGATGAACCCTTATGTGTCGCCTGTCGGCTCTTTATACCCAAAAGTAAAAGCATTGTCAGGCTCTCACACCGTGTGGAATGGGATTGTACCAGACTTTACCCTTCCCAAAACAAGGCAATTGTACAAAGAACATTTCTTCAAAAACCATTTAAACATTGGGGTAAGCGGATATAAAATGGATGAAACCGATGGATTTGATTTCTGGGTTTGGCCAGATGTAACCACATTCCCTTCAGGCACAACTGGAGAGCAAATGAGACAAATCTATGGATTGAAACTCCAGCAGATGACATCCTCTTGGTTCAAGGAACTAAACCAACGTACCTATGGATTAACACGCGCTTCAAATGCAGGAGCCAGCAACCTGCCATATGTAATTTATAACGACTATTACAACCACAAAGACTTTATCACAGCTTTGATAAACAGCAGCTTTATAGGCATTTTATGGACACCAGAAGTCCGCGCGAGCAGCACTGCTGAAGAATGGTTGCGAAGAATCCAATCTGTCTGTTTTTCTCCAATGGCCATGTTAAATGCTTGGGCAGACGGAACCAAGCCATGGTCGTTCCCGGAAGTTGAAAAAAGCGTCCAAGAAGTGGCGCAATTGCGCATGCAATTGCTGCCTTATATCTATACCACCTTTGCCCAATATCACTTTGAAGGGAAACCCCCTTTTAGAGCCATGAATTTGGTTGATGGATTTGAATTTGATCAAACATCATCAGACGGAAAGTTATCCTCCACAGAAAATCCTTATGCCTTGCGAAAAAGAAAAGACATAAAAGACCAATACATGATGGGGGATAATATCATTGTTGCACCAATGTTTGCAGGAGAAAAAACAAGAAAAGTATATTTGCCCAAGGGGAAATGGTTCGATTTTTATACAGGAGATTTGGTGGGAGAAAACGAAGAAATAAACTTCACTGCCGCATTGGACAAAATTCCGCTATTTGTAAAAGACGGCGGAATCATACCGATGACATCCCCTCACCTTCAAGCGCCAAAACCTGGAGAAAAACTACCCTTGGAAATCAGGCACTATGGAACTGAAAATGGAAATTTTGAATTGTATGATGACGACGGAGTTTCGTTTGATTATGAAAAAGGAGCATTTTCAAAGACAGCAATAAGGGTTACAAGAGACTCGAGAGGAATACTTAAGGGGATAATAACAAGAGGTGATTCAACAAAACCTTATGGATATTCTAATGAAACGAATTGGTATTTCATGACGAAATGAAAACATGCAACCAGCAAGAATTTACAAACTGAATAAACTACAAAAAACTGAACAAAACTCTTAAGAAAAGAAAAGTCTATCCTATGAAATAATCTTGATTATACTAAATGATATTTTCGTTGATGAAGTCATAACCATAGGTTGCGAGGAAAATGCTTTTTGCAAAAAATCAATTTTTGTTTTTTCATTTTTTTGAAAGTATTTAATTACACCGAACTTTGTGATGTATCCCTATTAAAATCGTTTTTTTTCATACTTGAAACGCAAGTTCCCATTTAAGTAATCTTCAAACATTGCTTACATGTTTCAAAAAATGAACTCAAACGATAAAAAAAACACAAAGAAAAAATGAAAAACCAACTTTATCCCAAATCATTGATAGGTTTTGTACTTATCATCATCCTTTCAATTGTCAGTTGCGAAAAATCATCAGATGACACTCCGAATATTGCAGAGCTGGTGTCAAAAAATATCGACTTTAGCACACTGAATACTGCAGTCATCAATGCTGGATTGGTCGGCACATTGAGTGGGACGGGCCCATACACTTTGTTTGCCCCAAATAATGATGCTTTTGCTAGTGCGGACTTATCCGTCGCTGAAATAAACAATCTATCGGCGACAGAATTAAATGACATTTTACTGTATCATGTAATACCTGGCAAGATCATATCAATGGATCTCCCAGTAGGTCCAAACGCAAAGATTGTTACGGCAAACGGAGATTCTGTATTTGTTACAAAAAACAACAATGGAATATTCATCAATGGCATCAAGATATTTCAAGCCGACCTTGATGTTACCAATGGAATTGTGCATAAAATAAATTCTGGGGTCCTTATGCCTGCAGAAGGTAATATTGTGAATACAATAAGTTCATCAAATCTTGATTCCTTGGTGAAGGCCGTAACCCTTGCCGCAACACTTTCAGGCGGAGACCCTACTTTGCTTGAAACATTGTCTACAAAACTTTTAACGGTATTCGCTCCCAGCAATGCTGCATTCACAAAATTATTGCTGGATTTGAACCTAACCGATATAAGCCAAATACCAATTGCTACGTTGGTAAATGTCATAAAATACCATTTAGTAGAGGGCCGGCGCTTTTCGTCTGACCTTAACAACGGGAGCCTTACGATGATTACTGGAGGAACCGCAACAATAAATATCTCCTTGAGCAATACAAATGGAACAACAATTACAGGAAGTGGAAATGGAGAAAACGCGTCAAACATTTACAAGAAAAATCTGGTCTGTACAAATGGTGTTGTGCATCTTATTGACAAAGTCATACTTCCATAAAAAACAGTAAAATGATTGATGGAAAAATAAAATTCAATGCTGGAAAATTTCATTACAAATTTCTTCTGCCAATCAACATATGTAATGATAATCATGGAAAACCAATTGTTTTTTTAAAAGGTACTTGCTTGCTCAATATCGGTGCAACTTATTGGACGAAGCATATGATGACCAAATTTTTATAAAATGAACAATACATCAGATTTTGAAACAGGATGTTGCCCAAGATTCAATCAGGACCCATGGCAAGAAAAGGAAATAAAGTTCAATAATAAGCTGTTCATAAAAGACCATGTTAACAGTCTTTTTCACCTGCCATTAAATTTTGGAAGTGTGATGAAAAAAAACTTGAAGGTGATTGAGAATGCAGGTGCGAAAACAAAAGACAATTTGGTTCTTTCTGATGAAAAATCAAGCTGGGGGACTGATGTATACATTGAGATTGAAAAAAAAGTACCTGCAACAGAAATTGCTACCCTATCGGGTACTTTCTTGACAAAAGTCTTTGAAGGTCCCTATAAAAACATGGGTACCTATATTCGGCAAATGCAATCCTACGTAAAATCAACAGGAAAAGAAATCAAAAAAAACTACTTCTACTATCCCTATTGTCCAAAATGTGCCAAGGCTTATGGGAAGAATTATGTTGTTATTCTTTCACAAATCTAGGTTGCTTTTCCTTTTCATAAGAAATACGTGTAACATTACCTGTAAATCATAATCACTTCAATTTTGACATTTATAACGTCAACTTATACTTTTATAATAAGTGTAAGTTGATTATCTCACCAAATCATTGATTATCAAAGCATTATGATGGTATTCTATAAATTAACCAATTTCAACTTATACTTTTGTAAAAATATTAGGCAAGTATAATATAGTGCCGTAGTTTAGCCATAAATAATAACGATGAGTTTACTAGGTCAAAAAACAACAACAAGTTCAATGGATTGGGATGATTTTAAATCTCTCATTTCAAAACTTGAAAGAGACGAAGAATATAAATTCTGTTTGCTCGTGACCATCGGGGTATTTACAGGTTTGAGGATAAGTGATTTGCTTCAACTCAAATTCTCCCAATTTGAAACAGGGAATGAAGTTCTTACCATTACAGAACAGAAGACAAAAAAATACAGACGAATTAAAATTAATTCTGATTTGAGAGAAGTAGTTGAGCGGATTCGTCAAAAAATGGGGATTGTAGAAGTTAACACCCTTATTTTTCAAAACCGATTTGGA
>JBILHX010000220.1:0-3088 GCA_044350285.1 Chitinophagaceae bacterium | reverse complement strand
TTTTTCATTGGATGAAAGTCCACCAAGAACCAAAAAACACATTTCAACCCCAGCAAACAATTCATCCTGCAAACGATTGAACATGTATTTGCGATGGATGGTAAGAAAGGATGAATTTGGGGTTGACTTTGGCTTATGGAAACAAATAAAACCATCTCAACTTGTTTGTCCACTCGACGTACACGTTCAGCGTGTGGCCCAAAACCTCAACATGATCAGCTCAGAGAAATCTGATTGGACCACCGCAGCCAACCTCACAGAAATACTAAAAAAGCTGGATCCATCCGACCCGGTAAAATATGACATCGCGTTGTTTTCGTTAGGAGCAAGCTGCGATAGTTTTTTGTTTAAAGTTTAAAGTTTGAATTATCAGCACTAAACTTGAAACACAAAACCTTAAACTAAAAACATTCTTCATTTAAATTACCTTTGCTTCCAATTATCGAGAAAATGAGCATACAAAATCTATCAGAGCAGGAAATAATTAGGAGAGAAAAAATGGTTGAACTGCAAAAATTGGGAATAGACCCATACCCAGCTGCCGCTTACCCAGTGAATATTACATCGACCGACATCAAATCCAAATACTTGGGCGAAGAAAACAAATCTGATTTCAGTGAGGTTTGCTTGGCCGGAAGGATTATGGGGGTTAGAGACATGGGGAAAGCTTGTTTTGCTGTGTTGCAAGACCACAATGGGAAAATCCAGATTTATGTTAGAAGGGATGATATTTGTCCAACTGAAGATAAAACCCTTTACGACCTGGTATGGAAAACATTGGACATCGGAGATATCATAGGTGTAAAAGGATATGTATTCACCACCAAAACCGGTGAAACTTCCGTCCATGTAAAAGAACTTACCCTGCTGAGCAAATCATTAAAACCCCTTCCCATTGTAAAAGAAAAAGAAGGTGAAACCTTTGATGCCGTAACAGATCCTGAATTTCGTTACAGGCAACGATATGCAGATTTGATTATCAATCCACAAGTAAAAGAAACATTCCTCAAGAGGTCTAAACTCATCAACTCTATCAAGGAATTCTTAAATGATCGAGGTGCAATCGAAGTAGACACCCCTGTCTTGCAAAGCATACCAGGTGGAGCATCGGCAAGGCCGTTTACCACCCACCACAATGCGCTCGACATACCAATGTACTTACGCATTGCCAATGAACTTTACCTGAAAAGGCTTATTGTGGGCGGGTTTGATTGGGTTTACGAATTTTCAAGAAATTTCAGGAATGAGGGAATGGATAGAACACACAATCCTGAATTTACAGTGCTTGAGTTCTATACTGCCTACAAAGATTATCTGTGGATGATGGATACCACAGAACAGTTATTAGAAAAAGCTGCCATAGATGTGAATGGAACAACGGATGCCGAGGTTGATGGAAAAATAATCAGTTTCAGCGCACCTTTTAAAAGGGTTACCATGTTCGATGCCATCAAAGAACATACAGGTTTTGACATCAGTGAGATGGACGAAGACGGAATCAGGGATGTTTGTAAACAATTGGGATTGGCATCAGAAAAAAGCATGGGCAAGGGGAAACTGATTGACATGATCTTTGGCGAAAAATGTGAGCATCATTACATTCAGCCAACTTTTATCATTGACTATCCAATTGAGATGAGTCCACTCACAAAAAAACACCGGAGCAAACCTGGACTAGTAGAGCGCTTTGAGTTGATGGTTAATGGCAAGGAAATTGCCAACGCATATACAGAGTTGAACGACCCGATAGACCAACGAGCCAGGTTTGAAGACCAAGTGGCATTGATGGCAAGGGGGGATGACGAGGCCATGTTCATTGACCATGATTTCTTGAGGGCACTTGAATATGGCATGCCGCCAACGGCTGGTATTGGGTTTGGGATTGACCGCATCTGCATGCTCCTCACCAATCAACCTTCCATTCAGGATGTATTGTTGTTTCCAATGATGCGACCGGAAGTAGTTTAATGTTTTTAGTTTAACGTTAAATTCAGGGGAGGAAAGGCTAATTCATGAGGGATGAGGAAAAGTTAAATCTTTGAAACAAGCATATATTGTTCATTTTTTGGCGAATTGAGCATTCCTAAATTTAAACATTTAGTAGTTTCTACAACTGCAAAATATACATTAGATTAAAAATTGTGAATGAGAAAAGTTGGACGCTGTATTGGTTTATCTATTTTATCGTTTCTTTTTTTTAATGCATCCATTTTTGCACAACAACCACAATATACAATTCCATCAAATTCCAGCTTTCGCAGGCTGATATTGTCAAAAGAAGACATTGGACATATCAATTTCTCTCCCTATAGAGATATTAAATTTCTGCCCATAAAAGACACCCCCTTTCATAATTATGGCCAAGACTTAATCAAGTCAAAAAAGGATTTGTTTATATACCTCAATGCATCAGGAATCGTTTATAAGTTTAAGAAACTCAACCCCAATAAAGATTCTTTGACCTTTGTCAGAATTGATTCAACTGAACATTTTGGGTACAACATCGACTGTTTCCCATTTGTTTATAAAAACTCACTATATAATCTTGGGGGATACGGATTTTGGAGATGGAATGGACATCTTAGAGTTTTTAGCGAGTTATTAAAACAGTGGGATATCGCCAAAGTAAACAAAGAAGTTCCTGTCATTAGATTTGGGAGACCTTCCATTTGGCTTGACGCAAATGAAGGGGAAATCATTACGCTAAGACATCTTGAGGGAAATGATGCTGAGAAAGATATAGATGGGATTGGTGTTCAACAAGTAGATAGTGTAATGATCCTGGACTTGGAAAAAAGAGATTGGAAGGCAATAGGATATCTAGATCCGAATTTTGCAAAAAATTTCAACTTAAGTACCTTGATATCAAATACCAAAATGGGTTTATTTGTAAACAACAACGGAAATATTGAGCTCTGGAATATTAAAGAAAATAAAGTCTACAAATATACCGATGCACATTATACGCAAATCCTAAACGCAGTTAATCCCTATAATTTTATTTGGAGCGAAGATTCAACGATTTATTTAGGAAAAAACAATGTCGTTGGCATTGATTCTATTGTATTGTCAACCAAAAATCTTGTAG
>JBILHX010000025.1:0-30858 GCA_044350285.1 Chitinophagaceae bacterium | reverse complement strand
TGGCGCTACTTCATCACCCATCAGCATGCTGAAAACCCTGTCGGCCTCAGCTGCACTTTCTATGGTGACTCTTTTAAGCGTTCTTGTACCAGGGTTCATTGTTGTGTCCCAAAGCTGACTGGCGTTCATCTCACCAAGACCTTTGTAACGTTGAACATTAACACTGTCTTCTCTGCCACCACCCAATCTTTCAACATAGGATTTACGTTGAACCTCATCCCAGGCATAAAATTGTTCTTTTCCCTTTTTAACCAGGTATAATGGGGGTTGAGCAATGTATACATATCCTTGTTCCACCATGGCTTTCATGTATCTGAAAAGAAATGTAAGAATAAGGGTTGCTATATGGCTTCCATCCACATCAGCATCCGTCATGATGATGAGCTTGTGGTATCTTAATTTTGAAATATCTAACGCTTTAGGGTCTTCAAGTGTTCCAATTTTCACTCCGAGTGCAGTGAACATGTTTCTAATCTCTTCATTGTCGTAGATTCTGTGTTCCATGGCTTTTTCCACGTTCAGAATCTTACCGCGCAACGGTAAAATGGCTTGGAAATTTCTGTCTCTTCCTTGCTTTGCGGTACCTCCTGCTGAATCTCCCTCAACCAAAAAGAGCTCACTTTTTGTTGGGTCCCTCTCTGAACAATCAGAAAGTTTGCCAGGCAATCCACCTCCGGAAAGAACGGTTTTACGTTGTACCAATTCCCTTGCCTTCCTAGCGGCAGCCCTGGCTTGTGCTGCTAGTATAACCTTGCTGATGATGTTTTTAGCATCTCTTGGATTTTCTTCGAGGTAAGCTTCAAGCACGCGAGACACCGTAACATCCACAATACCCATCACCTCAGAATTGCCTAGTTTTGTTTTTGTTTGTCCCTCAAATTGTGGTTCCGGAACTTTCACTGATATGATTGCACTAAGTCCTTCCCTAAAATCATCTCCTTCAACTTCAACCTTGGACTTTTCGAACAATCCCTGTTTCTTTCCATAGGCTTGGAAAACACGGGTAATGGCCCTTCTGAAACCAGCAACATGGGTTCCCCCTTCAATAGTATTGATGTTGTTTACATAAGAAAAGATATGCTCATTATAAGAATCATTATAATTGATAGCCACTTCAACGGCAACATTTGAATCTTCATCATGCCCTTCCATATAGATGACATTTGGAATCAATGTATTCCGCTTTGCACTAGTATCAAGCATTTCTACAAACTCAACAATGCCACCTTCGCTGTAAAATATTTTTTCGTATGTAGCGCCTGCTTCGTCCAATTCACGCAGGTCATTCAGTATAATCTTGATTTTTTTATTGAGGTAAGACAATTCTCTCAACCTGCCTTCCAAGATTTCCTTATTGTAAACGAGTGTGGTAAAGATGGTGTCATCTGGCCAAAAATGAACCCTTGTGCCATTTGTATCACTTGTACCTATTTCCCTGACAGAATATTGAGGAGCACCCCTTTTATATTCCTGCTCAAATTTCTTCCCTTCGCGTTCTACTGTAACCAATAGTTTTGTGCTCAATGCATTCACGCAACTCACACCCACGCCATGGAGACCACCAGAAACCTTGTATGTGTTTTTGTCGAACTTTCCTCCTGCATGCAGGACAGTCATAACAACTTCCAATGCACTACGCTGCTCTTTCAAGTGCATCCCAGTAGGAATACCCCTACCATTATCCTGCACGGAAACGGAATTGTCTTCGTGAATGGTAACGGTAATAAGGTCGCAATGTCCAGCCAATGCCTCATCAATGGAGTTGTCTACTACTTCATACACAAGGTGGTGTAATCCTTTTACTCCGATATCGCCAATATACATAGCAGGCCGCTTTCGCACTGCTTCAAGTCCTTCTAATACTTGGATACTATCCGCGCCATAATCTTTGCTGTTCTGATTCAATTGTTCTTGATTCTCTGTGCTCATACTGATCTTATAACCTCTGTTTTTGTTCCCAAAAATGTATACAAATCTACTGAAAACTAGGCGGTTAAAGGCATCTTTACCCTAAAAATTGGCTTTCTTTTTTAAGATTATTTCCACATATTGTTGCGTTTTTTTACATTTCTTCACATTATTGCTAGAATAATGGGGTTAACTTTGCATTCAAATGCAATTTTTAAACACCATTGAGGTTAATCAAGTTCCCAGTTGGATCCTTCCTTCATCCATGCCCTTGGTATTTTCAAAAGAGAAGAAAATCCCTGGTTCATGGCAATTTTATCTGAAAAGACACCAAAGGGACACCAAAATCAGCACAGCAGATGAAGGATCGATGCTTTATCACTTTGATGAAGACAATGGCAAACGATATTTGGAGCTGAGATTTTGTGTAAGTGGACAAACATATTGCAAGCAGCCGGAAGTGAATTGTGAAGATTGTAAGTTGAATGAAAATGCGGGATGTGTTGAGCAAACCCAAACAATTGATCTCCTTAGGTTTAGGTTCGATCCCCTCCACCTAACCAATTTGATTAAATCCGGGGACGATCAAACAGAGATTAGCACCATCTTGAATTTTCGATACAAACATACCTTTACTCGACCCATCCAAATTTCAGGCAGAATCAGGCATACCCTCGATTCTATTCTGAATAACAGGTACCAAGATTCTGTTGAAAATATCTTTGTAAACGCCCAGACCCAAATCCTGCTGCTGTATTGCCTCGAATCGATGAACACGCTTAAAGAAGATGAAGTGCCAGCCTGTAAATTTTTGGCATATGAAGAAGAAAGGGAAAAAATCATCAAAGCGAGAGAAATACTCCTTGAACACATTGGCGACCCTATTACGATTAGAGAACTCAGCAGGAAAGTTGCCATCAATGAATGTTACTTGAAAAAAGGATTTAAAGTGATGTTTAGTACGACCATCTTCGACTTCTATCAAGACCAACGAATGGAGCATGCCCGTTTTCTTCTTTATGAAAAAGGCTTTTCTGTGTCTGAAGTATCAGCACAATTAGGATACTCTTCAATTTCCCATTTCTCTACTGCTTTTAAAAAGCACACGGGATTGAAGCCCTGCGAGTTGTTGGTCAAGTAACAGCCATGGACGAGGGACAAGGGACGGGGGACGAGGGAGCAGCCAATACAAATAAAAAAGGAAGAATGAAAAGTGAAGAATTAACAGACACTTCTTTTGATTTTTATATTTCAAAAAAAACAAAATTTTGACAGTGCAACATCTGTAATTAAAACTCTTAATAAAGTTTATTTTACAGTCTCATTTAAAATCTTGAAAAAGTTTACTTTGTATTCTAAAACAACCATGCTTTTAAATTCAAATTCGTATTTTAAACAAAGGTGATATTTTTCATTCTTCATTTTACATTCTTCATTTGTATTGGCTGTTCCCTCGTCCCCCGTCCCTTGTCCCTCGTCCCTGGCTGTTACAAATTGTCATCCCCATGTCATAAATCCCAGCCACCTTCCTATGTGACAATTCCATGATAAAAAATGCTTCTGTTTGATTCAATTTTGCACCAGAATTAATCCAATGAAGGCAGCTCATATCATATTTTTACTGTTGGTTGCATCGTCCCTAAGGTCGCAGCAAAACACTGATTCATTGTTGCTCAAAACAATGGAAGAAGTAGTGGTAACCGCTACTCGTTCCCCAAGATTGCTTGCAAATGTTGCCATTCCCGCCTCTGTAATATCCGCTAAAACCATCTATCAAAGTGGTTCACTTCGTTTGAATGACATCCTTTCAGAACAAACTGGTATTGTTATTACAGACAACTTTGGGAAAGGCATCCAAATGCAAGGCCTCTCTTCTGAATACACATTAGTCTTGTTAAATGGGGAACCACTCATTGGCAGAACTGGTGGTGTATTTGATTTGTCACGCATATCCATAAGAGGGATAAAGAAAATTGAAATCATCAAAGGTCCCTCCTCAAGTCTTTACGGTTCCGAAGCCATGGGAGGCGTAATCAATATCATCACTGACCAATCGGGAATAAAAAAAACCGACCTCAATCTAAGATACGGCAGGTTCAATACGATGGATGGTTCTGTTGAAATTGGTAGGAAAATCCAAAAACTGGATATTCAATTTAGTTCAAATTTTAATAAATCGGAAGGATATAGTCTGAAGCCCAATGCACTTCAAAAAACGGTAGAGCCCTTTCAGCGGTTTACGAGCCAACTCAGTCTTTCACAACCCATTGGAGAAAAGTGGAAGATTGTCATGATGGGAAGACAAAATCATGTTTACATCAACAACACCATAGCCGTTCAAAATGGCGGAAACACCATTGTTTCAAAGGGGTTTGAAAAAAACAATGAATACAACTTCAATCCTTCTGTTCAGTACAACAACAATGGCAAATTGACAAGTGCTATTCGTGGTTATTTTACCGGGTTCACTGGGTTGCAAGAATTGCAAGTTAAAGATGCCACTGGAGGATATGATGATCAATTCAAGCAACGATTCAGTCGCATCGAAAACCAAACAGATTGGCACATCAGGAAAACTTCTTCCATAACGGCTGGAGTGGGTTACATTTTTGAATCTGTTCAATCAAACAGGTATGATTCAATGTCAACAAAAAGAAATAATTCTATTGCTTATTTCTTTTTACAACACGAAGAAAAAATTGCGGATAAACTTACTTTCATTGGCGGAGTTCGTTATGATGCAAACAAAGCATACGCATCAGTTCTTAGTCCCAAAGCTGCCTTTCAATATAAATTTTCTGAAAAAATTTCTTTTAATATTTCTTACGGCAAAGGGTTTAAAGCACCCGATTTCAGACAGCTGTATTTGAACTTTACAAACCTTGCTGCTGGCGCCTACTCTGTGTTTGGTACAGAAGTGGCAAGAAGTGAAGTGAAAAGATTGTCCGATCAAAATTTAATTGAACAAACCACTTCCATGTTCAATGCTCTTTCAATTTTAAAGCCAGAGGTATCCGGTGGAATAAACATGGGAGCACGCATTCATTTGCCTTATGGAGTTGATGCGAACATCAATTTTTTTAGAAACGATATCAGCAACATGATTGTTACGGATGTAATTGCATTTAAGAAAAGTGGAGGCCAAATATTTGGGTATTTTAATTTAAAAAGAGCATTAACACAGGGCTTCGAATTTGAGGCAGGAAAAAAAATCAACAAAAACATATCCATCAAAACTGGATACCAATATTTGTATACAGCTGATAAGGAAGTGATTTCAGCAATAAAAAAGGGTGATGTTTTTCAGCGTAATCTACAATCAGGGTTGGCATCAAGAATGGGGCTTTCTAGTTATGGAGGACTGCCATTCCGATCCAAGCACAATGCAAATGTTAAACTAGTTCACGAAGTAAAATCAGGTCTTTTTTCAACGCTTAGAATATTATACAGAAGCCGTTGGGGCGTAAACGATATTGACGGAAATGGACTCATCAACAGAAGCGATGAATATGCAAATGGTTTTGTACAAATGAATGCTAGCATGGGTTACAAGCACAAGAGTAATTGGGATATCATGGCTGGAGTGGATAATATTTTTAATTACAAAGACCTTCAATATTTGCCAGGAAATCCAGGAAGGGTAGGCTACATAAATTTTCAAATTCATTTTTAAAAAACAATAAAACAGAAAGACAATGAGAAAGTTGGGAATTACATCAATCATGTTGACAGCAGTGGTTTTTTTCGTGGCATGTAAAAAAAATGAGGCTGTTGTTGTTGAAACGGTAACATCAAGCACTGTCAGTTCGCTTCCCGCGGACACGATCATAGGACTGGCCAATCAACAGCCAGTAGGCACCGGTAAGTTTTCATTTTACAGCATCGAAACCAATTCAATCATCGCGAATGCAGATTCAAATTCAAAGAAATGGGATATCGGCTTGAGAGGCTCAACTATCATCACAAACGCTGGAACCAGTGGTCCTGGATCAGGCGGTGCTTTTGTTTTTAAAGGAACATTTGATGAGTTGAAGACCATTCCTACAGACTCAACATTTAGGGTTGATAACGGCCCCACATCATACGCAATAACCACTGGAAGCAATAAGGGTTGGTATGTGCTTGATTTTGTTACAAACCTGCTTACTCCAATACCAGGAAGGGTTTTGGTGATTAAAACTGCCAACGGGAAGTATGCAAAAGTTGAGATTTTAAACTATTACAAGGGGGGAGTTACCCCTGCCGCAAACGCAACCGATGCAGAAAAATCCTCAAAACAACGTTTTTATACCTTTAGATTTACCTATCAATCAAACGGTTCAAAGACTTTTTAGTAGGGTACACATAATTGCAAAGTAAATTGGGACTTCGGTCCCAATTTTATTTTTTACCTTTGCTACATTTGAAATTAGTATGCAGTCAACCTATAAAGTTTATGAAAGCCTCAATCTACCCGCCTTTGAGAGGGAGATACTAGCTAGTTGGGAGAGTGAAGATGCTTTCAACGAAAGCATTAAAAATAGAAACGGTGCCAAACCATTTGTGTTTTATGAAGGTCCGCCCAGTGCCAATGGCATGCCGGGTATTCACCATGTAATTTCCAGAACACTCAAAGACATGGTGTGCCGCTACAAAACAATGAAGGGTTTCCAAGTGAACAGAAAAGGTGGATGGGATACCCACGGATTGCCTGTAGAATTAGGGGTTGAAAAGGAATTGGGAATCACCAAGGAAGATATTGGAAAAAAAATAAGTGTAGCAGAATACAACCTGAAATGTCGTGAAGCGGTGCTTCGGTATAAAGATAAGTGGGATGAAATTACCACTAAAATGGGTTATTGGGTCGATTTGAAATCGCCTTATGTAACATTTGAGAATGATTACATTGAATCATTGTGGTGGTGCTTGAAAACACTGTATAACAAAGGGCTACTGTACCAAAGTGTGAGCATACAGCCTTATTCTCCTGCAGCCGGAACGGGACTAAGTTCCCATGAATTGAACCAACCAGGAACGTACAAAGACGTTAAGGATACTTCCGCAGTTGCGATGTTCAAGCTTGCCAATGCAGAAAATGCAGGCAATGCAACCTATCTGCAAATAGCAAAACAAGTTGGGGAAGAGTTGCCAGTATATTTTATGGCTTGGACAACAACTCCTTGGACCTTGCCATCAAACCTAGGACTGACTGTTGGCGGAAGCATAGAATATGCCATGGTACAGTCGTTCAATCCTTATACCTACGATCCCTGTGTTGTAATCTTGGCTTCGCCATTGGTTTCGAAATACTTCAAGCAAGAAGCAGCTGAACTTCCTTTTGCTGATTACAATGCTGCTGATAAATTGATACCTTGGAAGATCTTGGAAACATTCAAAGGAGCTGCTTTAGAAGGATTGTATTACGATCAGTTGATGCCATTTTCAGCGAATTCAATTGAAGCAATAAAAGAAATTACGCCTGACGCAAATCCTTTCAGAATTGTGCTGGGCGATTTTGTAACTACCGAAGATGGAACCGGAATTGTGCATACTGCTCCTGCTTTTGGTGCAGATGACTTTAAGGTAGGAAAGAAAAACAAACTAGGGATTTTAACCTTGGTGGATCGGGAAGGGAAGTTCGTGGAAGGGGTTGGTGAATTCAGCAAACGCTTTGTGAAGAATTATAAGAGCGATGAAAATTATGTAGATGTAAATGTTGACATCTGCATTCAGTTGAAGAAGGAGGGGAAGGCATTTAAAGTAGAAAAATACGAACACAACTACCCCCATTGTTGGAGAACAGACAAGCCGATTTTGTATTATCCGCTGGATGCTTGGTTCATAAAAACAACGGATCTGAAAGACAGGATGGTTGAACTCAACAAAACCATTCAATGGAAACCAAAGTCTACCGGCGAAGGCAGATTTGGCAATTGGTTAGAAAACATGGTGGACTGGAACCTGAGCAGGAGTCGTTTTTGGGGTACCCCGCTGCCCATTTGGCGAACGGAAGACACTACTGAAGAAATTTGCATTGGTTCCATCGAAGAGCTGAAGCAGGAAATGGCAAATGCAACTAGCCAATTAGGACCAGAGACTAACAAATCCTTTTTGGAAAAGGGCATCACAGACCTTCACAAGCCCTATGTTGATGAAATAATCTTGGTTAGCAGAAGTGGACGCCCTATGAAAAGGGTGCCTGATTTGGTGGACGTGTGGTTTGACAGCGGTGCGATGCCTTATGCCCAATGGCACTATCCATTTGAAAATAAATCATTGATAGAAAGTGGTGCAGCGTTTCCTGCTGATTTCATCGCAGAAGGCGTTGATCAAACCCGTGGTTGGTTTTATACACTCCATGCTTTAGGTGTGTTGCTTTTTGACAGTGTAGCTTACAAAACTGTGGTTTCTAACGGTTTGGTGCTTGATAAGAATGGCAACAAAATGAGCAAAAGGCTTGGCAATGTCGTAGACCCTTTCAGCACCATTGATACTTATGGCGCGGATGCCACCAGATGGTACCTTATCACCAATGCTTCGCCTTGGGATAACCTGAAATTTGACCTAGAAGGAATAAAAGAAGTGCAACGCAAGTTCTTCGGAACACTTTATAATACCTATCAGTTTTTTGTATTATACGCCAATGTGGATGGTTTTACCTACCAAGAGGAAAACATTCCAATGGATGAACGTCCTGAAATAGATCGTTGGATACTTTCTTGTTTACAGAGTTTGATAAAAGAAGTTAATTCCCATCTTGATGAATACGAGCCAACCATGGCTGGTAGGGCTATTGATGGATTTGTAGATGAATTGCTGAGCAACTGGTATGTTAGACAATCCAGAAGAAGGTTTTGGAAGGGTGATTATGAAACCGACAAAATAAGTGCCTACCAAACATTGTATACCTGTTTGATAACAATAGCAAAATTGGTGGCCCCAATCTCTCCATTCTTTAGCGATGCACTTTATAGAAACTTAAATGCTGTTTCCAAAAAGGAAAATTTTAGCTCTGTTCATCACGCTAACTTCCCCGTTGCTGAAGAATCATGGATAGACCTTGATCTTGAAGAGCGGATGGCTATGGCACAAGACCTTTGTTCTTTGGTTTTGTCTATCAGAAAAAAAGTGAACATCAGGGTTAGGCAGCCCTTACAAAAAATATTGATACCTATTTCCAGCGAAGCAATGAAGTCGCAGTTGGAAAAAATTGAGGACCTCATCTTGGCAGAGGTAAATGTGAAAGAAATGGAATATTTGCCGGCCGACAATGATTTTATCAAGAAAAAAGTGAAAGCCAATTTTGTGATTTTGGGAAAGAAGCTGGGAGGGAAAATGAAATTGGCCGCAGCATCCATATCGGCACTCTCTCAACCTGAAATCCGTAGTTTGGAAACTACAGGGGCAATAGATATCAAGGTAGATGGAGAAATGCTGACTATTTTAAAAGAAGAGGTTGATATCCAAAGTGAGGATGTTCAGGGATGGATGGTTGCATCAAAAAATGCATTGACAGTAGCGTTGGATGTTTCTTTGACTCCATCCTTAGAGCGTGAAGGAAGCGCGCGCGAGCTTGTAAATAGGGTACAAAAGATAAGAAAAGACCTGGATTTAGCCTTAACCGACCGAATAAAAGTAGAAATTCAAGGTCATCCAAATTTGGAACCCGCATTTACACAATTTAATGCATATATTTGCGCCGAAATTTTAGCTGACAAGATTCTGTTTTTTGATGTGTTGGAACAAGGTGAAGAGACAGATATAAACGGGATCTCACTGAAAATTAATGTAACAAAAAACGGGTAAGCACAATGGCAACAAAAAAACCAACACCAACAAAAGCAGCTACTACAGTCAAAAAATCAGCACCAGCTGCAAAAGCAACTGCTACAAAAGAAACTCCTGTTAAAAAGGCTGCACCTGCTAAAGCTGCACCGGCAAAGTCTGCTCCAGCAAAAGCTGCCGGAGCTAAAACGCCAACAGCAAAACCAGCGCCTCAAGCACCAGCACCCGCAAAAAAACCTACGCCCCCCCCAAAGCCTCAATCTACCAGACCTGAAAAAAAGAAACTACCAGCTGTTTCTCCAGAAACAAGGTTTGCTGAAACTAGCAAACCAGCTAGCAGTCCAGCCTTGGTCCGTAAGGCATTAAGGGAAAAGGAAGCCAAGAAGGAAAACAAGGTAGTGGCTATGCCTAAAATAAATAGTACCTCAGCTCGAAAATATGAGCCTGAATTTACTCGTTCAGTGTTGGACCAAGAAAATGAAATCATATCAACAACCCCTACTTTGCGCTACAGCGATAATGAACTTTCTGAGTTTAGGGAGTTGATCCATAGTAAACTCAATTCTGCAAAGCAAGAGTTGTCATACTTAAATGGACTTATCACCCGTAAAGATTCAATGAGTGGTGGTGATGCAGACAACCGTTACATGACCATGGAAGATGGCAGTTTAAGCATGGAAAGAGAGCAGCTTAGCCAAATGGCCGCTCGTCAACTTGATTTCATTGAAAAGCTTGATAAAGCGATGATGCGCATTGAGAACAAGACTTATGGGATTTGTCGTGTTAGCGGTAAACTCATTGATAAGGCTCGTTTGAAAGCAGTACCTCATGCAACATTGAGTATGGAATCTAAGATGGGTATGAACAAGAGATAGCCCTAGGCTATCTTTACTTTTTATTTATCGCATTTCCTGCATTGAAACCAATTTATTGTAGATTCCATTTAGGATTATTAAGTCCTCGTGCTTTCCCCTTTCTGCAATCCTACCTTCATGCAAAACGATAATTTCGTCAGCATGACGTACTGTTGAGAGCCTGTGGGCTATGATGATGCTGGTACGGTCTTTCATTAAATTGTTGATGGCATCTTGTACCCATTTTTCACTTTCCGTGTCTAGGGAAGATGTTGCTTCATCAAGTATGAGGATAGGCGGATTTTTTAAAACAGCTCTTGCAATTGTCAATCTTTGCCTCTCTCCACCACTTAGTTTAGACCCGCGATCACCCACGATTGTATGATAGCCATGTTCCTTTTTTTCAATAAACGAATGAGCATTGGCTACCTTAGCAGCATCCATAATTTGTTCGTCAGTTGCAGTGCTGTTTCCCAACGAAATATTGGCTTCAACAGAATCATTAAAAAGAATGGGCTCCTGTGTAACAATCCCCATCAAGCTGCGCAAGTCTTTCAGGGCATATTTTTTGATATTTATCCCATCAATCAAAACTTCTCCCGATGTAGCGTCATGAAAACGTGGAATCAGGTCTGCCAGCGTTGATTTACCAGCTCCTGAAGAGCCTACCAAGGCAACTGTCTGTCCCTTTTTAATGGTTAAGTTTATATTGGTCAAAATATTCCTGTCGGGATAGGCGAAACCAACATTTCTTAATTCAATTGAATTGGTAAACGAATCTTTCGAAATAGGGTTTGGGTCTTCCTTAATGGTTTGCTCTTCCTTAATAAGTTTTTGAATTCTCTCTATGCTCGCTGCACCTTTTCTGATGTTGTATGAAGCTGTGCTGAATGCTTTCAGAGGGTTGATTACCTGGGTGAAAATGGCAATGAATGTGAGGAATGCTGGACCGCTGAGGGAGAAGTCGTGTTCAAGCACCAAAGTACCTCCATAATATAAGACACAACTTACCGCCAATATCCCCAGCGTTTCAGACACTGGTGACGCCAAATCTCTTTTTCTGATGGCTTTGTTTTTAATAAGAAGCAAGTCCCTGTTTTCTTGGTTAAACCTGTTCAATTGTTGTTTTTCTGCGTTGAATGCTTTCACAACACGAATACCGCCAATGGTTTCTTCAATGGTGCTAAGAATCTCTCCCAGCTTAACCTGAACACCCGTAGAGACTTTTTTTAGAGACCTTCCAACGCGACCTATAACCAATCCTGCAACAGGTAAAAAAAGCAAGAGAAATAAGGAAAGTTGCGGGCTATAACTAATCATCCCGAACAAATAAATTGTTATTAGGATGGGCTCCCTGAAAAAGCTTTCCAAAAAACTCATGGTCGAAAATTCAACATCCTGCAAATCATTTGTGAGTTTGCTCATGATGTCACCTTTTCTCTGGTCACTGAAAAAACCAACGGGCAGCTCCAAGATTTTGCTGAACATATCTGTCCGCATATCATTGATGATGTTGTTCCTAATCGGAGTAAGTAGATAAAGCGAAAGGTAAAGGAATATATTTTTGAGCACAATGGACAACACTAAAATGATACAAATGAATCCAAGCGCCTTTATTTTTCCTTCGGTACTTTGTGTAAGTTGTTCGAGCGAGCTGTATAAAGAATTCGTGAGTACACCAAGGTTAAAGCTGGATGTTTTAAACCCGTTTTGGTCCTGCAAACCAAATATTAGTGTCAGGAAGGGGGTTAACATCGTCAGAGACATCAATGAAAACGCTGCGGATAGTATGTTAAGGCTGAAGTACCCTGCAACCAGTTTGGGATACTTCTTTATGTATGAAAAAATGATTCTTAAACTTTTCATTTCAGAACTAGTACTTGTTTTTTAATAATTAGGTTCAAAAGTAACTAATTTTACATCCATCAACCTGAATCATTATGGAAGAAAGCAAAAGACAGAAGCAAGTAGCTGGAGTTATCTCGGAAGAAATGAACGATATTTTTTTGCGCATGGGATTAAATATGATAGGTGGCGGAATGGTGTCTATTTCCAAGGTGAAAGTAACTCCAGATTTGCTGGAGGCCCGTATTTACCTAAGCATGTTTCAAGTGAAGGACACAAAAGCATTGTTGGAAAAAATAGAACAAAGGACAGGGGAAATCAAGCGTTTGTTGGGCTTGAGAGTCAAACAGCAGTTAAGAAGAATGCCAGAACTCAAGTTCTATTTTGACGATACGTTAGATTATGTTTTCAAAATGGAGGAGCTCTTCAAAAAGATTAATGAGGAAGAAAAAAAATAGATGAAGATTTCTATAATCCTAAAGTTTTCTTGGAGGTATTTCAAAGCAAAGAAATCGACCAACGCGATAAACATCATTTCTTGGGTTAGCGTCAGTGCCATTATGGTAGGTTCTGCCTCCTTGATTATCATCTTAAGCGCATTCAATGGATTCGAATCTCTTGTGAAATCTCTTTATGGATCTTATTATGCTGATATAAAGGTAAGGCCTTCAACAGGAAAGGTTTTGTTTTTGAACGAATCACAACTTAAGAAAATTCGAGGCCTGGAAGGTGTCAAAAATATTTCAAGGGGAGTCGAAGAAAAAGCATTGCTTCAAAATGAATCATTGCAGACAATTGTTATTATAAAAGGAATTGACAGCGAATACACCCAGGTTGCCTCTGTTCAAGAAAAGATGTACCACGGCCAATTTAATGTTGGGAATCAAGAAAAGCCAGGGTTGGTGATGGGAGTAGGGGTAGAGCAGGCTTTAGGGGTTGCTTCAGACAGAACCATGTTTCCGGTTTCTCTATATCTTCCCAAAAAGGGGACTTCTTTGTCTGTAAATCCACTTGATGCACTTGGATTGGCCACAGCATATCCAATGGGAAGCTTTGCCATCCAAAGTGAATTCGACAACAAGTATGTTCTTACCGACTTGGATTTTTTAAAAACCTATTTGAATTATAATGCCGACGAATTCAACTATTTAGAGATAAAAGTCAGTGATTATGGCAAGGTTGCTGAAGTGAAAAAAAATATTTCATCTTTACTGGGTTCAGGGTTTGTCGTGGAAGACCGGTATGAGCAAAATCGTTCCCTTTATTCGACCATAAGATTGGAGAAATTAGCGATTTATGGTATTTTTTCCTTGATATTGATCGTTGCCGCATTCAACATGATTGGGGCTTTGAGCATGCTTGTTCTAGAAAAGAAAAAAGACATTCAAATTCTCCAAGCAATGGGAGCTTCTCAATCTGTGATAAGAAAAATCTTTTTATCAGAGGGTTTGCTATTGGCTTTTGTTGGCAACGGAGGCGGGGTTTTAATTGCGTTGATACTTTATTACCTGCAAATTAATTACAAGTTGGTTCCTTTGGAAGGAGCCTCTTTTGTTATTGACTATTATCCCGTTAAGTTGGTCCTAGGTGATTTTGTTGCTGTTATAACAACTGTATTTGTCATTGGGATATTGGCATCATGGTTTCCAGCCGCACGTGCAGCAAAGGAATCTTACCAACTCCACAGTTAGATTAATAATCCCCTAAAGTCTCATCCAATTGTGACAATGCCTTTGCTAGTTGATCGTCGTTAGGGGCAATTCCATGCCACCCATGGTCGTTTTCCATGAAATCAACGCCCTTTCCCATGGTGGTATGCATCATGATTGCAATGGGTTTTCCTTTACCAGTTAGGCTTTTAGCTTGCTCAAGTTTGGCAATAACATCATCCATATCATTCCCTTGCATGTCTATTGTTTCCCAACCAAATACTTCAAATTTTTCTTTTATATTACCAAGACTAAGTACTTTATCGGTTGGCCCATCAATTTGCTGACCATTCCAATCTATTGTTGCAATGAAATTATCAACCTTGTTGTGTGCTGCAAACATAACAGCTTCCCAGATTTGTCCTTCCTGCAGTTCACCATCACCATGCAACGAGAAAACAGTGTGCGTGTCGTTATTTAATTTTTTTGCTAGTGCAATGCCAATTGCAACACTCATCCCTTGGCCAAGGGAACCTGAGGCTATTCTAACCCCTGGAAGGTGCTCGTGTGTAGTTGGATGACCTTGTAAACGAGTTCCCAACTTCCGGAAGGAACCAAGTTCTTGTATGGGGAAATACCCTGATCTGGCAAGGCAAGAATAAAATACCGGCGAAATATGGCCATTAGAAAGCACAAAAACATCTTCATTTATGCCATCCATGTTAAAGGATGGGTTGTGTTCCATTACTTTAAAATACAGTGCAGTTAAAAAATCAGTGCAACCTAACGATCCTCCTGGATGTCCACTTTGTACACCATGAACCATTCTAACTATGTCTCTTCTGATCTGAGATGCTGTATTTGAAAGCGAAACCATTTTTATTACTTTGCGACAAAAATAAATTATTTATTCAATTCATTTGCGGAAATTAAATATTAAGTCCAAAAGATAATAAGTGCAAAGGATTGTTCGTTAATTGACTTAATTTTTGTTCAATTTCATCGCAAGTTGTAAATTGCAAGCATATCGTGCTACTATAAAACACCACCAAACAAACAACCAATGGATTCAATTTTATTCATATCCCTGATTTCATTTTTCATTGCATATACATCTATCCCTGTAATTATAAAAATCTCAGAGGCTAAAAAGTTATTTGACATCCCTTCTGATCGCAAAATCCATAAGAATTGCATTTCTGCTTTAGGTGGTATCTCAATTTTTGCAGGACTAATCTTTTCTAGCTGCATTTTAATTCCATTTACCAAAGCACCTTGGATTCAATATTTTATAGCATCTTCATTAATTATTTTTTTTCTGGGTTTAAAGGATGATCTTCTGCTGCTTTCACCCTTGAAGAAATTTACTGGTCAATTGTTGGCTACTTTTTTGATTGCCAGTCAGCCCTTTTTTAAACTTAATTCTTTTTTTGGTTTCTTGGGAATAACGCAATTGCATCCGCTGCTTTCCATAGTCTTCACGTTTTTAACCATCTTGGTTGTCATAAATGCCTATAATTTGATTGATGGAGTTGATGGTTTGGCTGGTGTATTGGGGGTGATATGTACACTTTTCTTTGGGGTTGTTTTTTTAATCGAAAAAGATATTCCATTCGCTAGTTTAGCATTTTCTATGTCAGCAGCGTTGCTTGCCTTTCTGATTTATAACATTAGTCCAGCAAAGATTTTTATGGGAGACACTGGTTCGCTGTTGATTGGATTGGTTAATTCAGTTCTGGCCATACGATTTATTAATTTAGAGACATCGGGGAACACCGTGTTGAATTTTCAGGCAGCACCAGCTTTGGCTTTTGCTGTTATGTTTATTCCCTTGATGGATACCATTCGCGTTTCTTTGATACGCATGTACAATGGGAAATCGCCATTTTCTCCTGATCAGAATCATTTGCATCATATTTTATTAAAAAGAGGATATTCTCATATAAAAATAACCGTTACATTGGCCTTTTGTAGCATTGTATTGATTCTTTTTGCTATTCTAGCCCAACCATTGGGAAATAATTTTGTAATTTTTTCATTGTTTGGAATCGGGTTATCTGGAATTGGTATTTTCAAGTGGGTCGGAAACAATGAAAGATTTCGTGTCATTGATGCTCCTAAGTCGCAACCAACAAATGAAATTCCAACTTTGTCTGCCACTGTCATTACTCTTTCTGGAGATATCAAAGATCTTGAATTAAATAATTGATTCATTTAAATTTTTATTTCCTTTTAGGATCATTTATTAGCTTTGCATTTCAAAGAATCCCTTTATGTCTGAAGATCTCGAATTGCAAATTAGCATGGCCACTGAGTCCATGGAGAAAGCCATCTCCCATTTAGAATCCGAACTTGTAAAATTACGAGCAGGTAGGGCCAACCCTCAAATGTTTGATGGACTTACCGTAGATTATTATGGTTCCCCTACTGCCATTGCACAGGTTGCAAATATTTCTGTTGCCGATGCAAGAACCTTGACCATTCAGCCATGGGAGAGGAATATGCTGCAGGCTATTGAACGTTCAATTATTGCAGGGAATATTGGTGTTACCCCTCAAAATGATGGTACCATCCTCCGTATTTTCTTGCCACCACTTACAGAAGAGAGAAGAAAGGAAATTGTAAAAAGAGTTCAAGGGGAAGGTGAAAATTCAAAAATTGCCATCAGAAATATCAGGAGAGATGCCATTGAAAGCATAAAAAAAATGCAGAAAAATGGTTTGAGTGAAGATATTGCAACAGATTCAGAGAAAGAAGTTCAAGAACTTACCAATAAATTTACGGCCTTGGTGGAAAAAACACTGGCAGCCAAGGAAAAGGAAATCATGAGCGTGTAATTTAAATGAAGAATGAAAAATGAAGAATGACGCCGCATTTCACTATATTCTAATAAAAGAAGGATTTACGGTGTGGTATAAAAATATTTTATTTTTCATTTATTAACAATTCTCACGCCAGCCAATATAACAACCATCCCCAATAGTTGAATCGCTGTAATAGCTTCACCTGCTAGCACTCCCCAAAAAATGGCAACAAAGGGAATGCCATAAGTTACCATCGATACGAATACTGGACCAGCTTTTTTTACCAACGTATAAAAGATAACTGATGCAATACAAGTGCCTGCAACCCCCAAAAGAATGCTTGCAGCAGTAGACGTTGTCCAAGCATCATTTTGAAAGTCGATGTTGGTAAAATAGCCTGTCACAAGCAATATGACTGTTGTAGGTATGATGAGTGATGTAAATGCAACGGTGGCTATGTTTAGTGGGGAAAGCTCTTTTAGGTACTCATTTACCACATTTACATTCAATCCATAACACAGTGTTGCTATCACTACGCATAGTGTGTAGCCAAGGTAATTGACATTTATTTGTTGAATACTTCCAATCAACATGATCATCATCCCTGCCAAGCCTAGAAACATCCCAAACCATTTCATCCAACCGATTTTTAACTTAAAAAAGACTGTTCCTATGGCAATGGTGAAGATTGGTGTGAGTGAATTCAATATGCCTGCAAGGGAACTGTCAATTTTCGTTTCTGCAATACAAAATAGAAAGGCTGGAAAAAAGGTGCCTAAAAATCCTGACAAAATAATGGGTCCCAACATTTTTCTTGGAATTTCTTTGATAGCTTTCCCAAGAAATGGCATTAATACAATTCCTGCACTGAGGATTCTCAACGATGCTACTTGATATGCATTTAACCCTTTTAATCCTTCTTTCATCAGTATAAAGGAACTGCCCCAAATCAGCGCAAGCAGCACAAATAGTATCCATTTGAGGTAAATATTTTTATTCATGGGGTGTAAAGGTCGTTAAAATCTGTAATTAGGAGTGGTAACATTTACTTCAATTCCATATATTTGTCTTCACTCCACATACAAATAAATAGAATTGAATACTGAATCGTATCAGATAAAATTACCGCAGTTTGAAGGGCCTTTTGATTTATTGCTTTTTTTCATAGAGCGTGATGAGTTGGATATCTATAATATCCCCATAAAGAAAATCATTGATGATTTTCTTTACTTTATTCGTCAATCTACTAAAGATAACATTGAATTGAGCAGTGAGTTTATTCTGTTCATTTCTACTTTGATGAGGATTAAGGCAAAGATGCTTTTGCCAAGAAAGGAAATCGATGAAGAAGGAAATGAGGTTGATCCGAGGAAGGAATTGATTGAGAAAATATTAGAGTATAAAAAATTCAAAGAAGCTTCTCTGAAATTGGCTGAACTTGAGCAGCAGCGTATGTTTGCAGTTCGTAGGGGAAACCTTCACAATGACCTACAGGCCATCGGTGAGACGGCCTCTGAAGGAACAGAAATACAATCAGTATCCTTGTTCAAACTCATGAAGGTGTTTGAACGGGTTATGCAAAAATTGCATGACCGTCAAAACAAGCCTCAACATGTGGTTTATCGGTATAACCATACAATGGAGGAAAGCCGTGATTATGTTCTAAAAATGTGCAACCAAGAAAAAACATTGTCATTTGAAAAACTGTTTGATGTTTGTCAAGACAGGCTTCATGCGATTTTCTTTTTTCTCACAATTCTTGAACTAATCCAACAAAATTATCTTGCCATCATTGTTGGTGAAGGAAGAAACAACTTCATCATTGAGTTTAATGAAAGTAGGCCAGATGACCTACCAATGGATATTATTGCATAACATTCACACTGTCTTTCATCATCTCCCTGGCTGTTTCTACAATGGCTTCTGCGTCATAATGACATTCGCGGTGTAGTTCCTTTTGTGATCCATGTTCTACAATTCTATCAGGAATGCCGAGTATGTTAACTTCTGCATGGTATCCATGTGCTGCCATGAATTCCAAAATTGCAGACCCAATTCCTCCTACAACAGTTCCATCTTCAACTGTGATGATTTTGTTGTATTTGGAAAATACTTCGTGCAACATTTCTTCATCAATTGGCTTTGCGAATCGCATGTCATAATGAGCAGGATCTATTCCGTCTGCCTTTAAATTTCTAATGGCTTGGGATGCAAAATTACCCGGATGTCCAAATGAAAGTATCGCTACTTCTCTTCCATCCTTCAACTTTCTGCCTTTGCCAATGACGATTTCTTGGAGTGGAGTTCTCCATTCTGGCATCATGCCCTCACCCCTGGGGTATCTGATAACAAAGGGTTGGGTGGTTGTTTCAAGCTGTGATGTATACATTAGGTTTCTCAACTCAGCTTCATTCATCGGTGAACTGACAATCATATTTGGAATGCAACGCATGTACGCAACGTCGTAAGCGCCATGGTGGGTTGCCCCATCGTCTCCTACAACACCTGCCCTGTCTAGGCAAAAAACAACTGGAAGACTCTGAATTGCCACATCATGAACAACTTGGTCGTAAGCCCGTTGCATGAACGAGGAATATATATTGCAGAAGACCCTTAGCCCTTGTGTTGCCATTCCCGCACTCAGGGTAACGGCATGCTGCTCGCAAATGCCCACGTCTATTGCCCTATGTGGCATGGCATCCATCATGAATTTCAACGATGACCCAGATGGCATTGCTGGCGTAATACCGAATATCTTTTCGTTTTTTTCTGCCAATTCTATCAACGTTTTCCCAAAAACATCCTGATACTTTGGTGGTTGTGGGGTTTCGTATGTTTTTTTATAAATCTCGCCAGTTAACTTGTCGAACAATCCTGGAGCATGCCATTTGGTTTGGTCCTTTTCAGCCAAGGCATAGCCCTTTCCCTTTGTTGTGATGATATGGAGCAACTTCGGTCCAGGTATATCACGCAGGTCTTTTAATGTATCTACAAGCTTGGTTATGTTGTGTCCGTCGATTGGACCGAAATACCTCATTTGCATAGATTCAAATAAGTTGCTTCGTTTGTTGATGAAACCTTTGATGCTGTGTTCTAATTTACTGGCAACTTTTCTGGTAAAATTACCTCCTCTTGGAAGTTTACCGAGGGTTTTCCAGATATCATCTTTTAACTTGTTGTATGTATGCGAAGTTGAAATGTCTGTCAAGTACTCTTTCAAGGCACCAACATTTGGGTCGATGCTCATGCAGTTGTCATTCAATATGACAAGCACATCAGCATCTGCAACCCCTGCATGGTTCATTGCTTCAAAGGCCATGCCTGCAGTCATCGAACCGTCACCAATTACGGCAACTGATTTCCGCTCCGTTTCTCCCTTGTATTTTGCAGCTATTGCCATACCCAAAGCAGCTGATATAGAAGTGGATGAATGACCGACGCCAAAGGTGTCGTATTCACTTTCAGATCTTTTTGGGAACCCACTTAGTCCACCGTATTTTCTATTTGTATGAAAATTATCTCTTCTGCCTGTAAGAATTTTATGGCCATAGGCCTGATGACCTACGTCCCAGACCAATTGATCATAAGGGGTGTTATATACATAATGAATGGCCACACTCAGTTCAACAACCCCTAAGCTGGCTGCAAAATGACCGCCATGCACACTGACAACATCAATGATGTATTGGCGGAGTTCATCGCATACTTTGTTAAGCTCGTCTTTGCCCAATTTTTTTAGGTCTGCTGGTGAGTCTATGTGTTTTAACAATTCTCCTGGATTTATCTGCATAGGTATTATTCAGAATAGTGTGATGTTGTATACAAGGGCTAAACAACAAATAATTAATTTAGTTCGGCATCAATATTTCTCGGTTATGATAAAGGTAATATTTTTTCAAAGGCAAATAAAAACTAAAAGGTGCCATAATCTACTTTTTTTATGTGCTAATTCTTGACAACCCTGATTATTTGTGCATCTATTCCCTCTGAATTTTTTAAATACAGCAGATATATGCCTTTGGGTATGGATTCTGTTTTTATAATGACCTTGTTCTGCCCTGATTTTATGTTTATTCTTTCAGACTTAATCGTGGATCCTGAAGCGCTAATCAAGCTATAATTCAATACATCTGATTTTACTGATAGATATTCAAAAGATATTACATCTGCAAAAGGATTTGGGGTTATTTTCGGCTGATGTTCAGATCCAGTTTGTCCGAAATTAACCACATTTGAATATTTTATTTTGTTATTCAAGTCAACCAATCCCAACCTGTAATAAATCTTGTCATTGGCACCTGTACTGTATGAAATGCTTTGCAGTCCCTCCTTATTCTGAAACGGGATTGATGCTTGTTTCGTAAAAATCACCCCATCTCTACTAGATTGTAGCTGTATTTCTTTCAAGTCTTTTTCGTGTTCAATTTCAATGTAGAATTTATTTGTTTTGCCATTTGAAATTCCGGAGAATTTTTTTAGTGAAATGGTCAAGGTTGCACAGGGACCTATTTCAAAGGTGAAGTTTTGTTGGTTACATCCCTGCATTGGTTCAAGATTGATGAAATATCTACCCTGAGGTAGATTAATGATTTCCACAGATGGTGAAATATTATCCGTGCCGGTTGAGTAATTGTCTGTATTGGTGAAAGACCCATCTCCATTTAAATCGAATCCAAGGATATAATTGAAAGGGAAGTATGTTGATGGTGATGGATTGGTTACCGTAAATGTTGCAGCACCTCCGCTACAATTTGCATAATCTGTAATGATTTTACTCATCGTTAAAGTGGATGTTTCGCCAGTTGCATTATTGGTTGCGCCCCCATTTTGTTGGGTTTCCTTTATCCATAAGCACCCGCCATCAACTTTTCTGGCATAACTGTTTCCTCTCCCTAAGGATTCACCTATTTCTTCATAATTGACAGAAAGATTATCCAAGTCAAAAGTGAATGAACTGCAAGTTGAAGAAAGGTTCAATGTGGTTATTGGGCTTGACGTTTCTCTGGTTGTAATATCTCGAACAACTGCATCTATGATGGTTCCCGAAGGATTAAAAAGAACCAACTGTTCGCTCGCTGAGCCCCCATCTGTTAGAAATCCATCTCCTGTAGTAGGAATTACACCACTGGTGCAGCCACAAGTGGTCCAGTTGAGGTTTACGGCTACACTGTTGTTGATGTTGGCACAGCCTGATGCAATTGTGTTTTGTCCACTTAAAACAAAATATTGACCTGCTCCCAAAATGGTGTTTGCCGGAATTGTTACAGAAAAATCACCATCAGTAATAACATGGCATCCTATATTCATTGGGCCTGGACCCATATTCATCAATTCGATAAATTCAGATGTTACCCCACAACTCGCTCCAGGCCAATTCATGAACTCATTGATTACCAACCTACCTTGGGCATTTGATGGGGTGGGTGAAGCTAAAACTAACGTCAATAAGGATACGGCCAAGAGGTATCTTCTTGTATAATTTTTCATTGTAGGGTGGATTTACTAAGTATATTAACGAATCAATAGGGCTTTTATTTTATTTAACGCTTTTTGAGGGTATTGCCATTTGCCCCTTTTCAACGCCATTGGTAAAATAATGTCTCAAAATAAGGGTCCATTGTATAGCTTTGAACCAACATGAATTTTCAATTTAAATACATTTCAAAATATTGGCTTTTTCAACTCTTTGGATGGGGAACATTTATTGCCATCAACACATTTTTTGCAGTAACCTTTGGCCAAATAGACCAGGTTTATATTGGACGCTTGGTCATTTTCGTTGGAATAGGATTGCTCATGTCTCATTTAATGAGAACGCTCGTTAAGAAAATTTCATTGTTGACCAAGTCATTGGCCTACCAAATTGTTGGCTTCATTCTGATATCCTTGGTTTTTGCCCTGATAATTGGATTAATTGAAGCCGTGGTAATTAAATGGGCAGGTTTAGAATATAAAGAGGAATTAAAACTTGGGTTAACCCAGCTTGTAATTGCAAACTCGTTTTATTCTTTCATATACCTGTTTATTTGGAATTGCATTTATTTCATCTACCATTATATCACAGAGACGAGACAACAGCAGGTAGATACGCTGAAGCTCGAAACACTGGTTAAATCCCTAGAGCTAAAAACCATTAAATCCCACATCAATCCTCATTTTATATTCAATGCACTAAACAGCATCAGGGCTTTGATTGATGAAAATCCTGAGCGTGCCAGAACTGCTGTAACTGGATTAAGCAATATCCTCAGAAGCAGCATGCTCACAGATCAGCAAGAAACTATTTCGCTTGAAAAGGAACTTAAAATTGTCCAAGATTATTTGGCATTGGAGCAAATCCGGTTTGAAGACCGGCTCTCCGTAATCTATGAAATTGATGACGACACGCTAGACAATCTGGTTCCTCCCATGATGTTACAAATGTTGGTGGAAAATGCCATCAAGCATGGCATAAATAAGTTGGTTGAGGGTGGGGTTGTGAAAATCATTTCCAAAGAAGATGATGGGGTTTTTAATCTGATTGTACAAAATACGGGTCATTTTGAATCAAGGCTTAACAACGATGGCTTTGGTATTCAAAGCACAGAAAGTAGGCTGAGGTTGATATTTGGGCCTTCAGCCAGCTTTAGTATTTTTGAAAAGGCAGATGCAATTGTTGAAGCCAAAGTAATTATCCCAACGCATAAATAATGTCATTATGAAAAAAACAGCAATTATCATTGACGATGAACGACTTGCCAGAAATGAACTTAAAAAACTTTTATTGGAATATGCTGAAATTGAGGTCATTGGGGAAGCTGTGAATGCAGATGATGCAAAAAAACTTATTGGTGAGCTCAATCCAGACTTGATTTTTCTTGATATTCAAATGCCAGGGAAAACAGGTTTTGAATTGTTGCAAGAGCTTGACAGGCTTCCGTTTGTAATTTTCACCACAGCGCATGATGAATTTGCCTTGAAAGCTTTTGAGGTGAATGCTTTGGATTATTTGTTAAAACCGATTGATCCCCAACGCTTGTCTGATGCAGTACAAAAGTTATTATTGGTGGATGAAAAAGAGCAAATGACAGAAGATGGAAAGTTTGAAATCAGGAGTTTCCTGGGTGAAAACGACCAGGTTTTTGTAAAAGACGGTGAAAAATGTTGGTTTGTCAAACTTTCAGAAATTCGATTGTTCGAATCTGTTGGCAATTATGCCCGTGTTTTTTTTGGTTCAAACCGCCCATTGATCCTAAAATCATTGAACTCACTAGAAGAGAGATTGGACCAGCGAACTTTCTTCAGGGCCAATAGGAAACACATTGTGAACCTTAGAATGATTGAAAAAGTGGAACCTTTTTTTAACGGGGGATTGCTGCTTGAAATAAAAGGTGGTGAGAAGATAGAAATTTCCAGAAGACAAGCCGTTCGTTTCAAGGAAATGATGAGTTTATAGTTCCTTGATAACTTCTGCCTACCTGATTTGAATATTGTCCTACTTTTGCAAAAAGACATATTTTGATCGTAATTGACAATATCTTAGTGAGTGACGAAATAGTAGAAGCCGATTTTGTTTGCAACTTGAGTAAATGCAAAGGAGGTTGTTGCGAAGATGGGGATGCCGGTGCCCCTTTATCCGACAAAGAACTTGACGAAGTAAATAAAAGCTATGAGGTCGTAAAGCCATTGATGACGAAAGATGGAATTAAGGAAGTTGAGAAAAATGGTCTATATCGATACGACAGGGAGTTTGGATGGGTAACACCAACTGTTGATGACAAGATTTGTGCTTATGGGTATAAAGACAAACAGGGTATCATAAAATGTGTGTTTGAAGAGGCCTATAACAAAGGGCAAATAACATGGAAGAAACCAATTTCTTGCCATCTTTACCCGATCAAACCAAGCATCAGCAAGTATTCCAATAACATCATGCTTAATTACGAACCACGGGAAGATATGTGCAGTCCTGCTTGCGCTCTAGGAAAAGAGCTTCGAGTTCCTGTTTACAAATTTTTAAAAGAACCTATCATCAGGGCATACGGACCGGATTTTTATGAAGCATTGGATAACATCGCTCAAGATTTTTATTCAATCGGAAAGGATCCCCAAAACAATAAATAACATCGCTCATGTCAACCAATGAATCGGTATTTAAGGAAAAGAGTTCATTGAAGGCGTCTGACCTTAAACACCGCCGTACGATAAACTACAACATTGGCAAATACAATGCAGTTGTTCCAATAGGTAAAAGTCAGTTTGATGATGTTCATTTTGTGCGGGAAAAGGCAAAGAATATCAAGTGGAAGGCAATTGAATCACTTGATTCGCAACTTGAAAAATTCGAAAAAAATATTGTTGAAAGAGGTGCTAAAGTAATCTGGGCTGAAACCGTTGAGCAGGCTTGTGAGGCCATCTTGAAGATTTGCAGGGAGAAATCGTGCAAAACAGTTGTTAAGAGCAAGAGCATGGTTACTGAAGAAATTCATTTGAATGATTTTCTTGAGAAAAATCAAATTGAAAGCATCGAAACAGATCTTGGTGAGTACATCCAACAACTGGATGGAGAAGCTCCTTACCATATTGTAACACCAGCGATGCACAAAAGCAAGGAAGATGTTGCTAGGGTGTTTAACGAGCATTTGAATACTCCCCTTGACTTTACACCGGAGCAACTTACATTGGTTGCACGGGATAAAATGAGACAAAAATACACCCAGGCTCAAGTTGGAATCACGGGTGCAAATTTTATCATTGCAGATACCGGAAGTATTGCTGTCACAGAAAATGAAGGAAATGCAAGATTGAGTGCAGCTTGGCCCAAGACTCATATTGTTATCACAGGAATTGAAAAGGTCATTCCTTCCTTAACTGATTTGGCCTTGTTTTGGCCATTGCTTGCCTCCTACGGAACAGGGCAACAGTTAACCGTGTATAATTCGGTTTTTAGTGGGCCCCGCCAGGTCAATGAGATGGATGGTCCAGATGAAATGTATGTCATTTTACTCGATAATGGAAGAACATCCATCATGCAGGATCCGGTATCTCGAGAGAGTCTGTATTGTATACGTTGTGGGGCTTGTTTAAACGCATGCCCGGTTTACAAAAACATTGGCGGGCATAGTTATGGAACAACATACAGCGGCCCCATTGGCAGCGTTATTACTCCAAATCTAAAAGGGTTGCATGATTGGAATCATTTGAGCAATGCCTCTTCTCTATGTGGTAATTGTACTGAAGTATGTGCTGTGAAAATCAATCTCCATGAATTGTTGCTTCACAATAGGAGAGAGACGGTGAGAACTGGCGCTGGCAATATGTTTGAAAAAATCGCTTGGTCTGTCTGGCAACAAGGAATGTTGCATAGAAAGTTGATGAATTTGGGAAACAGAAAATTGAAAAATTGGATGATCAACAAGGTATTCAAGGGCTGGGCCGGGCAAAGGGCTGATTTGGCATTTCCAGAAAAAACATTCAATCAGATGTGGTTGGAAAGGCAAAAAAAAGGGTAAGCTTTTCATGCCTGCAAGCAAATTTTTTAGGGTTGTTAAGGTTTTAGTTTTTTTCAGTTGTTACATTTCGTTTAAATCCAGTGTTTACAAGGTATACACCCAACAGTGTAACCAATGTTCCCAAAATAACGAAGCTTGTAAGTTTCTCTCCTTGCATTGAATATCCAATAAGGATTGCAACAATTGGATTGATGTAGGAGTGAACAGAGACTTGTGCTGCAGGTAATCTCTTCAACGCATAAACGAATGCTGTAAACGCAATAATTGACCCCACCAACACCAAGTATAAAATTGAATACCAACCTTCAGGTGCAATAGTTAGAACATCCCTATGCTGTCCTGTGGCATAAGATAAGCAGGTTAGGATTATTCCGCTAATCATCATTTGCCAACCCAACGAAACATAGGGGTCCATGTCTTTAGAGTGCTTTGCTGTGAGCAAAGTGCCTATCGCCCAGGTCATGCTGGCAATCACGCCAAAGAAAATTCCCAGCGGGAAATCAGACCCCGTCATTTCCTCCAGGTAGTCATAAAAGACAACGATGATGCCACCAAAACCCAAAATAATGCCAACGAGCGTCATCGTATTAAAGATGGTTCCTCTAACCGTCATCAAACTGAAAATAACCAGCCACAAAGGCGTCATTGCACCAATAACCGCACCAAGTCCACTTGGAATATAAACAATAGACAACACACTGAATCCATTGCTGATTACAAACATGACAACAGACATCCACAATATCCGGATGAATTGTTTTTTTGTTGGGAATGGTATCTTTTTTATGATAAAAAAAACAACATAGATGGCTCCTCCAATAAAATGCCTTAGTCCCGACAATTGCAATGCCGGCATGTGTTTTACCCCAATTTTTGAAGCAAGCCAAGTGGTACCCCAAAGGATACAAACAACGCCCACTGCAAACAGGGCTTTTGATTTCTCCGATTTGGCTTTTGCCTTATCTGAGCTCGCCAAGTTTCTTGCCCTGTCTAACAAATCATTAATAAAAGTTTTTACCATTTAATTTTTTATAACATCATTTGGGCTAGTGTCTGAAATGCCTCATTCCTGTCATCACCATGGCCAAATCATGCTGTTTGCAATACTCGATGGAATCCTTATCCCTGATCGATCCTCCGGGTTGAATATAGGCTTGGATACCTTCTTCATGTCCCATTTGAACACAATCGTTGAAAGGGAAAAATGCATCACTGGCCATCACCGCATTGGTTAAGTCAAAGTTGAATTGTTTTGCCTTTTCAACAGCATGCCTTAAAGAATCAATCCTTGACGTTTGTCCACACCCTTTTCCTATCAATTGCTTGTTCTTTACAAGTGCAATAGCATTTGATTTGAGGTGTTTGCATACCTTGTTTGCAAAATCAAGGTCCTGCTTTTCTTGGTCGGTAGTGGCCCTTCCTCCAGATTCTTCCCATTTCTCAACATTGCCTTCATCAGTGCTTTGCATCAATACCCCATTTAGTAGCGACTTAAACTGTTTGTCGTTGGCATTGCTTTTTATTTGCTGTAAGAGGATCCTGTTCTTTTTTGATTTCAACACAAGGAGTGCATCTTCTTCAAAATCTGGAGCTATCAATACTTCAAAGAAAATTTCATTGATTTGTTCTGCAGTTTCCTTGTCTATTTGTTTGTTACATACCAAAACGCCTCCAAATGCACTTTCAGGATCTCCCGCTAGTGCATCTTGCCAAGCATTTGAAACTGTAGGTCTTGTTGATATGCCACAAACATTGGTATGTTTGATGATGGCAAAGGTTGGCGCCGGTTCTCCTGAAAACTCTTGAATGAGTTGAACTGCTGCCTCTACGTCTACCAAATTGTTGTATGACAATTCCTTGCCATTGACTTGGTTAAACAATTCTTTCAAGTTGCCATAAAACACCCCTTTTTGATGGGGGTTTTCCCCGTAGCGCATGGGTTGTGGATTTCCAACTGAATAAAGAAACTGGTCAGCGAATCCGGGGTTGAAGTATCGTGAAATCGCAACATCATAATTCGCCACAATTTCAAAAGCCTTTGCTGCAAATGCTTTCCGTTGCTCAATATTTGTTGATCCGTGTTGTTCGGCAAGTATGTTGATGGCAGGGGCGTAGTCATTTTTTGAGGCAATCACCATTAAATCACTGAAATTTTTTGCTGCAGCCCTAATCATGGATGGCCCCCCAATGTCAATTTTTTCTATGATCAACTTTTCCTCAGTTGTGCTTGCAACAGTCTCTTCAAATGGGTATAAATCTACAATTACCAAGTCTATTTCAGGAATTCCATATTCCTTCATCTCTACCAAGTCTTGCTCAACAGCCCTTCTGCCTAAGATTCCACCAAATATTTTAGGATGCAGTGTTTTGACCCTTCCTCCTAAGATGGAAGGATAATCAGTTATAGATTCTACCGGTATACACTCAATATCAAGCTTTTCAATGAATTGCTGGGTGCCTCCAGTTGAATAAATGGTGACATTTAGGTCTTTCAACAACCGAACCAAAGGCTCTAGTCCATCTTTATAAAAAACAGAAATTAATGCTGATTTGATTTTTTTTTGCATTTTTTTTTATTTGCGCAGTTTTCCCTGCTACTGTTGAGATTCTAAAATAAGTGGGCCTTCTTTAGCCACTGAATTAAAGTGCAAAAGTAGCCTATCTGCTTCTGTTTCCCATTGTTGAATTTTCCACAGTTTGTTTGACCCATCTGCCACTATCAGCAGTTTTTTTTCATTTTGAATGGGGAGATCCTCAAGCTGAATACGCGGAGAACCAGTTAATATCATCATTTTACTGATGTTCTTTTGGTTATTCCCTGTAATTTTTTCAACATCAATGGTCAACATGGATGGAGCAATTGGGGTTTTTACAAACTGAAAATCTTTTATCCAGTAGGCTGCTCCCAATTGGTTTCTTATTTCTTGCAGCGTCTTTTTGTTTTCTAGTAGATTCATGCTTGTTGCAATTACCCCGGTTCCCCCTTTTTGAAAGAAGATGCATGTTTTTCCGTAAACATGCAGTATCACAATTCTTTTGTATTTTTTGTGGTGTAAAATATCTGCCAATTGAACCAATGACATCATCAAAAAAGCAAGCGTCAGGTATTTTGTGTTTGTCAGATTGACCTGTTGTATCAATCTGAAAAAGATAACCAGAAAAACATACATCAAGAACAACGTAGGTGATCCGATGTAAAGATGTTTTATCATCCCAAATGGAATGTGTTCCATTTTTTGAATGTATAGATTCAGCCACTTGATCAACTGCGTGGTTATTTCTGCTGGAATGAATATGGGTAGGTTAATTATTGCAGCGAAGCACAGTAAAATTTCTGAGATGAGGATTATGCTTGAGAGGGGCACTGCAACCAAGTTGGTAAATAAAAATAATGTAGGAAATTGGTGGAAGTAAAAAATCGTTAGTGGGGTGGTGAGTAATTGGGCTGATAATGTGATGGAGATCATTTCCCAGCATTTTTTGAGCAATATGTTTTGTACATATATTGATTTTTTGATGATGGGGTCGAAGATCAGGATGGAAGCCACTGCTGTATAGCTAAGCTGAAATCCAATGTCATAAAGCGTTTCAGGGTTATGCATTAAAAGAATTAGGGCTGATGCCAGCAAGGCATTCAATCCATTGGTTTTTTTATTCAGTCCCTTTGACATCAGTACAACTGTTAGCATGAGGGCACTTCTGATTACAGATGCTGAGCTGCCTGTTAATATTGCAAAAGCCCAAAGTATGGGGATGGTGATAAATAGTCCAACAACATCTGTGCGCTTTTTCCCAAATGATATGCGCACAAAAAAATCAATGATGATGAAAATAAGCGATAAATGAAGTCCCGAAATGGCAATGATATGAACGACGCCCGTATTAACATAAGAAGCAAGCAAATCTTTGTCTAAATCTTCTCTGTAGCCAATAATCATTGCTTCTGCCAGTCCTGCAATTCTTTTGTCTGGCAATGATGTTTCCAGTAAGGCGATGATCCATTTTCTAGTTTTTGCAATGCTTTCCCTAAAAATGTTTTTGTCATGATACATCAAGGCAAGTGCACCTGTGTCTTTTACGGTGGTTTTTAAAAATATGCCTTTCAAGGCTGATTGGGTAGCAAAATCGTAAGCCCCTGGGTTGTTTTTTTTGGGGATAATTATGAGGGGAGAACTTGAAAGTACCCAATCTCCTTCTTGCAAAGAGGGTTTGCTGGTTGCTGTAACATAAACATAAGTTCCGGTAATCTTTTTGTAGGTTCTATTTTTTACTTCAAAGCAGGTGGCTATGTATCTGAATCCTGTTTGGGTTTTTTTTGGATCTTCCTCAATTCTCAATAGGTAAATTCCTTTGGGTATTGCTGTTTCGGCAATAGCAGTATGTGATTTTGCTTTGTATGAGATGCCGCCAAATACAGTAATAATCATCAAAATCAGGATGCCTGAAATCCGTTTAAATTTCCATTTTGTTGTTGTAGGGGATAGTTCTATTATTAAAATAAAAGATAGGCAAATACACATTGTTATGAGCCATGCAGAAAGTA
>JBILHX010000024.1:0-30902 GCA_044350285.1 Chitinophagaceae bacterium | reverse complement strand
GGTTGATGAATCTATTGCGTCTAGGTCAATTTTGTGTAAAAACTTTGGACCATCAAGCTCAGGAGCCTCAATTTTCAGATAATCAATTTCTGCTGGCCCTTTAACAGGTTCTTGCTCTGGAACAACTTCTGGAATTGATTCTTGAACAGGTTCTGCAACCGGCTCTTCAATTACTACAACTACAGGCTCAGGCTCTGGAAGAGGTTCGGGAACTATAGGTTCGGGTTCTGGTTCTGGAACAGGTTCAGGGATTGGTTCGAAAACCGGTTCTGGAATAGGTTCCGGAATAGGCTCTTCAATTGGAACAGGAATCGGAACAGGAATCGGAACAGGTTCTGGAGCAGGCGGAGGAGCCGGGGCTTCAACTTCTGCTTTTTTCTTTGTATCCTTTTTGAATACAATTTCCTCTTCGTCTCTTTTCTTTTTTGCTTCTCCTGAACTACCCTTTGGTATTTCAATAGCATCACTCTTCGCTTTCGCCGCTTTATCCGAAGAAAATTCCTGTTGCAAAGAACGGTACATATCTTCCGTTAAGCGGGATGTTGGCTTGAGATCATCCTTACTGAAATTTTTGCTTACAAGGAAATCTACCAACGTGTCTTTTCCGATGTTGAATTCCTTGGCCGCAGCCATTAACCTGGGTGTGTTTGCTTCTGACATTGATCCTCCTTGAGCTTTTATGCTTAGATACCTTTTATAAAACTACTAACAATTAATCCTTTTCAAATTCTGACCTAAGAATTTCACGAATTTCTTCGATTGTTTCTTTTTCGAGGTCAGTCCTGCGCTCTAACTCAGTTGGCGTCAAATCAAGCACGCTGCGGGCTGTATCACAACCTATTCGCTTCAGCTCTTCAATGATCCATGCCTCAATCTCATCGCTGAATTCATCCAAATCGATGTCGTATTCAGCCATTTCGCCTTCGTTATCCCTGTAAACATCGATAACGAAACCTGTAAGGTCTTCCGCCAGTTTGATGTTTACACCTCTTTTCCCAATGGCGAGAGACACTTGATCTGGTGAAACAAAAACCTCTGCTCGCTTCCCTTCATTGTCAATATTCATTCTGGTGATCTTTGCCGGCGTCAATGAACGCTGAATCAACAATTGAATATTGTTTGTAAAGTTAATGACATCTATGTTTTCATTTTTCAATTCCCGAACAATACCATGGATACGACTTCCTTTCATCCCTACACAGGCACCAACCGGATCGATTCGGTCATCGTAGCTTTCTACAGCCACTTTCGCCCTTTCGCCTGGTTCACGCACTATTTTTCTGATAACAATCAGGCCATCAAAAATTTCCGGAACCTCAATCTCAAGCAATTTAGCCAAAAACGAGGGGTGTGTTCTGGAAAGTATGATGACTGGTGCATTGTTTTTAAGCTCCACCTTTTTAATTACCGAACGGATGCTTTCCCCTTTTTTGAAATAATCAGCGGGAATTTGTTCGGATTTAGGAAGGATTAGTTCGTTGCCATCTTCATCAATCAGCAATACCTCTTTTTTCCAAACCTGGTACACTTCCGCGTTGATGATATCGCCAATGCGGTCTTCATACTTTTGTACAAGGGCGTTCTTTTTGAGGTCACCAATACGGCTGGCCAAAGTCTGCTTTGCAGCAAGGATGGCCCTACGCCCGAAATCCAAGATTTCCACTTCCTCATAAAGCTCTTCACCTACCTCAAAATCCGGCTCGATTTTAACCGCATCGCTGTATGCTATTTCAATGAGTGGGTTTTCAACGGCACCATCTTCAACAATCATCCTTCTACGAACAATTTCAAGGTCACCCTTTTCAGTGTTCACAATAACGTCAAAAC
This sequence comes from Chitinophagaceae bacterium, assembly GCA_044350285.1. Classification (GTDB taxonomy): domain Bacteria; phylum Bacteroidota; class Bacteroidia; order Chitinophagales; family Chitinophagaceae; genus Pollutibacter. The sequence goes on along the minus strand of JBILHX010000024.1, from coordinate 29,075 downwards.
TTTCGTCTGACCCGTATTTTTTTCTCAAAAGTGTTTTGAAGACATCTTCTAACACTTTCATGAGGGTAGGACGATCGATATTTTCTGCCTCCTTAAAATCCTGGAACGATTCAATTAAATTGATACTTGCCATAAAACATTCATTTAATGTTCTTTTTGCTATTTTAAAATACCACTTTAACTTTTGCCGACTTGATTTGGTCAAACAAAATAAAGTGCTTTACAGTTTCCTTTTTCTTGCCTTTCCCGGTTTCCTCATCCAACTCAATCCCAGCTTCATCAGCTGCAATCAATTTGCCTTCAATCTCACTACCTTCAGTTGTTTCAACCTCTAGTTCTCTGCCTATATTTTTAATATACTGGCGGGTCATTTTGAGGGGTTCGTCAATCCCAGGAGATGAAACCACCAAGGAAAATTCACCATCGGGGAAGATTGCTGTTTCAACGATTCCTTTGTATAATGATTTGTTGATACGAACACATTTCTCAATGGTTACGCCTGCATCGCCGTCGATAAAAACGCTTATGTTATTAATTGGGCGAATACCCACGCCAATGATAAAATAAGCCGGTTCTGCCTCTAGCAGTGCTTCTACTAATTTTGTAATTTCTTGTACTTTTTCCTCTATTGCCATTGTCTATCAAATAAAGAAGGGAACGCCTCCGTTCCCTTCACCTTTCTTTTATATGATGCAAATATAGTTAGTTTAGGGGAACCAGCAAAAAAATCATGAATTTCTCTCCAAGGCATCCTTTTAAACATTAAACCTTCAAAATATAAACTTAAAAGGTGACTTAAAACAAGCCATAACCTAACCAAAATCATATTTAGATCAGGTTAATAACCTAATTTTATTGCATATCTTTTGAACATGGAATCTACTGAAAACCTAAACGACTTCTACCAAGACAACAAAAAATTGGTCAGCGAATATGTTGAAACCCGGATAAAAATATTGAAACTGACCTCTATCCGAATTTTGTCGAAAACAATCAGTTTGTTGCTGCTCATTTTTATCGTCAGTTTCATGATGTTGTTCTTTCTACTCTTTTTGGTCATCTCATTTTCATGGTTCATGTCTAACCTTTTGGGGAGTGCCACATTGGGATTCTTGTGCGGTGGATTTGTTTTTCTGTTGATCATCTTCATCTCCATCATTTTCAGGAAACCCTTGTTTGTAAACCCTTTCGTCCGTTTATTTTTACAAGCCTCTCTTCAAGAAGAAGATGAAATAAATTAATTCAATATGAGCAATACCATACGAGACATAAAAAGTTTAGATCTAAAAATACAGTCACTTAAAGAAAGGCAAAAAGACATTGAATTCAAGCTGGATGAAAGCATGCAAAACCTAAAAGCCAATTACTTTGGCATGACCATTAATTCATTTTTTGGAGAGAAAAAGAAGAAAAACGGGAATTTTTGGGGAGATATGGCTGGTAGGTTCATGGAAAGTGAAAAACTTCAATCAGGTGTCGGCAATTTTGTAGAAAAAATGGCAAACAAACTGGGTGATTTGTTTCAAGGGAAAAAATAACAGTAGAAAATTCTTTAAACAAAACAGGGGCTCCGTATTGGAAGCCCCTGTTTTTATTTATACACGGATTGTTTTAATATCCTGGATTTTGTTTCAATTTGGGATTTGTAGTGATGGCCTGATGATCCCATTCCCGAATAAGTTAACCAAGACTGCCATTTTTCATTGTAAAAATGAAATACCTGTCAATTTGCCTATTTGTACAAATCAATTAACTTTGCAGCATGTTTCGCTATATACTCATTGGCTTTGCAATTTACTTCGCGTACAGGTTTATTTTCGACCTATTGATTCCTTTGTATAGGACAACCAAACAGGTTAAAAAGCAGTTCGATTCTGTGCGTCAAGAAAATGCTCAGGGATTTGGACAAACAGCACCCAAACAGGAAGAGAAGGTAAAAAGACCGAAAGTAGATAAGGATGATTACATAGAGTTTGAAGAACTCTAGTTCATTTTTCTTAGATAGAAACCAACGTCTTTACTTTTGAGATGGCTGATGAAAGCTGATTTCTCGCAACCTGGTAACTGATTCCCATTAGCTTACAGATGTCTGCATATTCCAACTTGCAATAAAACCTCAAATAAAGAATTTCCCGCTGTCGCGGCGGTATTTTATCCAAAGCCTCTACTAATTTACTGATTTTCAAGGCATTGTCCTCTTCTGAAATGATAAAATCTTGTGAACTGATTTGAAAGTCAAGGTCTACGAATAAAGAAGCCGTCCTCTTTTTTTGTTGCTTGAAATGAGATAATATTTTATTTCTTAACGCCCCAAGTAGATACCCTTGAATGGAGGAAACAGGCGGTTGGGTTTTTTGCATCCACAACTCAATGAACAGGTCTTGGATCAAATCTTCAAGTACATCAGCTTGGTGAATTATTTTCCTTCCATATCTATCCAATAGATTGTAATGCAGAGAGAATAGTTCGGCAAGGGCAGCCCTATCCCCTTGTAAAAAATCATTCCATAATTCAAGGTCTTTTGCCATGTAGAAATATTTTTTAGCATCTTATGTTACATTTTATCACAATTGGATACTAAACGTAGATTCAGACTGAAATATAAAAAAAATTAATATGATAACCGAAGAACATTCAGAGGAGGGATTTGTTTACTCTGAAAAAGAGGTCAGCAATGACGATTTGCTTAAAAAAAGGAACCAATTTTTGCAACGCCTTGAAAGCAAGGAGAACGATGCGTTAAAAAGAAAAAACAAGGTTCGTTGGTTGCAATATGCAGCAGCGGCTGTGGTTTTTCTTACTTTATCGATTTATTTGATTGGTGAGCAGACAAAAACTGTTTATGCAGGATTTGGAGAGAAAATGGAAAAGATGTTGCCAGATGGTACTGTTATTATCCTAAACAGTGATACCAAGATTGATTTTAAGAAAGGTTTTGAGAAAAAAGATGTTAGGGAAGTTTGGATTAAAGGAGAGGCTTTTTTTAAAGTGGCAAAAATGAAAGGGAAGATTCCTTTTGTGGTGCATACTGATCAATTTGAGGTTATTGTAACAGGAACCCAATTTAATTTGAACAGCAACAACAAAGAATCAAGCATTCTTTTAACGGAAGGATCTGTTATCATAAAAACGAAAGCTGGAAAAGAGCATAAGCTCAAACCAGGTGACTATTTTATAGAAGAGACAGAAGAGGGAGATAAGAAGCAACTGGGAGAAAATAAACCTGCTGATGCAAAGCCTGAAGCAGTCTTAGGTTGGTTAGACAAACATCTTGTATTCGAAAATACCCCAATTAGCCAAGTTGCTAAGGAAATTGAATTGCGTTACAAAATAATTGTAAAGATAGAATCCCAAAAAATTGGCAATAAAACGATTACAGGCATTTTACCAAACGACAACTTAGACGTGTTGCTTGCTTCAATAGAGGCTACAACCGAATTTATTATCAAAAAAGAGAACAACATCGTAACCATACAAGAATCAAAATAAAAACCAAAAGCAATAACAATGAGAAAGATCTTTTCGATCAGTGCAACGATTGTCATATTGGCCCTGCTGTTAAGCCAAACAGGTTGGGCGAATATTCAACACAACCCTTTAGAGCCATTTTTAAATGAGGAACATAGCAGCTTACAAACATCAAAAAAAGATGTTCCAGAAATACTGGCCATGGTATCTGTTCTTAGAAAATTAAATAAGTCAAAAGGAACATATTTTTTATTTTCAGATTCATCATTTGCGAAAATCCTAGTAACAGTTCCTGATTTGAATGGTGATACAGAAGAAATCATCAACAACATCACCCAACAAGCTGGATTGGATTATAAAAAGGTATCCGAAAATACGTTTGTTATCCGTTCAATAAAGAATTCCCAGCGCAACAAAATTGACCCAGTTCAAAACAGGGACCAAGAGCAGCTAAGGGATTTGGTGAAGTTGGAACAAGTAAAGATTGATCCGATTGTGATCAAGGGAAAAGTGCTGAATGCAAAGGACAATACCCCACTGGAAAATGTGAGTGTGAAGATAGTTGGTACCAAAAAAGGGACTACAACAAAGGAAGATGGCAGTTTCAGCATCACCATTGAAAAGGGTCAATTTCTTGAGTTCTCACGCATCAACATGATTTCAAAAACGATAAAATCACTTGAAGTAAAAGACCTTGTAGTATTCTTGCAAGAATCTGAAAATAACTTATCAGAAGTTGTTGTTGTAGCGTACAGCAGTCAAAAAAGGAGTTCATTCACAGGCTCCCTAACAACAGTAAAAAATTCTGCGATTGAAAGTGCTCCAAATTCTTCAGTGCAGGAAAGTTTACAAGGAAATGTTTCAGGAGTGCAATCGAACAATGGATCTGGACAACCAGGGTCTCAACCCAATATCCGGATCAGGGGTATCGGATCAATCAATGCATCCGCAACACCGTTGTATGTAATTGATGGAATACCGGTTGTTAGTGGTGACATATCAGGACTAAACAGCAATACCATTGCGGGTTTAAACGCAAACGACATTCAAAGTTTAACCATATTGAAAGATGCATCAGCAACATCACTTTATGGATCAAGAGCGGCAAATGGCGTCGTATTGATTACGACAAAAAATGGTAAAGCAGGCAAATCCAAGGTGAACTTTACCTATCAACAAGGGTACAACAACTACAATATCCGTGATGAACAAAAGACACTAACCACTCCTCAATATGTTCAGTATTATAGAGAAGGTTGGGTAAATGCTGGCAACCCATTAAGGTCTTATGATTCTTTGCTGAAAGCCAATGGAATTGATACAACCATCAATACAGATTGGTTTAAATTGTTGTTGCGCCAAGGATCTTATTCTCAATACAACATGAATGTAAGCGGTGGAAATGATAAATCAACTTATTTCATGTCTGGCAGTTACTATAAATCTGAAGCGCCTACTAAAGGTATTGATTACGACAAGGCAACATACAGAATGAACTTGTCTACAGAGATTACAAAAAAGTGGACTGTAAAAGGAGGATTTAGCGGTAATTTTCAACGAACGAGCAACTTCCTTGGCGGAAGTTTCTTTGCAAATCCGATTCGTGCCATGTATAGGTTAGCCCCTTGGTTACCTGTGTATAAGAGTGATGGACAAACTTATGAATTGGGATATAACAGTGGATACAATCCAGTGGCTGTAATAGAAACCACAAAGAGAAATGCAAAAACTTATAACATCTCTGCGAATGCATCTACCAAGTATCAGATTTTAAAAGACCTTACTTACGAGGGAAGTTTTGCATTGGATTTCAACCATGCATATAGAAAAGTATTTTACGATCCACGGGTAGGAAATGCCAATGTAGCGGTAGGTGGATCGATTGATAATTACACACAGGATATCACAAACTGGATTGGAACAAACATTATCAGGTACAAAAAAGATTTCAAAGGCGACCATACCTTGGAAGCATTTGTAGGTTATGAAGCACAGAGCAGGGATGATGTTGACATGACTATTAGGGTGAATGGAATTGCACCAGGAACCTCTACGGCAGCGGGTGGCTCCAGCCCTGTTGAAACAACAGGAACGGGTACAGGTAACCGCTTGGTGAGTAAATTTTTCAATACAAATTACTCATTAAAAGATAGGTATTTTTTAACAGGGTCCATTAGAGAAGATGCTTCATCTCGGTTTGCCAAGAATTTTCAGTCAGCCGTATTTTGGTCAGTTGGTGGAGGTTGGACCATTTCTAACGAATCATTCTTTGACGTAAACTGGATCAACGAATTAAAGTTAAGAGGAAGCTTTGGATACACAGGAAACCAAGGTATAGACAACTTTGAGTCTCAAGGATTATACAGTGCAGGAAGTGATTATAATTTATCATCAGGACTAACCATTTCGCAGCTTGCGAACGACAACCTAACATGGGAAAAAAACGTTCCATTGGATTTGGGATTGGATTTTTCTTTGATAAAGGGTAGGCTTAGTGGAAACATTGATTGGTATACAAGAACCACCAGTAACTTACTTGTAAGTCAGTCTATCCCAAGTGTAAACGGTGTAACCAGTGTAACAGTAAACAATGGTGCGATGAAAAACACAGGTGTAGAAATCAGTCTATCCTCTGTTAATATTGTACCATCTACTCCTAAGGGTTTCAAATGGGTGACAGATTTCAACTTTACCACAAACAAGAATGAAATCACTGAAATTGATTCATTGTTTTCGAACAATGCAGCATACTACAGAAGGGTTGGAACAGATTACTATACACATTACCAACGCGGATATGCAGGTGTGGGTGCAGTAACAGGTGAGGCACTGTGGTATACAGACGCAGCAAAAAGTGCGACAACAAATGTATTCACGACAGCCTTACCAAGACTTGCATACGGCAGTGCACTTCCTAAGTTCTTTGGAGGTTTAACCAACTCTTTTTCTTACGACAATTTTAAATTGAGTTTTCAATTGTACATGTTTTGGGGAAATTCGATTTATGATGAATTTGGATATTTACAAAAAACAGATGCAAACCTTGGATTCTCAGATCAGAGCAATGGGATGAGTCAGTATGAATTCAACAGAAGGTGGACCACTCCAACACAATCAACTGATGTACCAAAACCAGTGTTTCTTGGGACACAATCCTCCGCGGGAAGTTATGAGAGCAGCCGATTTTTGTATGATGGAAGTTATATCAGGTTGAGGGATGTTTCATTGTCTTATGGTGTTCCAAAATCGTTTCTTGCGAAAGCAAAACTATCTACGGCAAGGATATATTTACGGGGACAGAATCTGTTTACTTTCATCAAAGACAAACGATTCAATACAGATCCGGAAGTTAGTATCGACGGTGTAATGTCACAACGACCTCCTGTATTTAAAACAATCCTTTTCGGAATTGACATTACCCTTTAAATAGATAAAACATCACTCAAAAGAAATCGTTATGAAAAAAATATATTCAATTTCAATACTCATTTCAATCCTGATTTTAGGATCATGTAAAAAGGATTTTTTAGACATCAAGCCACAACAAAGTGTATTTCCAGAAGATGTATTTTCAAGCCTTAGTACAACAAGGGCTGCAGTGAATGGGCTATACTCGTTGATGCAATCATATAGTTATTATGGACGTGATGCCATGGTTATTCCAGAGGTACTTTCAGACAACATGACCCGAAGTGTAAAAACGGGAAACAGGTATACAGGAATGAATACCTTAACTCATACAGCGACAGATGCAAATGTATCCAGGATGTGGAATCAAATGTATCAGGTTGTTACGAATGCAAATGCGATCATAGCAAATGAATCAAAAGTGATGGCACTTGTAACGCCACTTGAACAAGAAGAGTTGAAGCAGCTGATTGGCGAAGCTTACGCAGTAAGGGCTTTGGCGTACTTTGACCTTGCCAAGTTTTTCGGTCGCCCCTTAAAACATACTGCAGATGGTTCTCACTTATGTGTACCACTGGTATTGTTGCCAATTACAAAAGTTACCGATGTTGTTTACCCTGCGCGCAATACAGCAGCTGAAGTTTATACACAGATTCGCAAAGACTTAGAAGATGCATTGAAGAGGTTTCCTGCGGCAGGAAATGTTATCGACAAAGGGGCTGCAAATTCATCGCTTTTTAAAATTAGGATGACTAAATGGGGGGCTCTTGCACTCAAAACACGTATTGCCATATTTACTGAAGATTGGCAAACTGCAGCTGATGCTGCATCTGAAGTGATAGCCTCCGGTAAGTTCTCCCTTTTCAATTATGGATCTATGTTGCAAGACTTCAGGTCTCAGGGGAATTCTGAATCAATTTTGGAGGTTGCCAACAATTCAAATGACAATCCAGGTACAGATTCTTATGCGTATTTGTCAAGCCAGAATGGATATGGTGAATTGCTCGGAACAAGACAAACCATGAACAGCAAGAGCACAGGTACAACGCTAAGTACGTTCAAAGGGCTTTGGGATATTTATTCACCAACAGATGTGCGCAGACAGTTTGTAGAGTTAGGTGACAGGAATTCACTTGGTGGAGAAAAAAGTGTGCCTCTTTGTTTGAAATACACCAACATCTCTACATACCTAGAAAACATAAAGGTGATGAGGATTGCAGAAATGTATTTATCCAGGGGAGAGGCACTTGCGAGGTTGGCCATTCAAAACAATGATGCAGCAGCTTTAACTACATCTATGCTTGATGTTAACTTGATTAGAAAATCGAGAGATACTTCATCATTGGTAAAACCTTTTTCGGTATCGTTGCTTGCAACGCCTCCAACAGGCAGCATCAGAGCAACGGCATTTGTGGATAGCATTGTTGTTGAGAGAAGAAAGGAATTTGCCTTGGAAGGACAAAGAATATTTGATTTGAATAGAACGAAGACAAATTATGTAAAAATCAATTCCGCAGGTAATTCAACTTCAAGATTGATTCAATATACAGCAACAACAAGCACGTACTATTACAGAACAATATTACCTATCCCGATTACACAAGTTCAGAACAATCCTAAAATGGTTCAGAACGAAGGGTTCTAATTTTAAGTAAAATACTTTTAAAAACAGTGTTATTCCTAATTCAATAGCCTGGGGTTTAAACCCCAGGCTATTGAATTTTTGATGGGTTCATTTATTTTTTCCCATCACTTTCTCGGGAAGTGAACGGAGAGGAACCAGTTAATATTTCAGAAATTTTTCCGGCAACCTCCAATGCTGTGTGCTTTCCTGTACCAGAAAATATCAACTTTTTTCCCAACTTATCATATAACTGAATCTCTATTTCAGAAGTCATGCTCTCCTCAATTCTGCCATCCATCAATCCCAAGATAGGCGAAGCCAAGGCAGTTGCTCCATCTCGTTTTGCAAGTATTTCCAACCTGTGCTTTTTATTCTCCATCACCAATTCTACCGTAGATTTATCAGCAACACATTTTCTCAACTTGGTCCCATTGTAGGTTGTGAATTGTATCAGTCGATCATGTAACCATAGGCCTGATATAAACCCAACAAAGGAACTGCCTAGCCATGGGATTTTTGCAACAGAAGCTTTTAAAGAAATGCCTTCTTGGCTAAAATGATTTGTTTGCATCCAAATGTAAGACGACGGAAAAGACCTACCCCAATCCTTTTCGATATAGCCCCTACCTCCCGTAAAATCAATTGTTTCACCATCAATTATCAAAGACCCTTCTATGGCATGATTCATGCTTACTATACCGTGGTAACATTCAAGAAAAGGGACGAATGCAAATGGTCCCATGATACCTGGGGAATAAAATGGTTTTGGCCAAGGAATGTTTCCTGTAAAAAAAAGTTCTCCTTGAATGGCAGCAAGGTCTAATTTAAGGTGAGATTCTGAGAAAGAATTTCCACGTATGTTCAAAAAAAATCTACCAGGTGTTGGGTTAAAATCAGTGTGTTCAAATTGATGATAGGCTGCGGTTTTTTTAATCCCATCCAACACTTGTATGAATGCCTGCTTTTTACCGTTTGCATCCATTGCGATTCCTGGTATGAAAGCAAAAGCCTTTGAACCGCTTTTATTGATCACTTTGAAATACCAACCTTCAAAATAATTCTTGGTTTTGCCCCATCCTTGAAATTGTTCAGGATTAAAAAATGCGGTTAATTTATTTGTTGACATGACACAGGTTAATCGTATTATTTTTGTTGAAGTTGCTTGATATGCGTTTGCATGACATGTACAGCGTGCGATCCCACTTGTTTCCCTTGAACTTTTCCTGCTTCGATGGCATCCATATAATGTATACCGCCATACAACCTTGAAATTGCGGCTTCTGCAGCAGCTTGATAAAATGAAATGAATTTCCTTTCAGGCAAACCGAATTCAACTTCTGTATTGTCTGTGTAATGGAACCCATCACCGAACAAACTCGTAAGCATTACTGCTGCTGCATTTGATGCAACGCTGTGCCCTGATACATATTCCGGGAATGGCGGTGTTTGCAGCATTGGATGCCACCTTGGATCAATCAATTTTTGAATAACTGTTTCTGGTCGAACCCTGTTGCTCCTGTATTTCTCATCCCAACATGCAATAAAGGCGTCTGCCAATGTTACGCTCAACAACATGTGTACCATGGCTGTTTCTTCAAGTGATTTTTTCTTTTTGATGCACGCAATTCCTGCTATGCCAATCCAATGACCTCCCGGTGATATTTTTTTTAATCCGAATTCTACATGACCAATTTGTTGGACAGCAAACGGATTGCAGTCCCAAAAATTAGCCACATTTCGTTGTTCTTCAGTTGCATTTTTGTCTGTTTCGTAAACCTCTTTCACCATTTTATAGAATGGTGAAGACACTGATGTGTCGTACGTTACAGGGATTGGTGTTTTAAATTGCTGGGCAGAATCCAACAGGTATGTTCTCAATGTATTCCAATGTGGTTCTACAGGTGCCATGAAAACAGGAGGTGTGGGTTTCCAAAAAGCATCCCCCGGTTTAGGTGTATATCGTGAAAGATTATTGAGTTTTGGGAAACCATCTTTTTTTGCATAGTCAACAATTTGCTTTACAATCTCGTCAACCAACGTTGAAGTTTGTTGAAAAACACTTTTGCTTTTTTCAGTGCTGCCATACATCAGTGCCAACGAGTCAATTTCCTTTTGCAACATGAAACCGGATGGAAGCAATTTTTGTCCGCTTTTAAAAACAGCCAATACTATTGCCAAATGTGGATCTGCATGTTCAAACAGTTTTTTTTCTATCACCAAACCAGGGAATAATCGAATAACACCTTTCAAAGAAGCAAAATGTGATGAATCGAACAATGAAATCGTTTCATAAGATGAAATGGTGATATACGCATAATAGCGGCTTGCAGCAACAGGTGAAGCAACGTCGTTAAGCATTACGTCTGTTGTTTTTTTTAAGGCTGATACATAACTTTGAGCGTTAAATTTAGGAGGTGCCAGTGCAAAAATATCCGAGTAACAAAAGGATGAAACCAACGAGAGAAAAATAATTTTCTTCCACATACTGATCAATATTTTATGAATTCTGGAGATTGGTTATTCAACCCCATCATGAGTGTTTTTACACCTCCTTTGTTTGAAACCTCAATAATATCCCTAACACAACCTTTTACATTAAGGCCCGACTCTACTTGATTGATGTATTTAAAATTACCTTTCCCATCACCAGCCAAAACAGTTCCGAAGTTTGCATCCATCTTACCGATCTTGATGCGCATTTGGTCTGCATTTCCAGCAAGTAAAATATCCGTAAATCCATCATGGTTGAAGTCGTCTATATAGATTGCCTGCACAACTGAAAAATCTGCTTCTATTGGGAATTGATGCATTACAAACTTTCCATTTACATTTTCAAACCAAGCAGTTTGTAGAAAATTGGCAGAAAGAATTTTTGCATTTTTCAATTGATCTTCCGTCAGGATATCCTCTAAAGCAGCATCTGCGTAAGAATCGTAAGTGGGGAATTTCTGACGAAGGCTTACCATTTGATCGGTGATTTCATCCCTTGAAGCCATTGGGTAAGATTTCCCTTGGATATAATAGCACAGCAATGGATCAATGTATCCATTGTTGTCAAAGTCACCATAGTAAAGGGTTACAGGTGTTGAGTCAGATGCCTTAAGTTGACTATTCGTTCCCCAGTTTCCTGCAATCAAGTCAAGGTCACCATCTTTATCAAGATCAGCCAACTCCATTCTATTCCACCAACCGCTGTACGTTTTTGAAAAAACCTGGTTGCTGATGTCCTTGAACTTATCATGTTGGTAAGAGAATACCATCAACGACATCCATTCACCTGATATAATTAATTCTTTCTTTTTATCATCATTGATGTCAGCCCATTTTGCGTCAGTAATCATTCCGGGAGATAAAAAGAATTCAGCAATCAAGCTTGTTTTATCGCTAAATTTTCCCTGACCATTGTTTTCAAGAAGCATGCTTGATGGAGACACGGGATATTTTCCTGGCACTACCCTACCTGAAACAAAAAGATCTTCATCCCCATCATCATCATAATCCATAGCAATCACTTGAGAACCTGAAATGGTTTCTTTGGGAAGTAAATCAAGTTGCTTTGTAAACTTGCCGTTCTTGTTGAAATATAAACGGTCTTGTAAATTTTGCTCATCGTCCAAAACAAAGCCTCCACTAACTACATAAAGATCTAGGTCGCCATCATTGTCTGCATCAAAAAACAATGCACCACAATCCTCTGCGCTGGCATCTTCGTTGAAGGCTTTTTGCTGGTCTTCCTTGTAGCTTCCGTCTCGTTGTTGGATAAACAAGGTACCCGGTTGGTCTTTGGGACCACAAACATAAATATCGTCCAGCTTGTCGTTATTCACATCGCCTTTTACCAAACGAGGCCCAGAGTAAGAAAACATGTTAGGCATCAAGGGTTGTATCTTAAAATCGTTTACAAGGTCTTCATAATGCTTGTAACTGAGTTTGAAATCGGTAGAAGTGAAAATGGGGGTTATGGCCTTATTGATTGGCAAAGGCTTAGCAGTTTTTTCGAGTTGAACTACATCAAGCGTTCCATTGATTTGTGAGGGATTAAGGATTACCTCATGCTGACCATTGGACCATTTAATGGTAATTGAATCAATTTTATTTTCTTTGAAACCAAAGTGTATAGGCACTTGCATGGAAGATTGAAAACCGTGCACAGGAAAATTTTGCATGGTATAAACATTGTTGGCAGCATGCAAGGATACAGTAGCGCCAATAGCAAATGTATTATTACCGGAAGCTTTTAAATTAATGTTGAGAAAATGACCAACTGCATTGTTTTCGATGGTCATGTTTTGATACAAACCAGCTTCTTGGTTCATTCGATTCATGACCAAGTCTAAATCACCATCATTGTCTAAATCAGCATAAACGGCACCATGAGAAAAATTAACTTCATCAAAGCCCCAGTCTATTGATCGGTCTTTGAATTGAAGATTCCCATTATTCTCAAAAATATAATTGTGCAAAGGCGTGGATTGAATTCCTTGTAGCATTTGAAACATGCGGCTGTCTGTTTTTCCTTGTAGGTGTTTCAATCTTTCGTTAGCGTAAAATTTCATGAAATCTCGGTTAATCATGTCCCGACCGTATCCATTGGTAACAAAAAGGTCTTTGGTGCCATCGTGGTTGAAGTCTGCAAACAAAGCAGCCCAACTCCAATCTGTGTTGGAAATCCCAGAAAGCTGTCCGATTTCACTAAAGGTTCCATTGCCGTTGTTGAGTTGGAGCATATTTCTCATCAACTGATGATAGAATCCGTTGCTTAGGGTGTTGTTATAAAGTTCATAGTTGTCTGGAGCGTATAGAAGTTTTTGTCTTTTGTTGTCTTCGGGCAACATGTCTAATGTAAAAATATCCATCAATCCATCATTGTTGATGTCTGCGATATCTACACCCATGGAGAAATTCGAAAGGTGTCCGAAGGAGGATTTCATGGATTCCGTGAAGGTTCCGTTTTTGTTGTTGATGTACAAGTAATCTTCTTCAACATAGTCATTTGACACATAGATATCAGGCCACCCGTCGTTGTTTATATCAGCTATGTTGATTCCGAGCCCATAGCCAAGTGGGTTGGAGATGATGCCTGCCTTTCTGGAAATATCAGAGAACTTACCTTCTTTGTTTTCATAGAGGCGGTCTCCTGCATTTGGATCAACCATTTTTTTTACAAAAGCAGCATCAAAGTTCCTCAGGTTTTTTATGTTGTGGTTAAGCACATAAAGATCCAAGTCGCCGTCTCTATCCATATCAAAAAAAGCTGCATGCGTTGAGTATCCCATGTCATCTACACCCATTTCCGTTGCCTTATCGGTGAAGGTGAGGTTCCCGTTGTTGATGAACAATTGATTTGCACGCTGGGTAGAATCTAGGTCTCCTGAATAACAAACATAAATATCTAAAAATCCATCACCGTTCACATCCGCAACTGATACACCCGTTTTCCATCCTGGTTTTCCTCCTGCTCCTGAAATTTTGGTAATGTCTTCAAATTTCATGTTAGCCTTGTTCAGATAGAGTTTATTGGGCGACATGTTACCCGTGAAATAGAGATCAATTAAACCATCGTTGTTAAAATCACCTGCACCTACTCCACCACCGTTGTAGAAATATTCGTAGGTGATGATGTTTACGCCTGCACTTTCCACAATTTTATTTTGAAAGCCGATTCCGGTTTGTTCAGGTTTCAGGTTGGTAAATAGGGAGGGGGGCTGCGAAAAAGAAGGCAATTGGCTTGTAACAAATAGGAGCAACAGAAAAAATAATGGTGGGTGGACAATGGATTTGCTGTGCATATAATTGTTAGGGATAAATTCAATCAAGAATGAAATTTCGGTAATACTAAGGTAAATTAATAACAACAAAAAATGCCAGGCAAAGGTGCCTGGCATGTATTTTCTTTTGATAAGCTATTAAATCGTGGTCTAGTTATCCCACCAAACACGAGACACCCAAGTATCGCCACCAGAAAGGCTAGCAACACCAGCTGCATAATTGGTTGGGTTAACAGCAACTTCATTTGTTGGATAAAGTTGTCTTCTTGGGATGGCACCGCCAGAGAAGTTACCAATGTAGTTAACCGGAGTTAATACAGGGTATCCAGATCTGCGCCAGTTGCTCCAAGATTCGCCAAAGTTCATAAGCGTACCGGTAGTAGCCCAGTATTGCTCATTGATTTGTTGAATAGAGGCAGTTGATGAGGTAACATTAAGCGGGTTAGCTGCGATATAAGCATCAGCAGCACCAGTTGTAACTGCAGCCATAGGGCTGAATGTACCCAAAGACAACATACCTGCTTTAACACCATTTGCATAGTGAGTAGCAGCATTAGGGCCTACGCTCCATCCACGAGCAGCAGCTTCAGCAAGAAGCAATTCAGATTCAGCATAAGTCATGATGAAAGTGATTGCATTTCTGCTGTCGTAAACTGAAGCTTTAGGTCTAGAGTACTTACCTATTGGGGTTAAATCACCACCAACACCAGTTCCACCAGGATAACCAGGAGATTTGCTGATATCAGTTGCACCGCCATTAAGGTCATACCCACTAGGCATACCCAATTGGTTAGCAAGTGTGTTGTCACCAGCAGTAACTTTTGTGTTATTTGAAATACCATCCAACGGAACTTCTGCGATAGCAGGGATACGTGGATCGTTTGTAGATTTAAGGTAATCCATCAACTTTTTGCTCCACCTAACTTGATAAAGGTCATCAGTTACAAGAAGTGCTCTTCCGTTTGGACTGCTATAACCATTAGCATCATCTCCTTTAAGGAAACAATCATCAGTCACAGCAGATAAGGTTCCACCAGCGTACGCTTTTTCAGCCCATGCTTTAGCGAAAGCAGCATCTCTTTTAGTGAAACGCATTGCGATACGCAACATTACTGAGTAACCAAGTTTTTTCCATTTGGCAACATCACCAGCATAGAAAAGGTCAGCAGTAGGTTTTGCTTTAGCAGCATCAAATTTTGACAATGCAGATTCAAGATCAGTAAGCATTTTTTTCAAAGCAATTTCTTGCTTGTCATAAACTGGTTGTGAAATTCCTTTTTCGCCTTGGAAAGCTTCGGTGTATGGCAAATCACCATAAACGTCAGCAGCATAAGACATAGCAAGAACTTTAACAATAACAGCAGCGCTTACAGTATTTGCTCTTTCAGCAATGGTACCATAATCTTTGATAACTTGTTGAGCCAAGCCAGCTGCACGAAAGCAGTTAGACCAGCTACTAGCCAAGTAAGAATTGGTATTAGATGAAGGCACGTACTTATCCATGTTGCTGTAGTAGTTAGCACTACCAGAGCTGGTAGAAGACATCACCTGGGCCCATCCTGATTGAAACAAGATTGGACCAGCGTAACCAGCAATACCTTCTTTGTAAGTGTTCTGTGCGTTTGACAGAAAATAGTTCGCATCGAAGCTTGCCGGACTTGCCGCTGTAGGGTTTGTATTGATACGTTCGAAATCCTTGGTACAGCTAAGCGGGATCGCAAACGCGGCAATAATTGGCAATAACAATATTCTTTTCATTTTCGTTAATTTATTATTGGAAAATACTATTCCGGTTTGAATCATTTTTTAAACTTGATGTTTACATTAACACCATATGATCTTGTAGAGGGAAGGTTAGTTCCTTCGATACCATAATAGTTAATGCTAGAACCAAATGTTGCTTCAGGGTCAATGTTGTCCGTTTTCTTCATCAAGCAAAGTAGATTTCTTCCAACTAAAGAAATCTGAGCAGACTGGATGATTTTTAGACCTTTAAGGTAGCTCTGTGGGAGGTTGTATCCCAAAGAAACCTGACGCAATTTGATGAAATCCCCATCAAGCACATGTGAGCTTGTGATTCTTTGAGCAACAGCGGTATGGTATGCTTGTGCAGTTGCAGCAACTGTGTTGGTTGCACCAGCAGCAGTAACACCTTTAGTAACACCAGTTTCCCTACCTTCTAAAGTTGCTTGATTCAAACCTCTAACCAAAGAATAATAACTTGTTGCAGAAAGTACTTTGTTACCGTAGTTATAATCAATCAAGAAAGAGAAAGTGAAATCTTTGTAAGAGAATTCGTTGTTCCATCCACCGTAAAGTGTAGGAAGAACAGATCCTTGAGCTGTAAATGCACCTTGAACTGGAAGTCCAGCTGCATCAACAATGATAGAACCTTTAGCATCTCTCTTGTAATCATAAGCCATGATTTGAGGACCAGCAAGACCAACAACGTAAGCAGTGATGGCATTACCCAAAGCACCCCTTGTTTGGCCTAGACCAAGTCTACCGTTAGTTGGACCAGTACTCAATATCTTGTTTTGAACGCTTGTGATATTCAACGTTGAAGTCCAGTTGAAATCTTTGGTACGGATTGGAGTACCACCGATTTGAAGTTCAAGACCTTTGTTTTGAACAGATCCTGTAGGAACGAAACCACTTGTATATCCTGTGGCGATACTGTAAGAAGCACTCATGATTTCATTTTGTGTTTTCTTGGTAAAGTATGCCGCATCGAAAGTAAGTCTGCTACCAAAGAACCTTAATTCTGTACCAAACTCAAGTTCAGTTGTTGTGAAAGGTTTCAACAAACCACTTGGAAGTGAAGTATTGAAGCTACCAACTGGAGTTCCTAGGTAAGAGTTAGCCAATGAATAATAAACACGCGTTTGGTAAGGGTTTGTCAACTCATTGCTTGTTTTAGCATAAGAAGCACGCAATTTACCGTAGCTCAAGAATTTAGGCTTAATCAGTTCAGAGAAGATGAAACTTGTAGAAACTGAAGGCACAAATATGCTGTTGTTATCAGTTGGAAGCGTAGAATATGCATCGTACCTACCAGTAGTACCAACAGTAAGATAATTCTTATAAGAAAGATCTGCTGTGTAGTAACCTGAATGAGATTCGATTTGTGAAAATCCATATCCACGACCATAGTTGGTAACGTTGTTAAAGCTGTATAGGTAAGGAAGGATAAAAGGACTTCCAGATACACTTACTGCTTCAAATTTATTCTTACGAAGGTTTCCTCCGATTGCAGCGTCGATGCTAAGATCATCAGTAATGTCGTGAGAACCACCAATCATCGCATCAACGTTAAATTCATAACGTGTAGATTGACCAAGGTTGTTCAAACCACCTTTACCAGCTGCAGAATAAGCAGTACCCCAAGGAGTTACGCTAAGAGAGCGGTCATTTTCAACATCATAACCAACCCTAACTTGGCTATAAAGCCATTTTTCGAAGTTGTATTTGATAGTATTTGAAGTAGTGAACCTTCTTCTTCCTAGTGTATTAACAATTTTGTTAACCACGAACCATGGATTGCTCACATAGATATCATCACTGAAAACACTCTCGTTTCCTAATTTATCATAACCAGGAGAAAGTATTTTTTGATCGATATTGGTTGCAAGGAATTGGCCGTTGTTTGGATTCAAAGGACCATCACTCAAATAAGGAACACCTGTAGAATTCTGATCAAGGTAAGAAGCAAACATGCTTACATTCAACTTGTCAGTAATGTCTTGTGTTGTGTTCAAGTTAACCGTGTTTCTTGTCAAACCACTGTTTCTAACAATTGAATTGCTGTTCAAGTTAGACATGGAAAGTCTGAAAGAACCGTTTGCACCACCTTTAGAAAGAGCAACAGTGTTGGTTAAAGAAGGACCAGAACGGTAAAAGTTCTTGGTATTGTCTTTAACTGCAGAATACGGGTATGAGTTGCCATCAAACTGAATGGTAGAAACACCATCAAGTTTAGCACCCCAGCTCATTCTTGCATTCTGTTGAGCAGAAGCAACTGTAGCTGGCTTAGCACCACCAAGACCCTGACCGTAAGTATACTGGAAATCTGTGTAGTCAATTGCATGTTCTTCCATGTAGTTCATGTTATAATCTACAGAAAAATCATTTTTCTTACCAGTCTTAGTTGTGATAAGGATTACACCGTTAGATGCCCTTGAACCATAAAGAGCCGAAGCTGATTGTCCTTTAAGAACAGTCATGTTCTCGATATCATCAGGATTCAAGTTACCGATACCGTCGCCGTTATCAGTACCACCCCACTCTCCAGCACCACCACGCTGAGAGTTATCCATGGGAACACCATTGATAACAAAAAGCGGAGCACCAGAGCTGTTCATGCTTGGGTTACCTCTTAATAGAAGCTTAACAGTACCTTGTGGTCCACTGTTTGTACCAGCAACCTTAAGACCTGCAACGCGGCCACTCAAAGAACTGGCAACGTTTGTTTGTCTAGCCGTGCTAAGAGCTTCATTGTTTACGGTGGTTACAGCGTATCCAAGTTTCTTGGATTGCTTTGAGATACCCATTACGGTTACCACAACATCCTGCAATTGGGTAGCATCCCCAACCAAAGAAACTGAAATTGTTGACTCAGATCCTGATACAGAAACTTCTTTAGCTGTAAATCCCACTGAAGTGATTTGAAGCGTGATGTTTCCTGAAGGAACCTTTAAACTGAAGACGCCATCTGCATTTGTTGAAGTAGCATTGTTGCTTCCTTTAACTTTTACAGTGGCAGAAACTACACCCTGGTTATCAGGGCCAATTACCTTACCGGTAAGCTGACGTGTTTGTGCAAATGTTAGAACACATGCGAACAAAACGTAACAAGCTGTCAGTAGCGCTCGTTTCATACTGTTTGTTTTTTGTTTTAAATAAATGTGAATAGTTGGCAAATTTAATTTTTTTTTGATGCGGAACAACTTTTAAAAAAAAAATTGAAATATAATTTAAATGACTATTGTAGTGATGGCTCTAAATTTGTAAGTAGTTGATTAACAAGTTATTAATCAATTTCAAAATGAAAAACAATTGTGAACGTGATAGACAACAAGAATATAAAAAATGCTGCATGGTATGAAAAAAGAAATAAAATTAAGATAACTTAAAAGTAAAAATTCGGCTATAATTATCAAAAAAAAGAGGTTGTTGCAGTTAAAAATGTCATATTTGGATAATAAATTCAGCAAAGTAACAAGAATTGATTTTCATTAAAACCCCGTAAAATGAAGAAAAACAATATTTTTAGTAGGATCATTATGTTGACATTTCTTTTTAACATGATACTTTCCTGCAACAGTTTTTCACAAAAACCCCAATTACCCAATTTTAAGATAACACAGTCAAATGGCCATGTTTTCACAAGCCAAGAAGTTGAAGCTGGAAAACCTTTGCTGATTGTTTATTTTTCACCAGAATGTGATCATTGCCAAGTTTTCATGAAGTCCTTTTTTAAAAGTGCCAATGAGTTTAAAAACACCCAAGTACTCATGATCACATACCTTCCATTGGATAGGGTTGTAAAATTTGAATCTGAATATCCAGTAAGCAAATACAAGAATATCGTTGCCGGAACAGAGGGAATGTCGTTTGTTGTTAGAGACTTTTATCAGATCAAGGAAATGCCATTTGCAATACTGTATGACAAGCAAGGAAAATTGATTGGAAAATTCGAACGCGAAATTCCACTAGATAAAATCATCAATGCGTTAAAGTAAACAAAGCATTCAAATACTTCATTCAATAAGAAGAGCAAAAAATAAAAAATCCAAGCCAGCAAAATACCTAAAAATATTTTATAAATTAATATTCCTCAAAAAATAAGTGAATTAAATAGAATATTAGGGCAATCTGCAAAATTCTGATTCAAATCAGTTGATATTCAAACGGCCATCATCTTTAACAAATTCCACTACTTATATTTTCGAACAGTTAACAATCAGATGTAAACAACTCAATAGTTGCTTACATCGTAATCAAAACTGAAAAAGACCGAAAATATGAATAGAGTAATTACCCTAGCGCTTGTTTCATTTGCGATTATTTCAAGTCATTCGTGCTTGGAAACCAAAAACATCAGCTATTTCAACAATGCAGTTGACACTTTGTATGCAGAAAATATTGAAGAAAGGGAAATAATCATACAACCCAATGATATATTGAGCATATCCATTGGCAGCTTAAATGCAGAAGCCTCTGCAGTTTTTAATACCTCAAATAATTACGTAATAAGTGCATCAACAGCAGCTGGAAGCAATACGCAATCGAGTGGATACTTGGTTAACACAGACGGATATATACAATTGCCAATCCTTGGAAACTTAAAAGCAGCTGGATTTGCAAAAAAAGACCTAAAACAAAGAATAACAAATATAATAATCGAAAAAAAATTACTGATAGATCCAATAGTAAATATCAGGCATATGAATTTTGAGGTTACTGTAATTGGAGAAGTTGGACATCCAACAGTTATAACCGTACCAAGTGAAAAAATATCAATGTTAAAGGCTTTGGGATTGGCAGGAGATATTACTATTTACGGCAAAAAGGAAAATGTACTGCTCATTAGGGAAATCAATGGGAAAAAGAAAGTAAATCATGTAGACCTAAACTCTCCCAAATTTCTAAACTCCCCCTATTACTACTTGAAACCAAATGATGTGGTATATGTTGAACCTAATAAAAATAAACTTGCAAGTGTAGAAAGAGGCAGACAAATACTGCCTGCCATTCTATCTGGATTATCAGTTATAGTTATTGTAGTTGATAGAATAATAAGATAATATGAAACAAAATAACACCAAAATCACGCCTAAAGAAGAGAGTTTGATAGTACAATTGGTTGCAAAGTATATGCCATATTGGCCTTTATTTGCGATTTTGATGATAATAACAATGATATCATCAATTGGGTATATAAGATATACATCCCCAAAATTCATGGCCACTGCCTCACTCATTATCAAAGATGAAAAAAAAGGCAATGAAGAATCTAAATTTTTAGAATCATTAAACATGATCAATGCGAAAAAAATCATTGAAAATGAAGTTGAAGTATTGAAATCAAGACCTGTAATTGATGCTGTTGTAAAAAAATTAAGATTATATGCACCAATTTACATTGAAGGAAAAATATTAGACCTAAACGTGTATGACAATCAACCATTTACAATTGAAATCGAGAATATAGAAAAAACAAAAGAAACCAAAGAAAATATTTACCTATCCTTCGACAAAACCATGCAGCGCATATACTTAAACAACAAATATGTTGGGAATGCAGGAAATCCGCTAAAAACAAAATATGGGGTTATAACATTCATCAACAATCCCTCTTACAAAAAAATTCAAAGCAAGTTTGGTTACTATTTCAAAATAATTACCATAAGAAATCAAACTAAAAATATCCTGAATAATTTAAAAGTGAACTCAACCAATAAATTATCCAGTGTAGTGGAGTTGCAATACAAAGATTATACACCAAAACTTTCAGAAGATGTTTTGAATGAAATCATTCATTCATACAATTATTCAGCCATTAACGAAAAAAATATTACTGCAAAAAATACATTGAAATTTATTGAGGAAAGGTTGAATATCGTAGGTGGTGAATTGGCAGTTATAGAAAAGAAGATACAACAATATAAAGCCAATAGTGGCGCTGTAGACATTAGTACGCAAGGGCAGTTGTTTTTGCAAAATGTAAGTGCCAATGATCAAAAACTAAGTGACTTGACATTACAGATTTCTGTTATGAACCAATTGGAAAAACAGTTGTCAGACAACAATAATTACACGGGTATGATGTCTTCACCAATTGGTAATATTGACCCAAGTATTACTCAATTGTTGGGAAACTTAAATACAGCTGAATTGGAAAGAGAAAAGATGAAAAAAACTGTTGCTGAAAACAACCCAATCTTAATATCATTATCCGATCAAATAATAAAAATAAAACAGGATATATATTCTAACATTAAAACACAAAGAAAAAATTTAGAATCCAACAAACAGAATTTGTTTCAAACCAACTCCAACTACAACAACATGTTGCACAATATCCCAGTGAAAGAGCGGGAATTACTGGAAATAAGCCGTGAGCAAAATATTAAAAACGGGATATACTCTTTTTTATTGCAAAAAAGAGAAGAGAGTGAATTGTCTTATGCATCAACCATATCGGATAGCAGAACAATAAATTATGCCCAGTCAACCAACAACCCGGTATCACCGAATAAATTATTTATCCTGGGAATTGCCATGGTTGCAGTACTTGGAATACCGATATCAATAATAGGTGCAAAGGAAACATTCAACACGACTATATTATATAGACAAGAAATAGAGTCACTTACTTCAATACCAATTATTGGAGAGGTGGAATATAACAATAAAAAAGAGATGCTGGCCATTGAAACAGGTAAAAGAAGCAATGTAGCAGAAGAGTTTAGAAAGATAAGATATACACTTCAACATTTGGGGATAAATGCAGAAAAGAAAAAAATACTGATAACATCGAGTATTTCAGGGGAAGGAAAAAGTTTCGTCTCAGCAAACCTTGCTATTAGTTATTCCATGACAGGTAAAAATGTAATTCTAATTGATTTAGACTTACACAATTCATCATTGGATAAAATTTTTGGCACTGAAACTAAAAAAGGTATTTCAGAATATTTGAGTAATGAAGCAAAAGAATTGGAAATAATTAATAAAGTAGAAAGATATGAACATCTATCGTTTATAGCTTCTGGTGGAATAAAAGATGATCCATCAGAATTGTTAACTGAAAAGAAAATACTCAGACTATTGACGTACTTGGAAAACAAGTATGATGTTATAATTATTGATACAGCGCCAGTTGTATTGATTACAGACGCAAACCTATTATCAGCATATTGTGACATGACATTATATGTTGTAAGACATAAATACTCTCCTAAAATAATCTTAAAAAGATTTGATATTAACAATGATTTCAGTCCACTTAAAAATCCATACATCATATTTAATGGTATTAAAAAGAGAGGATTCTCCAAGCATGATCGTGGATATGGCTATGGATATGCTTATGGCGAAAAAAGGAATGACAAAAAGATATAGATATTAAGGAAACAGATAGAATTCAGATAAATATCTTTAAAAGAACCTTCTAGTCTTTTTAATTAAAAGAAATATGTCAATGTTAATTCATTATATCTAAAACAAATAAATAATACTCATGGAAAATCAATGGTATGTATTATATACAAAATCTAACTGCGAAAAGAAGGTTTCCGCATTATTGTCAAAAAGAAAAATAGTTAATTATTGTCCATACAATAAAGTAAATAAGCATTTATTTGATAGAAATAAAATAATAAATGAGCCCCTATTTAGTTCATATGTATTTGTTCAAGCATCAGTGAATGATATAATAAAAATCAAAAAATACACCCAAGATATTATAAATTTTGTGTACTGGATTGGGAAACCAGCAGTAGTAAAAGATGAGGAAATTGAAAATATAAAAATATTTTTAGAAGAATACAGTGATATTAAAATAGAAAGAAAAGAAATTCCCATTAGTGACGGATGTATAAATGTAAGAGGACCTTTCATGGATATAGAAGGCCATATATCAGGCGTAAAGAACAAATATGTTTATATGGAAATTCAATCACTTGGATATATGCTAAAAGCGGAGTTTAAAATGTCTAATGTAGAAGTTATTAAAATTGATTTCGAAAAATATAATATTGGCATAAGCGAAAAAAAACATTCATTCTCATGGAACTAAAAATCATAAATCAAACTAATTAGGATGAAATTAAGCACCAGGAATATAATGGCATATGGTTATGCCAAATATTTAATGTGGAACGGAAGTATTAAAAAAGCAAATAAGGATGGATTATCTGGGAAGCATATATTATCAATATATTTTCATAATCCTGAAAAGGAGCTTTTTGAAAAATGTATAAAATGGTTGATTGATAGGGGGTATATTTTTTTATCGGTTGATGATCTTAATCAAATTCGGATTGGAAATAAGAACTTTCCTAAAGGAGGTGTAGTTATAACAGTAGACGATGGATGGAAAGAAAACATCCCTAATATAGTTAAAACATCAAAATCATACGCTATACCAGTTACAATATTTGTAACGGTTGAACCTCTAAAAAGCAACAAATCATATTGGTGGTCTTACGTTAAGAAGGCAAATATGTTAAAAGAAATGAATTATAGAATTGAAGAGATCAAGTGTCTTGAAAATTCAGAAAGGAATAAACTAATTGATTCAATAAGAAAAGACATACATATAGAAAAAGAATCCATGAATATTTCTGACTTGGTTGAAATACAAAGTATTGAGTCAATAAACATTGGAAGCCATACAAATACACATCCTATTTTGACAAAGTGTGGTTACAACAGGGCAGAATATGAAATAAGCAACTCAAAAAAACAACTGGAGAAAATTCTAAATAAACCTATAAAATATTTTGCGTATCCAAATGGATGTTACGGAAAAAGAGAAATGAAATTCTTGGAAAACAATGACTATGACATTGCATTTTCAACAACAACAGAATATTTAAAAGAAAATGATTTATGGAACAGATATCAATATCCACGCTTTGAAATATTAGAAAATGTGTCATTCGCAGAAAATATATGTAGGCTAACGGGAGTATGGTTTAAAAAAAAATAAAATAAATATTCCATGATAGGTAATCTATTGATAATAATTGCATTAATGACAATTTCAATATTTTTTGGCTTGATGCTTTTTTCAACCAAAAATAAAAACCAGTTATATATACAATTTATATTGCTTCTATTCCCATTTTTGGGAATAGATTTATTCCCAAGTTGGATATCAGTTACAATATTTGATTTTTGTACCATGGTTTTTGTCGTTCTGTTTTATAAGAATAACAACCAAAAATATACTGAAAATAGAATATACATGACTTTGCTAATGATACTGACTATAATTACTATTTTGGGTTCGCTTAATTCAGAATACTTTACAAGGGAAAATAGTAGCTCTTTAATACAGCTATTAACAATTTTTATATTTTCTAAAATTATTATTGATGAAACAATTAGTGACACAAATTTCATCAATAAAATATTAGATTCGATCAGGGTAACCTTGATTTTTTCTTTAATTTTTTTAATAGCACAATTTATATTTGGTCCTGCTTTTTCCATTGCAAAAACCCAGAATATCAATGTCGATGGAATTGCGGGAATTAGGTATCCTAGTTTTTTTCAAGATCCGCAAAAATATGCACAGTTTTTATCTGCAACATCCTTTTTATTATTAATTAAAAAAAATAATGATGCAAAATTATCAACATTAAATATTATACTTTTTGTAATGTCAATTGCAGCATTGATGTTTACTGGTGGCCGTGCAGCGTTTGGAGGATGGATAGTAGGATTGACAATTCTGATGATTATTGGAAATAAAAAATACAGAAGCAGCATTTTGTTAGCATGCTTATTGATAATTCCAGGAATAATCATATTCGCCGATCAAATACCTATGTTTAAAAGAGCTTCTGTAAGTGATTCATTTGATTTTCGATATCTAATATGGCAAGATGCGTTTAAAATATTCCTAGACAATCCAATACTCGGAATCGGGTCTGGAAATTATGCAAACTATGTGGCAGTTCACAATCCCGACCAATTTTGGATTGCATATAACGAAATAACAATATTTGATCACCCGGAGAGTGGGTATTTAAAACTATTGACGGAGTACGGTGCTTTTGGATTCATAACGATAATCGGGCTAATAATTTATCCAATAATTAGTGGATTTATGAAATACAGAGAAAAATCCAACATTACAATATTAATATTTATAGCTGCAATTGCAACTTGGCTAATAGGTTTTTATACAGTATACTCCTTCGGGGATGTACGAATTAAAGTACTAATAGTTACAATTGTATGTATGCTAATAGCAAATCAAAGTAAAATAAAAGTAGTTGAAAGTAAATAATAATATATCAAAATTTCTAGGCGGAAAGATAATACGGAATAGCACTTGGGGTGTTTCTTCTAGTATCATTCAAAACTTATTGTACAGTGTATTCTTCTTGATTGTTGCAAGGAAGTACGCGATAACGGATTTCTCATCTTATGTGATATCAAATAACATATATGGGTTAATGTTATCATTTTCAGCGATGGGATTAGGACAATGGTTTATTAGAAGCATGATACAATCAGAAGAGAAGTCAATAATTGAAAAATTCTTTAAGATACAGGTAATACTTGGGATTACTTTTTACTTCCTAAATATCATTATTACATTAACCCTTTATGATGATAAAATTATTAGAACACTATCACTCATCATGGGAGTGAATATCATATTTGACAATATTATTTATGTAATAAAATATATCAATATAAAAAATTATGAACAAAACAAGTCATTTGTAATAAATATAACAGATGCTGTCTTAAAATTTATACTTGCACTATTGGTTTTAACTGTGGATATATCCATTGAGTTACTGGCAGTATTAATTATATCAATACGTTTTATAACACTAAACTTATTCATTAAGTATGGAACATCAAATAAAATCAATATTAAAGTGATTTTAAAACAGCAAATAGGCGTTAAAGAAATAGTAAGTCTTGTAGTTGGCAATTATTCATTTGTAATAATTGGAAGTATATCAGTACTATTTTGGGGACTCGGGGGAATATTTGTATCGAAATTTTTAACAATAGTGGATGTGGGAAACTATGAAGTATCGTTTAAAATATTTTCCATGGCTGAGATAATACCAGTAATTGTATCCTCTTCAATATACCCAATGTTGGTAAAACTAAATAATGACAATAAGGAATCAAAAATAACGCTATACAAAAATACTGCAATAGCATATAGTATATATGGACTAATGAGCTATACATTCATTCTATCATATGGAAGCACGATTATTCCATTTTTGTTCGGAGACAAATACATCAATACTCATTTAGTATGCCAAGACATGTTTTTAACGATGATTGTTTTTCCGACTGGCTTACTCCAAGCAAATATGTTAATATCAATGAATCAAGAAAAAATTGATATGAGGTTGAATGTAGTTAGCTTGATATCGCATATCATATTATCTGTTATAGGGTTGAAATTAATTGGGAATATTAAAGTAATAAATTATTCAATATTAATTTCATTTACACTTTTTCACATACTTCAAAATCTATACCTAATAAGTAAAAATATTATAAATACAAAATATGTAATTACCAACTACTTAATCATAATATCAATTATAGGAATCTATTATTACTTGAACACATCATTCAAATCTAATTTATTGTTTCTGTATTTCTGGACAATAACAATTATGATAACTGCATTATTCTTAAAATATGCAAATAAAGATAACCAAGTGTACAAATTAAATGGGTATCTGAAAATAAAATTGTAAAAATATTAAATATGCAGAAGAAAAAAATTATTTATTATACTCACCCTTATTTTTTAGATAGTTGTCTTGAAACAATTCAATCGATAAAAAATGAATTTGAAATTGATTTAATCATAGAGCTCTCACTTTATTCAAAAAACAGTACAATAATAAATGTTGAAAACATTGATTTATTGGATGACATAGTAGATTTTAAAAATGTGGTGTGTGATGAAACCTGGAAAAGGTTCGAATTCTATTTTGAAGGATTGAAATCAATAAAATTTGTTGTATTCAAAAATAAAAAAATAATATCAACAAGTACGATAAAAACTGGCATAAAATTGTGGAAATACATCAATGGGATGAGAAATAGCCTTATTCACTTTGACACGATATCAAGCAGGGCAATTGCCATAATACCTTTGATGTTTTTTAAAAATGTATTTGCAACTATTCACGACCCCATTGCCCATACTGGTGAAGAATCTTACAAAAGGGAAGTAATTATAAACGTGTACAAGCTATTTACAAAAGGATATTTTTTTTATTCAGAATATTCAAAAAATCAATTTGAAAATATGAATAAAAAGATTGTTACGACGACTCATAAAATAACACTTCAACCATATAGTTTTATTTCTCAATTTAAAAAATCTGGCAAGGATAAAAATAAATTCATATTATTTTTTGGCAGAATATCATATTACAAAGGAATTGACATATTTATTAAGTCAATAAAAAATGTATTGAAAATTTATCCAGATGAAATATTTGTAATTGCAGGAAAAGGAGAAAACGTTGAAATTAATGAGTTAATAAATTCAAATTATAATAAAAACATAATTGTAATAGATAAATATTTGGAAGTTGAAGAACTTGCGAATTTAATTCAAGAAAGTAAATTCATAGTGTGCCCATATAGAGAAGCCACTCAAAGTGGTGTATTAATGACGGCAAAATCAATGGGAAAAATAGTTATAGCAAGTAATGTAGGAGCCTTCCCAGAATATATAAAAAATGGATATGATGGAATACTAGTTGATGCAGATCAGGAAAAATTAACAAAAGAAATATTAAAAATGATTGACGGTGGTCTGTATAAAGAATTGGAAGAAAATATTGAAACAGGATATTCAGAAATTATAGGAAAAGAAAATAAATGTGAACTCATGAGCGCATATAATAAATGTATCTAAAAATGGATTATAAAATTGAATGTATAAATTGAAAGACAGTTATATAATTTAAAACATAAATGACACAGAAGCCAATTTTATTAGATGTAAATCGAAACCAAAAAAATTCTTTAAAATAAGTCACAATTTATGGATATATCGAAAATTGTTATGA
>JBILHX010000219.1:0-3108 GCA_044350285.1 Chitinophagaceae bacterium | reverse complement strand
GCGCAAGAGCACAATTGATTTTCTCATTGCCAAGTCACCACGTGCTTGGAATGTTTTGTTCCCTACGAGTTTTTCTGCAGCTTCTACATCAACATAAGGATTTTCAAAAAGTCCCAATTCAAACTTTTCCATCAGCAATCGATACACAGAATTGTTCACCAACTTCATGTCAACCATACCTGTTTTTACTGTTTGAAGAAGTGGTGTTGGATCGGCTGAACCGGAATAAAGATTCACACCTGCTTCCATGGTTTTCTTGTAGCGTTCCATGATGCTGAGGTTTTCTGCACCCCATGGCATCATTTCAATTGGACCTGTATCTGAATTGATGATTCCTTTGAAACCAAGGCTGTCTCTCAACAAATCGCTGATTACAGCCTTGTTGTAGGCATAAGCGATTTTTTCATATTTAGTGTCCAATGGTATGGAATAGTATGGCATGATGGCTGAGGTGCCTGCCTTGATGGCTGCTTTAAACGGGATCAAATTATTCTCAAACATTTTTCCTGGGAAGTGTTCAAACTTGCCCCAATCGAAATGCGGATCTTGTCCCCCTACCCCTGCTCCACCTCCTGGAAAATGCTTGGTGGTTAAGGCAACGGATTGGTTGCTCAATTTGCTTCCCTGAAATCCCAATACAATTTCATAAATCATCTTGCCAGCCCATTCCGCATTTTCCCCGAAAGTGCCTTCTATCCTTTGCCAGCGCGGTTCGGTGGATAAATCTGCCATGTACATGTACCCTTTTCTGAGTCCAACCGCTGCCCATTCTTGTCGTGCAATGTCTGCAAATTCCCTGGTCAATTTCAGGTCGTGCATGGCTGAAAGTCCAAGCTCTCCAGGCCATGTTGAAAATGTCGTTGTTCCCACACTGAGTCCAATCGACGCATCTTTGGTGATGTGGTTTCTTGGATTTGATGCGATGATGGCAGGAATTCCATGTGCATCATTTTCGCAAATCGCCTGCAAATTATTCGCCCAGCTTGCGGTGGTCTTTGCGCTGACATTTGCGCGAAATATGAAATGTCGAAGATGAAATTCTTTCACCCCTTTTGTAGTGCCGGCAGACATCATCATGGCAGTGGGTAAAGGTTTTCTGGTGAACATGTTCGTGTTTTGCACCTGGTCTTCCTCATTGAAATCGCTGGAGACACTATCCTTAGATCTATTGGTACCCATAGCCGACCCATCGTTTTTGAGTCGCGTGGTGCTGATGAGCATGAATCCAACTTTCTCTTCAACAGACATTCTTTCTACCAAATCATTGGCCCTAGCTTCATTTGGCAAGCGCCAGTCTTCGTATTTGTCAAGCTTTCCGTTTTTATTGAGGTCTTTGAATTGAAACCCATCTGCGGTTATTAGTTGCGCAGATCGTTGTCCGAGTACCGGCTGCTTTTTTGTTGTTTTGTTTTGAGCCTGTGCTAAAGAAAGCAAAAGCAACAGCGGAAGAATTGAAAGAAGTGGTTTGAATGGCATGACGTTGATTTTAGTTACATAAATCTATCCAAAAAAATTATCGGCAGTTCTTAGACTATCAAAACGATTTTGGTTTTATGTTTAATTTGACTGTTTCCTTGACCAAATCATGCATATTTTTACATAAATTTTTATTTTAGTCATGGTTGAGATAAAACGTGTTTCATCAATTGCTGAACTTGAAGGCATCAGACAGCTTCAGTCAGAAAACCTGCGTCAGAACATCACTGAAGAAGAAGCTGCCAGCCAAGGCTTTCTTACAGCGGCTTATTCCATCGATTTTTTGAAGGAAATGCATCAGGTAGCACCTTCCATTGTTGCCAAGTATGGCGATAAAGTGGCGGGATATGCATTGGTTACTACCAAGGCGAGCAGGAATGGGCATGATTTGTTGGCGGGATTGTTTGATTCTATTGATGCGTGTGAATACAAGGGCATGTTGTTGAAGGATGTTGAGTATGTGGTGGTTGGACAATTGTGTGTTGGGAAAGATTATAGGGGGCAGGATTTGGTGCAAGGATTGTATGGACATTTCCGGGATTGCTTGCAGCAGGATTTTGATTACCTTGTAACAGATGTTGCCCAAGCCAATGTGCGGTCATTGAAGGCCCACAAGAAACGTGGTTTTCAGGTCATCAATCAGTTGATGTATGGTGGCTTCGGTTGGGACATCGTTTTGTGGGATTGGAACAATTAAAAAGAATTTAGATGATTGAAGCAAAAACATTTGCCTTTTTAAAGCAATTGAAATTAAACAACAACAAGCCATGGTTTGATGAGAACAGGCCTGCCTATGAATTGGCGAAACAAAATTTTATTCAGTTTACCAAAGAGGTTTTGGATGGACTCGCAAAATTTGATGGCAATATTGCATTGGCAAATTTAGATCCAAAGAAATGCATTTCGAGGATCAATCGGGATGTTCGTTTTTCAAAAAACAAGGAACCCTACAAAACCAATTTTTTTGCGCTGATTAATCAAGGCGGAAAAAAAGCGGCTACAGCAGGATATTATTTACAACTAGAACCAGGCAATGAATCCTTTGCTGGTGGCGGTGTGTACATGCCCATGCCACCTGACTTACAGAAGTTTAGGCAAGAGATAGATTATGGATTTGAGGAATGGACATCTATTGTGGAGAGTAAAAAATTCAGGAAAACATTTCCTGCGGGTGTTCAATCACCTGAAACATTGGTAAGGGTTCCCAAAGGATATGAAGAGGGAAATCCGGCCATGGAATATTTAAAAATGAAGGGATATTATACATTCAATTCTTATACAGATAAAGATCTTCAATCACCGGATTGCATCAAAAAAATCCTGAATGATTATGAAACTACGTTGCCAATGATTAATTTCCTAAACCGGGCTTTATAAGTCCAACTTTAAATTTTGCACATGAAAAAAATAGTACTCATCTCTCTTCTGTTTTCTTGCATGATTGTTATGGCGGGAGAACCTGTATTGCCATCAAAAGTGAATGGTTGGAATACTGCAGTCGTTGTGAAAACGGCTACAGGAAATACCCGAAAAATATTTTCTGGATCAGGAGCTATTCTTTCGTTGCATGAAATGAATGGCATCACGTTGCTTCAGGGAAAATCACTTGAATACAAAACAACTGCGAAATCG
>JBILHX010000218.1:0-3125 GCA_044350285.1 Chitinophagaceae bacterium | reverse complement strand
ATAAATGCCTTAATCCTTTCTCAAACATTTTCTTATGAGAATTGGTGTAAAAAATATGAAGTTATTCAGAAAGTAAAAATTGCAATGAATTTAACATTTGATTTTAAATTAGAAGCTTCCGATATCATATTTCAATACATATCTTCATACAAGAAATATTGTAAATAAATCTACTTATGAAAACGATAAACATTTTATTGATTACACTCAGTTTATTTCTATTCTCTTGTAATCAATCTGAACCGAATTCTAACTTTCAACAACCAACATTCATAAATAAATTATTACAAAAGACGAAATCTATTGACAAAATAGATACAATTCACATTCTCCCTTTTGGCAATGTAAAAAAATCTGTAATCGATGATGTCGTAAAAGGATTAACGGACTTTTATCATAAAGAAATTGTTATAGAAAAGTCCATACCTCTCGACAATAAACTTTTAGCAGCTAGCAAAACAAGATTTAGTGCTGATTCTATTTTAAAAAGATTCAAATCTTCAAAAAATATTCTTGTTATCACTGAAGTAGATATTGTTCACCCCAAAGAAAAAGTAACCAATGAATTTGGAATTTTCGGTCTAGGATTAAAGCCTGGTCCTGTTTGCGTTATTTCTTCCTTCAGGTTAAAGAAAAATGCGTCGCCTAAATTATTTACTGAAAGATTGCATAAAGTTTCCATCCATGAAGTAGGACATAATCTAGGTTTACATCATTGTACTAAAGACCCAGAGTGTATGATGACTGCGGCCAACGGTACCATTAAGCAAGTTGACGATGAAAAAATGATGTTCTGTGATTATTGCAGAAATATTATTGGCATTTAACATCAATTCACTGTTATATGCAAACAGCCATTTCTTTCATACTTTACAAAACACCGTTGTTCTTTTCTGTCTTCATTCAATATAGCAGTAAACAATTTAAATTGTTCAACGTTTTTACCAAACGCTTTATAACTGATGTCAAATGTTTTGCCCATTAAATGTGCACTTTCTTCAATCGCATTTTGATTATTTCTTGTTAGTCTCTTAACACTCTCCTTGGTTCGAGTCATACTAGTAATTGTTAGTGGAATATAATCCAGGTCATTACTTAAACAACTATCATTATATTTTCTACAAATGTTTACAATAAATTCATTTGCCTTTGGCAATAGATAGGGATCAGAATACCTTAATTTTCGAACAAAATACAAATCGTTTGATTCAATCTTTTTTAAAATTCTTTTCCTATATAATTTCTCTAAATTTCTTGAATTCAATTGTGGTTTTATGCCTTCACTTATATAGGCTTTTTTATGCTGATAAACATTGTCAGTGAAATTAACCTGACATCCGGGACAAGTACCGTCATTTTTATAAAATGTATATTTTAAGCTATAGTAGTAATACCTAATATCAGGCATTCTATCCCACAAGTAAATAACCGAAATGATTAAAGCAATCATTGTGATGACTACAATGTATTTAATTGCTTTCATCTTGATTTACAATTTTTTCCTCCACTAAAACTAGAAGCTAGGCTTAATAGCAAGGTGATGCTGAATATTAGTTTCATGTTTTGTTTTTAAATTTTGACTACTCTTTAAATTTACTATTATCGATCTGCAAAATTTCTTTTATTTATTGAATGAACAGGTTATTTACGGAAATCAAATTAGCCTAACCTATTTCATATTGAAAATCAGCGTATTTGCATTTTTCGCATCCCTAAATTTCATAATTTCGATATTCCTCAACATTTTTATATGAAATCAATAAGGCTCCTTCTTTCCCTCATGGCATTGGCTTGCTTAAGCAATACAGCCATCGCCCAAAAAGACACCACATTCACTAAATACAAAAACTTGCCCCTCAAGGCAAGCAGGATGTTCGACCTGAAAACTTCTGAAGGTACCTGGACCTCCGTCGACATCAGTCCAGATGGAAAAACCATCTTGTTCGACATGATGGGTGACTTGTTTTCGATGTCTGCAGATGGTGGTAAAGCCACGCAAATCACCCGTGGACTTGCATTTGATCAACATCCTCGTTTCAGTCCAGACGGCAAAAAAATATTGTTCGTCTCCGATAAAAGTGGTTCCGAAAACCTTTGGTACATCGACACCGAAAAGAAAGACACCATTCAATTGACCAAAGAAACCAACCAGAATTTTCCATCTGCAGCTTGGACTCCCGATGGCAATTACATCGTGTACTCAAAAGGTCGTCGTGTCAACAAATTATACATGATTCACAAAGACGGTGGCAGTGGTACCCAATTAATTGATGAGCCTGCTGCGTTAAAAACCATCGACCCCGCATTGAGTGCTGATGGCAAAAAAATATACTACTCTTTCCGCACAGGTTCTTGGAACTACAATGCCCAACTTCCTCAATATGAAATTGGTGTTTACGACAGAACCAACGCAAAAACTTCTAAGCTTACATCTCGCTATGGATCTGCCTTTACCCCAGTGTTGTCTAAAGACGGCAAATGGTTGGTTTATGGCACGCGTTATGAAGACAAAACCGGTCTCATCTTAAGGGATTTAAATTCCGGTGATGAGAAGTGGTTGGCCTATCCCGTTCAGCGTGATGACCAAGAATCCATCGCTGTTTCTGGTGTACTTCCTGCCATGACTTTCACACCAGATAGCAAACACTTGCTTGCTTCTTTTGGTGGGAAAATCAACAAAATAGACATCGCCAATGGCAACTCAACGGTTATTCCTTACACTGTTGATGCCAAGCTTGAGCTAGGTCCTGAAGTGTTGTTTAAATATCCCATCAAAGACACTTCAGCTGCAATGGCCACTCAAATCAGGGATGCCATGCCTTCTCCCGACGGAAAAAAATTGGCTTTCACGGTGCTCAACCGTTTGTACGTGATGGATTATCCAAACGGTACCCCTAAGCGTCTCACTTCAAATGAATACACCGAAGCACAACCTTCTTGGAGTCCCGATGGCAAAACAATCGTGTTCACTACATGGAGTGAAACCGGTGGAGCTATCCATACCATTTCAGCCGATGGCTCAGGATTGAAAACCATTACCAAAACACCCGGATTTTATCAGTCGATGCGATACAGTGCAGACGGTAGTAAAATTATTTTTGTTCAATCGCCACTTCACAAATTCA
>JBILHX010000217.1:0-3135 GCA_044350285.1 Chitinophagaceae bacterium | reverse complement strand
TGTCCACAAGGCTTATAGGCGCCCTCGTCATGGCGCATAGTGATGACCAAGGACTGGTGATGCCACCAAAACTCGCACCATTGCAAGTGGTGATTGTACCGATATTCAAGGGCGCCGATCAAAAAGCGTTGGTTGATGAAAAAGTTGATGAAATTATCGCCGATTTAAAATCAAGAAATATTTCTGTGAAGTATGATGACTCAGATCACATGAGGCCGGGTTGGAAATTTGCAGAATATGAATTGAAAGGCGTTCCGGTAAGGATTGCGATTGGACAAAAGGACATCGAAAATAAGGTTGTTGAAATCGCTCGCCGAGACACCAAAGAGAAGAAATCAGTTCCTTCAGAAAATATAGGGGAATACATCAGTGATTTGTTGGATGAAATACAGCAAAACCTGTACAATAGGGCACTAGAATACAGGGAATCGCATATCTCCAAAGTTGATACATGGGTTGAATTCAAGTCAGTATTAACCGAAAAAGGTGGCTTTATCTCAGCACATTGGGATGGAACAAGTGAGACGGAAGATAAAATCAAAGAAGAAACAAAAGCCACCATCCGTTGCATTCCATTGAACAATGAATTGGAGGAAGGAGTTTGTATTTTCTCTGGAAAACCAAGTACACAAAGGGTTTTGTTCGCTATGGCGTATTAGAATAACGTTTCGGGTTCCATGTTCTTGGTACAAGTTTGATGTGATCATTAGATAGTCTCTAATCCCATTAAACCTTAGACTAAAAACTGTCAACCTTAAACTATTAAACCATTTAGCCTCTCATCACTTTTTGATATTTCACTCATTCGAACTAATTTTACATTTCATAATATAAATCTTTACTAATGGCATACGACGTTCTTGTATTAGGTAGCGGTCCTGGCGGTTATCCTGCAGCAATCAGGGCATCACAACTTGGCTTCAAGGTGGCGATTATTGAAAAGGAAAGTCTCGGCGGTGTATGTTTGAATTGGGGATGTATCCCAACGAAGGCATTGCTTAAAAGTGCCCAAGTGTATGATTACTTAAAGCACAGTGCCGACTACGGAATCAAGAGCAGCGGTGTTGAGCATGATTTTGGTGCAGTGGTTAAAAGAAGCCGTGGGGTTGCCGACAAGATGAGTAAAGGTGTTCAGTTTCTCATGAAGAAAAACAAGATCGATGTTATCATGGGTTTTGGCAAAATCGCAGGCAAAGGTAAAATTGAAGTAACTGCAGCGGATGGAGCAAAACAAGTGGTAGAAGGTAAATATATCGTTATTGCAACAGGTGCTAGGAGCCGTCAGTTGCCAACCATGCCTGTAGATGGCAAAAAAATTATTGGCTACAGAGAGGCTATGGTATTGCCACAGCAGCCAAAATCATTGATTGTTGTGGGCAGTGGTGCTATAGGCGTTGAATTTGCTGATTTTTACAATTCAATGGGGACTAAAGTAACTATTGTAGAATTTATGGCAAAAATTGTTCCTGTTGAAGATGATGACATCAGCAAAGAATTGGAAAAACAATTGAAAAGGAAAGGAATTACCATCCTTACTTCCAGTGAGGTTATCAAGGTTGATACCAGCGGTGCAGGCGTAAAAGCCACTGTTAAAAGTGCTGCAGGCGAATCAATTCTTGAAGGAGATGTTTTGTTGAGTGCTGTAGGAATTGCACCCAATATTGAAAACATTGGATTGGAAGAAAATGGCATCAAGGTTGAGAAGGGTAGGATTGTCGTTGATAAATCACAGCAAACCTCTGTTGTTGGTATTTATGCAATAGGGGATTGTTCTCCTGGTCAAGCATTGGCACACGTTGCAGGAAAGGAAGGCATCACAGCTGCCGAGAGCATCGCATACCTTGAAAAGAAATTAAACCACAAGCCAGAAGGCATTGATTACAACAATATTCCAGGTTGTACTTACTGCTCTCCAGAAATTGCTTCAGTAGGATATACAGAGAAAGCAGCCAAGGATGCAGGGTATGAACTAAAAATAGGTAAGTTCCCATTCATGGCAAGCGGTAAAGCCAGTGCTTCAGGCAATACAGATGGCTTTGTAAAGGTGATTTTTGACGCAAAATATGGCGAATTCCTTGGCGCGCACATGATTGGTGCCGGCGTAACAGAACTTATCGCTGAAGTTGTTGTTGCCAGAAAATTGGAAACAACACACCACGAAATATTAAATGCAATTCATCCCCACCCAACAATGAGCGAAGCTGTTAAAGAAGCTGTTGCCGTTGCTTATGGGGAAGCAATAGATATTTAATCATTAAACATTCAACCCTAAACTTTCAACCTTAAACTAATTTTGTTTAACGTTTAAAGTTTAGGGTTGAATTTATTACAGATACCGTGTTCTTGGTAGGCTGATTTGATTTCTTCAGCGCCCACTATCCCCTCATTACGCCAAATTTCTTTTCCACCTTTAAAAAGTACGATAGTAGGTAATCTTTTTACCTTAAAATGTTCTATCATGTGGGCATCTCGATCTAAGTTAACTTCCAACATCTCCACACAATTGCAATATTCATCCTTGAACTTCTTCAATTCAGGTTTCAGCATGCTGCATGTTCCACACCAAGTTGTATAGAAATGGACAAGCAAGTCTTCCCCTTCTTCAATTTTCTGAATCAGCGTTTTCAATGTATTCGGATTTTTTTGAATGGGTAATTATTGTTTTTGGGTAATTGCCCTATCTGCTATCACCTCAAAAGTACAACAACATTGAGCAAAACTTGCTTAGTAGGAATTTTTTCACAAAAGCTTATGCTCTTATCCGCGATATTTTAACTATTTTCGCACGGATTCCAAATCTATCCTCATTTTGACTTAAAAGATTTGGTAATATCCCAAAGTATAACGATTTTTGCACTCCCTAAAAATTTAGTTTATGGCTCGAGTATGTCAGGTTACGGGAAAACGCCCGATCTCAGGAAATAAGGTATCGCATTCAAATATCAAAACCAAACGTCGGTTTTTGCCCAATCTCCAAACAAAGAGATTTTTTCTGGCAGAAGAAGATAAATGGGTTACGATAAAGCTTTCTTCGGAAGCAATCCGTACTATCAATAAAAATGGTCTCTACAGTGTTGTAAAACAACTTAGGGCCTCAGGTGTAAGCATTTAATCAACGAAAATAAAGATTTACAA
>JBILHX010000033.1:0-27986 GCA_044350285.1 Chitinophagaceae bacterium | reverse complement strand
GTGCTGCATCTTTTCTTATATTTACCCTATGAGAAAATTATTTTTATTTCTTGCATTGATATTAGCTTGGAGTTATACTATTGGTCAATCTTTTCAAGTAAAAGACTTATCAAATTCTGTTGGAAGATGGGAGGGTAAATTAACCTATTTGGATTATTCATCAGGTAAACCATATGCGATGTTAGCCAATATCAACATTGATTTAACGTCGGACAAAAAAGGATATGTAATGGGTTATGAATACCCAAAAGAACCTCAGGAAAATTCAAAAGATACCACTTTCATTATTGACAATTTATTTGACAAAGAAAAAATAGTTGAGTTTAAAAAAGATTCAGGTGGAGGATTTTCATTAGTGACTGAAATAGTAGGAGAAGATGGGAATGACAATAAAAAGGCAATTTTGAGACATACATATCACTTAATATCAAATACATATTCCATAAAGAAGGAAGTGAAGTTTGATGGGACAGCTAAATGGATAAAAAGGAATGAATATCTACTGAATAGAACAGGAAAATAATTTTAAATTGATGTATACTGCCCTTTTAATCAGTCCAATGATACCAATCCACTCTTCCAATAATGTAATATTCATTGATGTGAGTGCAGATTGGTTGATCCGCAAGTCTTCCAACAAAAATTCAATGGTCTGCTTTTTGCTCCGCAGAAAAGTTCCTGAAGTTGCAATTATTTTGTCGCACAAAGCTTTCTCCGGTGAGGCAATAAGTACACGATGTTTTTCAGTCAGTAGAACATGTTGTAATCCAAATGCATAATAGGGCAAAGGCATCCGGATGTACTCAAACTTTCCGGCTTGCGTATTATATTTCTTCGATTGCCGGGTAGTAGCTGAAACAGTTGTAAATACTTTTTCAGGAATCATTCCCCAGTAAGAAAGTGCTGATTCAAGCGATACGTAACTAGGACCGTAGATAATAATAGCCAGTAAAAAAGGATCAGGCCCAATAACTTTTAATTTTGGTCCTAGAACGAAAACACCTCCCTTTACAGGCATCAGTAACCCTTGCTTTGTGAGGTCATTGATTTTGTAAACTATAGTGCGTAATATCCAATTTTGAGTATTGATTGCCCTTTTGAATGTAAAAAACTATATAGTTAATGCTATTTTCATCTTCTGTTAGTATATTTCATTTTATAATTTGAACAAAAATGGAAATACAAAATAGTACAATAGAAGATTTGGAGGATATATTTAGTTTATACAGGGTCGCTACAGCTTATCAAAAAGAAAGGTTCATTAGTCATTGGCCGGAGTTTGATAGAGAAATGGTAATTAATGAAATTTTGGAAAAAAGGCAATGGAAGATGATCATTGATGGAGAGGTGGTATGTATTTGGGCGACTACTTTTTCTGACCCATTAATTTGGGCCGATAAAAACGCTGACCCATCTGTCTATATTCATAGAATAACAACAAATCCAAATTGTAGGGGTAAGGGTTATGTAAAGCAAATTGTAGAATGGTCGAAATTATATGCAATTCAAAATAACAAAAAGTTTATTCGTTTGGATACAGTAGGTGAGAACCTGAAATTGATAGAACATTATACTAGTTTTGGGTTCGCCTTCTTAGGAGTATCTCAATTAACTAATACAGATGGTTTACCGATGCACTATCATAACGCATTGATAAGTTTATTTGAGCTAAGTGTATAACTTTCAAATTTTACAAAAAGTTAACTGCTCACATTTTAAGCTTATTTAAGCGCCTCTCTTTCAACCCAAACTTTTTCATAATCTTTAAGTATTATTGGGATCTGAAAGCAAAATGACGCATAAATGTCGCCTTTATGTCAATAGTTTATTCATTTAGTAATATCATATTTGCAATATGAAATTTGGTGATAGATTAAAAGAGTTAAGAACAGGTTTGAATTACTCTCAAACAGAACTTTCTGAAAAAACAGGTTTAACCCTTAGGACAATTCAAAGAATTGAGAACAACGAGGTAAAACCAAGTCTTCATTCGACAAAAGTAATAAGTGACGCTTTGGATGTTGCATCATCTGAACTCTTAAATTTTACCGACACCAAACCGTATGAATTTAATTTAACCATTAAAATCACAGATATGAATCAGTTCTTAAATGACTTAAAAGTCTTGGTAAAAAACCACTGGAAAACAATATGTTTTATTGTTTTAGTAATTTATCTATTTACAAGTTATACTGATATAAAATCGGGTATAATGGATGCATGGAATGGAAAGTAATCCATAATATTATTTTATGAAGTATATCAAATAATTTAATTATTCTTTATAATTTATTGCAAATAATTTAACAGAATAAAAGTTAAGAAGATGAAGAAATCAATTTTAATACTTATTCTGTATTCTATATCAACAGTCACATTAGTTGCCCAAGATATTGATCCGTCAAAAAATAAAATTGGTATGACATTATCTACCAATTTATTTGGTTTCAATGATGACTTAAATAAAGTTGATGTAGGCGGCGGTTTTTATTTTAGTAGAAAAATATCCAAGAGGTTTTCTATCTATACCGAGATTGATGGATTCAGTCGTAATTATGGAAATTTAGCAATAATGCCAGGATTAAGCGGGGAGTTTACAACTGGCAATTTTGCCATCTTTATTGCCCCAATGTTTGATATTGGAAAGAAATCGAATTTAAGTTTAGGGCTAGCGCGAAACTACTTATTTCGCTCTGAACTTAAGACCAAAACTAGTACCAAAGACATAAGTAGTGAAACAACAAATTATTCTTCTCTGGTTTTTGATTTTAGACACCAAATAAGTAATAAAATCAGTTTAGGAACAAGATATGAATGGGGATTGAACTCAATGTTCAAATCAATTGATAGAAAAGTGACAACTATTTCATTTACTACTTTTATTCAATTTGGAAGGAAAAGAAATTAAGAAACGGATAAAAAAAAGAACCAATCTTAATTTAAAAGATAACCATATAAGATAACATACTCAATCATCGCATTGAAGCTGCATCTTTAGTCTGTAATGGGAGCAAAAATAGACAAACCATTCGCCCCGGTGAATGGCTTGTCTATTTTTCTATCAGTGAGTTAGGGTAGTTACATCTTTTCTTATTATAATCAACGCAATTAATAGATTGGGAACCCAACAAATCCAAGCTAAATAAGGATAGAATACTTCAAATGGGATACCGCTTCCAAAACCTATACCAAGTCCAATCCTTAAAGTGACTGCAGCAAACGTCAATGCAAAGTTTATAATCATCCAATGATAATGGGCAACAATCATTTTACGGATTATGGAGGAATATGCTTTATATCCTGTGAAAATCCACAGAACAGCCAAAAGCGCAAACCCTAAATGTGAAATAGTGCCTCCGAAAGAAAACTGAGCCATATATAAACCTGAAATACCACCAATTAAAACGCACAATAAATAGACCTTACCTATGAACCTGTGTAAATGAGTTTTAGCCGTTCTAAATTTTTCATTGAACTGAAATGGTCCCAATAATAATGCAATTATAGATGGGAATATATGAAAGTAAATTCCAATAGAATGTAACTTAAAATTTGCTTTCATAATTGGGTGAACAGCAACACCAAGTTCAAGAAAAGCATAAACAGAAATTGCATATAGACTAATAAAAACAGATCCAACTGTAATTAAGGATTTATATATTTTATGCATATTCTTTTTTGAGCAAAAATCTTATAAATAACATAAAATACTATTGACTTAAGTTAAGATTTTTTCTTCCCCTAATTCTACTTAAACTTTCAGGACTTATACCTAAAAGATTAGCCAAATAACGCTGAGGTACTTCTTGAAATAAATCAGGTCTTTGAATAATAAACTTTTCTACTCTTTCCACGGGCTTATCAGATGATAAAGTCATTGCCATATCAATTGCGCGAAGCGCCACTTGTTCGGCCATCATACGACCCAAGGATTCAATATTTTTATGGTTGATATAAAGCTCCAATAATTCCTTTTTTTTAATGATAAACAATTCTACATTTTTCAAAATTTGAAAATTATAGTTTGAAGGAATGTTTTGTGTGAAACTTTTATAGTCAGTTATAAATGAGTTTTTTAATGTTATATCACAGGTAATTTCTTTGCCATCCTTTAGATGATAATGTCTTATGACTCCTGAATTTACAAAAGCAATAAAATCGCACACCTTACCTTCTTTTAAGAGAAAATCATTTCTTTTGATTGTATTATGTTTGAAATTAAATTCTATTGCCTCCTTTTCTATCACAGAAAGTGGGATGAAATTTGAACAATAATTGATTAGATTTTCATACATACCTTCAAATTTACAGAATTATCCAACGAAGTCTAATAATTCGGCTTCTTGCAAGCTTGCAAGATGTCTAATCCTTTAATTTCCTGATAGTCACATTCTCAGTCATCACACTAGAGTTGCATCTTTGGTCAATAGTGAATTCTTTTTACATGCATTCTATCAATTCATAATTCACACTCCTTCCTCCTTCCTGCTCCTTGCAAAGAATTCCTTTTTCAATCAGATCGTTGATGTCTCGCAAAGCTGTATCGGTTGAGCATTTGGCAATCTTTGCCCACTTGGATGATTTTAATTTACCGTCGAAACCATCTAATACCTTATTTAACATCAGACGCTGGCGTTCATTGATTGGTGTAGTTTCATGAATTTTCCAGAATTCAGTTTTACGTAATATTTTATGCAATGTAGTTTCAGTACCAATTAACGCATTCTTTAAGCATTGCAAAAACCAGGAGAGCCACTCTGTTATATCTCCACTCTTATGTTGTGCTTTTTGCAGTACTGCATAGTATTGTTTTCTTTCAATCATTATATGGCTCGACATGCTGTAATAACGTTCAGTGGAATTGTCTGCTCGAGCCAGTAATAAGTCGGTGATTGCCCTGGCAATTCTTCCATTACCATCATCAAAAGGATGGATAATGATAAACCAGAAATGTGCAATGGCTGCTTTCATTACCTGATCAATTTTGGTTTCTTCATTGAACCAATTGAGAAAATGATTCATCTCATTTTTTACTCTTTCAGCGGGAATCGCATCATAATGCACCTTTTCTTTTCCCATAGCACCAGATACGATTTGCATCTCACCGGAACGGTATCGCCCCACTTCAATTTTATGCATGCCACTATACCCGGAAGGGAATAATGCTGCATGCCATCCAAACAATCGTTCTTCGGTAAGAGGCTTTTTATAAAGTTGGGTTGCATCAAGCATCATTTCCACAACACCCTCCACATTTCTGTTGGCTGACACCATTCCTGCCACATTGATGCCCAATCTTCTGGCAATGGATGAACGAACTTGATCATAGTCTAGTTTCTCCCCTTCTATCTCTGAAGATTTGATCACATCCATGGTAAGCGTGGTAAGGGAGGCCTCTTCTTTTGTAGAAAACCCTATTGTGGTCATCTGTCCGATGATCTTACCTTGTAGATTACGCACTTCACCAAATAAAGAATTGATCTTCGCATCCTGCCAGGAGAAGCTTGTCCAGTCTTTGTGATCGTAAATGTATTTTGCCATGTCCGGGGTTGTATGAGGTAAATATAAACCTTATTCGCCG
The DNA here is from genome assembly GCA_044350285.1 of Chitinophagaceae bacterium. Taxonomy (GTDB): domain Bacteria; phylum Bacteroidota; class Bacteroidia; order Chitinophagales; family Chitinophagaceae; genus Pollutibacter. The sequence goes on along the minus strand of JBILHX010000033.1, from coordinate 22,405 downwards.
CATTTTTGCGGTGAATACAAACCGTAATCACCGCAAAAACTGATATAAACAGAGAATAATTCAGCACTTCCCCCTGTTTTACCCGAAATTTCCGAACTTCATGTATCGTCAACAACATCATCATGAAGCAAACATTTACAATTCTTAAAGTCGCTTTTTTGCTAATTAATTTAGTGGCAGGTAACCATGCATTTTCACAAATCAATAAATCAAGTGATTATACGGCTCTAGTTTCCCTGTTCAAGGAATGGCGGGCTTTTGAAAACCCTCCTCTGAGAAGTGGTGCACCTGATTATACTGTTGAGACTTTTAATAAAAGGTTACCTGGATTTAAAAAATTACAATTGAAATTGAATGCTATTGATACTTCAACATGGAGTACTGAGCACAAGGTTGATTGGATGATAGTATGGGCTGAAATGAATGGGTATGATTTTAACCACAGAGTTTTAAAACCTTGGACAAGAGATCCGGCATTTTATAAAACCATCTTTACTGAACGCAGTGATGTTCCTGCGCATGAAGGTCCTACAAATCATGCTGTCATCGACATTTGGAAATACACTTTTCCACTTTCACTCGCTGATAAAAATAAATTAATTGGGCAATTGAAAGTGATTGAACCGCTCAATGAACAAGCCAAGACGAACCTAACAGGGAATGCAAAAGAACTTTGGATTGCTGGAATCAGGGATATCAAATCACAAATTGATGATTTAAATGAATTGCTTGATAAAACTGGTGTGAAAGATGACCAAGTATTATCTTCAGAAATAAACAAATCAATTGCATCAACAGACAAGCTAGTGAAATGGCTTGAAGCAGGTTCTTCAAAGAAGACAGGTCCTTCTGGTATCGGAAAGGAAAATTATGATTGGTATGCAAAAAATGTCCACCTCGTTCCATTAACTTGGGATGATCAAGTGATGTTGCTAAAAAGAGAACTTTCACGCGCTTGGACTTCTCTCAAACTTGAGGAACATAGAAATAGAAACTTGCCATTGCTAACTGAAGCGAATACTGTTTTGCAACACGATTCATTGACTGAAAGATCGGTCAGAAGTTTCATGAAATTCCTTGATCAGCAACAGATACTAACCGTGAAGAACTATTATGAGCCAGCCTTGAGGGAGCATAAAGGAAGGTTTGTTCCAAAAGAGAAACGTAATTTTTTCTTGATCACGATGCATTATGATCCACGTCCTTTGTTCTCTCATTTTTATCATTGGTTTGAATTGGCGCAAATGGATCTTGAACCACATGTTTCTGAAATTCGTCGCGCACCATTGTTGTACAATATTTTTGATTCACGCAACGAAGGCATGGCAACAGCAGTAGAAGAAATTTTCATGAATGCAGGACTATACGATGCTGATCCACGAGTAAGAGAGATTGTTTATATTTTGATTGCGCAACGTGCTGCACGTGGATTGGGTTCGCTTTATGCCCACGCAAATGAAATGACCATGGAGGAAGCTGGGAAAGTACATTCCGAATATACTCCGCGTGGCTGGATGAAAACCGAAAAAGAATTGTTGAAATTTGAACAGCATCTTTACATGCGACAACCAGGATATGGCACGAGCTATATCACTGGAAAATTCCTCATTGATGAAGCCATGGCTGAATATGCAAGGAAGATGGAATTGTCTGGTCAACCATTTTTAATCAAGAATTTCTTGGACCGTATGAACCAAATTGGTTCTGTGCCAACATCATTGGCTGCATGGGAATTAAATGAGGACAATGGAATGATAAAAATGTTGAATAAAAAATAATTCTCGGTCTCATTTTAAGTATTTTAAAAACAGCTTATGAACACAAAATATTTTTTTCTACCTGTTCTATTCATTTTATGTTTCATTTCTATAAATGCCCAACAAAAATATTTCATCACCGCTGATCGTCTTTTTGATGGCGAAACAATGCATACCGATTGGGCCTTGTTGGTTGAAGGCAATAAAATAGTTGCTGTGGGGCCAAAGCAAAGTATTAAAGTAGCAGAAGGAACAATCACTATAAATTATGGAAACTCAACAGTGATGCCCGGCATGATTGAAGGCCATTCGCACCTCCTGCTATATCCCTACAACATCACCGACTGGGATACGCAAGTACTAAAAGAACCAGATTCTTACCGTACTGTTCGTGCTACTGTTCATGCCAAAAACACACTGCTTGCGGGTTTCACCACCGCAAGAGACTTGGGCACTGAAGGCGCGGGTTATTCTGATGTGTCTTTAAAAAGAGCCATCAATGAAGGGATTATTATTGGTCCACGTTTAATGGTAGCTGGCAGGGCCATTGTTTCAACAGGATCATACGGACCAAAGGGATATGATACTGATCAACAAATCATGCTGGGTGCAGAACCTGCTGATGGCAATGATTTAATCAGGGTGGTTAGGGATCAGATTGGAAAGGGAGCCGATTTCATTAAGATATATGCTGATTATCGTTGGGGCATCAATGGAGAGGACCAGCCTTCGTTCACACTTGATGAATTAAAACTAATCAATGAAGTTACACGCAGCAGCGGCAGGGTGATGGTTTGTCACGCTAAATCAAAAGAGGCAATCAGGCGTGCTGTACTGGCTGGTGCTGAAACGATTGAACATGGCGATTTCATTGATGTTGAAATGGGTAAGCTGATGAAAGAACACAACGTTACCTACATACCTACCGTCTCTGCTGTGGATGTCATTTCTCAATACCGTGGTTGGAAGAAAGGCGTTACAGAGCCTCCCGCCAACGTGATCAACAAAAGAAAAAGTTTCAAAGAGGCCATTGCCTCTGGCGTTGCCATTGGCATGGGTGGCGATGTAGGCGTTTTTCCGCATGGTGAAAACGCTTCAGAAATGGAATTGATGGTAGAGTATGGATTGCCTGTAATGGATGCTTTAAAAGCGGCTACAAGCATTAATTCAAGGGCCTTTCACCTAGATGATAAACTTGGTTTTTTAAAACAAGGATTCTTGGCAGATGTGGTCGTGGTTTCAGGCGATCCAAGTAAAAATATATCTGATGTTAAAAAGGTGAAATTTGTGATGAAAGAAGGGGTGGTATATAGAAAAGACTAAAAAACTTGATTTGCGCATAAAAAAATTGCGCATTCAATGAACTTTGTTTATCTGGAATTGTGATCAACGACCATGTCAAACTTAAACACAATTCAAGCTACCGAATCAGGAATACAAGTTCTTGAAAACCTATATGTTACCTCAACTAGAAATGAGTCGAATTCATTTCAGCTAGAAGGATTCATATACAGTTGGGATCAATTTATGAACGAACTAGAATTTGAATAATATTGATTCAATTTACTTCCTAACCACTTATTTGATGATAAGTGGTTTTTTTATGTCTAGAAACAGCTTTAAATTTATTCTATAAAATTACAATGTATGCAAAACAAGGTTTATTATGTTGGTGACTGGGCAATCCTTACAGGACCAGTTTTTGCAGAAACTCCATTTCACCATAGTCCCAAAGGACTAGAAGTATTCAATTATGGTCTTTGGCTAAAAGAGGCGTTAGAAAAAGATCCATTGTATCTTGTCAATTCAGTTTCGTCATGGGATTACTACAATCAAATTGGTCCTGGAGACTATGAAAAGATTCTTGAAGATTATCAGTTGATTATATACAGTGATGTTGATGCTAAATTATTTCAACTATCTCCTAAATTTTTTGACCGTTCTAAGTTCGGCAAGGAGGTGCTTACTTTTCCAGATAGAATTAGATTGACCCTAGAGCATGTTCACGCCGGAGGTAGATATATGTTTTTGGGTGGATGGTATTCTTTCACTGGTGAGCTGGGGAAAGGTGGTTGGGGAAGAACCCGACTTGCTGAAATTCTTCCAGTTAAGTGTCTTGATTTTGAGGACTTGGTTGAAAACACAGAAGGGTTTTCAATGGAAATAACAGAAGAAGGCAAACGACTTTGTCCAACACTAAACCTAACTGGATGCCCGCCCATACTTGGCTACAACAAGACTTTACCAAAACAAGATTCCATTGTGATTGCCAATTTTAAAGAAACTGGGGATCCAGCAATTGTAATACAAACATTTGGAAAAGGGAAAGTGCTTGTTTATACATCCGACCCCAGTCCGCATTGGGGTTGCAACTTTGTTTATTGGGATGGCTATGCTTCATTTTGGCAAACACTTGCTAACCTAGTAATGGCATGAGGTTATTTTTTTTATCATGTCTTGTTTCTTTATGCTCCTTTATAAAAGGACAGGAGGTGAGATTGATGCCAATGCCTGAAAAAATGGTGCTTACCAGTTCAAGATTCAGGATAAATAACGAGTTCAATATTTCAATTCAAGGCAACGCACACGAGCGATTGTACAAAGAAGCGAGGCGATTTAACAAACGCTTGGCAGAGCGTACAGGTATTTTTATGAAGACTTGGAATATTGATTCATCAAAATTCAATGCAAATACTGGCTTGGTTATTCATTCAAAAAACAAAGGCATCGTTCAACTTGAAATGAATGAATCGTATGCGCTTACAATTTCAAGTAGCAAGGTGCAGATAAAAGCGGAATCTGACATTGGGGCAATTAGGGCATTGGAAACGGTGCTTCAGCTAATTGATTCAGATCAAGAAGGCTTCTACATTCAGGGTGCTGAAATTATTGATCAGCCTCGATTTGCTTGGCGTGGATTATTGATATCACAGCCTTATCATTTCATGCCAATGGATGTTATCAAGAGAACATTAGACGCCATGGCCTTGGTAAAACTAAATGTATTGCATTTTTATATTAGCGATGATCAGGCATATACAATTGAATCAAAAAAATTTCCAGCATTGCATACCAATGCATCCAATGGTGAATATTTTACCCAAGAACAAATTCTCGAAATCATTTCATATGCAGATCAGCGTGGAATAAGGGTTGTGCCGGAGTTGGATCTACCTGGTCATTCAACAGCTATTCTGACTGTGTTTCCGCAATTTGCTTCTATAAAAAGAGATTATGTTTTACAAGACCACTGGGGCGTTTTTGATCCAACGATCGATCCAACCAGAGAAGAGACTTATCTTTTTCTGGATACATTGTTATCGGAGGTTGCTTCACTTTTCCCAGATCAATATTTTCATATTGGTGGTGATGAAAATAATGGAAAAGATTGGGCAAAAAACGACTCTATTCAACGGTTTATGAAAAGCAATGGCATGAATTCAACTGTGGCATTGCAAAATTACTTTAACAAAAGGGTCCAACAGATTTTAAAAAAATCCAATAAGCATATTATTGGTTGGGATGAAATTCTCATGAAGGAAGTAGATGATGTAAAGGCAAAAGATTTTTTTGAAAAGCAACAGTATGAAGAATTGGTATTACCAGATGTGCCCAAAGATATAGTGATACAGTCTTGGCGTGGTATGGAAGCTCTTTTATCTGCAGCAAAAAATGGATACAAAAGTATACTCTCCAAGGGATATTATATCGATTTGATGCAGCCAGCCTGGTATCACTATTCAAATGATCCAATACCTAATAATAATAGCCTGATTATTCCTGATAGTGAAGCAAATTTTAATAGGTTTGAATCTACTATCATTGATAAAATCAAAAAGGGTGTTAAGCTGCTAACCCCTGCAGAAGAAAAATCAATTATAGGAGGGGAAGCAACGATGTGGACAGAGCATGTAACACCTGAGACAATTGATTCGAGGGTTTGGCCTCGTACTGCTGCCATTGCTGAAAGACTTTGGTCTCCTGCCATTATCAATAATGTTGAAGATATGTATAGGCGAATGGACATAATTTCAAATCATTTGGAATGGGTTGGGTCCACTCATCTAAAAAACAAGCAAATGATGTTGAGGCGATTGGCAGGAACCAGTGAAATTTCTTCATTGGAATTGATTGTGGACCTAATTGAACCTGTTAAAGGATACAAACGTAATAAGGCAGATGATTTTACCAAATACGCTCCCTATACATTGTTGGTTGATATTGCAGTAGCAGACCCTCAAAAGTTAAGGGTGTTTAGAAAGCTCGTAGAAGATTACATAAAAGTTAGAAATAAAAGCAAGTACGATGAACTAAAATCTGTCTTTACAAATTGGAAAATTAATCACCAAGAGATCAAGAGGTTGGCCCAAAAAACAGCTTTACTCGATCCAATTTTATTTCATTCAACCTCTCTAAATCTACTTGCTGAAATTGGATTAAAATACTTAGCAAAGAAATCTAATCGAGAAATTATGAAAGGTACTTTATTGAAGGAGTTCAATTCAATTAAAGTAAGCAGATCCGTTGAAAATGCGCATTGTGAATTGATGGTTTTTGAATCAATTGAGAAATTACTTCAGTACTAATTACAATAGGTTAAACCAAAGACAATTTAAAAATGTAATTTCAAAACCCTAATCAAGTGCTACTAGAAAAAATTGCACTTATTACTTGAACTTACATTACTTTATTATTAAGAAAGTTTATTTTATACCATCATATTTAATGATTAGACCGATTTTATGAATTTTTTTTTCCGGCTTTTTTAGAGAATATTATTTAAATAGAAAGGGTTCGAACGAAATTCTTGTAATTCAAGGTAAGTTTTTTGGTATAACCGACTTTGTCTTTTAAGACTTTCGATCTGACATCTTTTATTTGGGCAGCACCTAAATGATCAAAAAAGTGTTTTGTTGAAAATATTGACAGTTCAATCATGATTGGGAAAACATCAATTCCTCTTGGTTCTAATAAATAGTAAATATTTTTTTTATTTTTTTGGCCTTTGTTTTTAGAAATGAAGCCCAATTCCTCAAGTTTTTTTAGCCTGTTCGATAGCATCTTGCTAGGCATTTGCTCAATTGATTCTTTAAATTCCTTAAACATGGTTTTGTGAGCCCAAATCATGTCTCGCAATATCAGCAATGTCCATTTATCTCCTAATAGATCTAAGCTTGTTGCAACTGGACAGAATGACCTAAATTCAATACTTTCTTTCATAACCATTCTAAATCAGAGCAAATTTAGACAAAATTAGATTAATAATAAGTTAATAGGGTGTGAGAGAAATAACAAAAAAATAGCCCCTAAGTGATACTGCTTTTTGTTGAAAATTAACTTATATCATACAAACACTATTCACATAATGTTTAATGTCATCACAAAGCTATTAAAGGATTGATTGGAATGAGTAACTGAAGATGAGTCAAATCTTAGAATCCCCCCCGAAATAAATAGCATAAAATCCATTTATCCGATTCTAGACATAATTGTTGGGGATGAAGCACGTGCATCTATCGACAATATTTTTGTTATTCGTTTTTCAATTAAAACATCCGTATAATATAGTAGTCTAAAATCGAGACACGGAATAAATCTTCAAATTGAAATTGATTATTTCTAAATTATTTAAAAAAAATAAAATACATATCAAAAAGATACTTATATTCAAAATAAAAAAATGAAAAAACTACTATTATGTCTTTTTGTATGTGCATCAATGATTGCTTGTACAAGTAAAACTGAAACTAAAACAGAAACAAAAAATTTAGATCCTTTGGCAGGTACTTTTACCTCAGGAGATGCAAAAGCTAAAAGACTATGGAGTGATATGATGCTTTTTTCAAAAGCTGAATATTCATTTGTCGACACATTTTTAACTCCTAATTTTACGCTGAAAACAGCAGCAGATACTGCAGTAATTGTTCGAGGTAAAGATCAAGTAATAGCATATTGGTCACAAATGCATACTTTATTGAATGACGTAACTTTTACAGAAGGAAGGCTTCAAACATTTACTTTAAATAATGGAGAAGTTTGGACCGGCTATTTTGGTGCTCTAATGGCAACCGGAAAATTTACAAATAAAAACCATGTGGTACCATTAACTGTATGGATAAAGTGGGATGGTGATAAGATCGCTCATCAAGAAGACTGGTATGATGCTAAATTTGTTATGGATGAAATGGCCGCAAATCCTAATGCTGTAAAAAAATAACATTCAAATCATTTAACTGGCAATAATCATGAAGATTTAGTGCGATAGATCGTATTTTTTTAAAAAATTATACGAAGTGGGGTTCAAAAAATCATTTTTAACTATAAAAATACAACAATGAAAAAGCTATTACTATGTTTTCTTTTATCAGCATCAATATTTGCTTGTTCAACAAAGGACAATACAAAAAACCAAGAACTATTTAACAAAAATGTTGCATCCTTTAATAAAGCAATTGATGCTTTTGTAGCCGAAGATGCTGAATTGTTTGCTTCTTATTTTGCTGATTCAGTAAAATGGTGTGGTCCAGATAAAAAGCTACTTACTGAATATAATACAAAGGCAGGTATGATTCAAGCGCTTAATATGTATTTTAGTTTATATGATGACCATAAATTAGATGCTAAATTTTCCTCTGGTATCAACTATAGTACCGATAAGGAAGAATTAGCTACAGATGGTGATAATCCTAACAACATCCGAATTTTAGGAAACTGGTATCATAAACATACTGCATCAGGAAAACAAGTTACCAGCAAATGGTCTGCTATTATACGCTTTAATGCGGATGGCAAGATTTACTTATTTAATGACTTTTTTGATGTTACTGGTTTGCTTAAACAACATGAGCAATAAATAACTTTAAAATTGAATAATTAATACTGGGGCCACTAGAAATAGGTGCACTGTAAAAGCCTTTAATTTTTAAATTGAAAAATTTAATGCGGTTAAGTTAAAAGAGATTTTAGCTTAATCGCTTTTTTATTGAAAACTAATTTAGTAGTGGATTTTACTTTGTATTTCAATGCTAAGTTGCTGCTGAGTAAAGTTACACTTGATAGAATAAATTTCAAGTCTATTGTTGTACTGAGTTCAAATGATGTTTGCGTTTCTTTGGATAGAGCCAAATTTTTTTCGTAAAATTGGGGTAGTAATTTTATAAAGATCGGCGAAGCAAGTCACATACATGTTAATCTTAGTACCCTTGTTAAAGATCCATTCTTCGTCATATTGGTGAATGATCACTAGATAATCAAATTCATCAGCCCATACATTCATGGTAGTGAAATAATGCGGGTGAGAGAATACGATCGCCTTCAATCCACCTTTCGACTTTATAAAATCAATAGTAACTTGATCAATTAAGGCTAGACAGTCCCAAAGGATGTTTCCCCCTGGAGTGATGATCAGGAATGCCCTTTGTCCGATGGCAAATTTTGGTGTGGTCCTTATCTCGAAAAGATTGTCGTAAATCTTTGTAATGGTGTTTGTGTAATTTTTTCTCAGGATAGGCAGGCTAGTCCAAGCCTGGCCCAGTGCCGGCACATATTGCCGGTCATCATTGCAGATCGGGCATCCGTATGTCCTTGGAGTTGTTTCCTTGTATTGTGTTCCACAAGTTGAACATATTATTTTTTCATTATATGCACTAGCTGTGCCCCCCGTTTTATTTTCCCCCATGGCTTCAAATTCCATGGAAGCCACAGCAAAAGTGGTGCTAAACATTTTAATAAAATCTTTTCATTTCTTTATTTTCTGGAGTTGTTACTTAAGAGCGTTGAAGTTCTAATATTTGATACTCCTACGAATAATAAAAGTGCCGAAGAATTAATCGATTACATTAAAGAAAAACTTAATTGCAAAATAAACGCAATTGTTCCTACTCATTTTCACGAAGATTGTTTAGGTGGGTTAGCCTCATTTCACTCGAAAAAAATTCCCTCATTTGGAAATGTTAATACCATCAAATTAGCGAAAGTAAATAATTTTGTTTCCCCTCAAAAGGGATTTAAAGATTCACATAAATTAAAACTTGGCAAGACTTATGCCATGGTAAAATTTTTGGGAGAAGGTCATACAGAGGATAACGTAGTTGTTTATTTTCCAAGTGAAAATATATTATTTGGCGGATGTTTAATAAAAGAACTTCAAGCCACAAAGGGTTATTTAGGAGACGCCATTATTAGTGAGTGGTCAAATACAGTTGAGAAAGTGAAACAACAATTTTCCGATATTAAAATTGTTATTCCTGGACACGGAAAAACAGGAGGCATAGAACTGCTTGATTACACCATTAAATTATTTAAAACTCATTAGATCAAAATAGCACAGATTTTAATCCAACTTCCTAATAGTCACATACTCAATCAACGCATTATAGTTGCATCTTTCGAAGAAAAAGGGGGCCACAAAAGCATCTTAATTTTCGGTACTTTTTCGATCAAAGCCAATGAGCTAAGGCTGTTGCAACTTTGTATATTTGCATATGAAAAATCTAATCTTAATTTTTTTAAGTATCTCCATTTGTTCAAGTACTTCAGCTCAAAACGAAAGAAAAGTAGCCACCACAGAAAAAGAGTTATTTACTAAAATTGCTCAACTTGACAGTTCCTTATTCGAGGCATATAATTCAAAAAAATTGGATGTAATGAAATCATATTTTACCAATGACCTTGAGTGGTATCAGGATAATGGCGGCTTAATTGGCTATGAAAAAGTTTTTATAAATTTTCAATCCATATTTAATAGAGATTATGACCTTAAAAGAAATCTTATCAAAGAAAGTTTAGAAGTCCACCCTATTGAGGGTTATGGTGCAATAGAAATTGGCAAGCATCAATTCAAACATATTGAAAATGGGAAACTCGAAATTGGCACTTTCAAATTTTTAATGATTTGGAAGAATGATAATGGCAAATGGAAAATCTCCAGAGTAATAAGCTATGACCATTAGTCATAACCGTTAATTTCCTGATAATTACATTACCAATCAAAGCATTATAATTGCATCTTTCGTGGAAAAGGGAAGCAGAATAATAAAAGGGTTATAGTGAGATTGTATGACCCTCATAAGCTGCAATCAATTATTTTTACTTCATATTTAATAGTCATGAGAGTCACTTTTATTCTATCCGCATTGCTCAGCTTTACAGTTTGTTTTGGGCAACCCAATAAACAGATCGATTCCCAAACACCCAAGGAACTAGTAGCAGATAATGGGAAGCTGACCGTGAAATTCGACCTTACCCGAGGTGGTGCTATTTCTTGGATCTCCAATTCAGGGTCTCAACGCAGTCTTGTGAATATTGCCGACGAAGGCCGTTACATACAACAATCCTATTACGCGGGTAAAAGCCTTGATCGAAAAGCAGTAGGCCAATCACCTGACTGGTCACCCTGGGCATGGAACCCGATTCAAGTAGGCGATGCTTTTCGAAATCGCGCCAAAATTCTCGATTATAAACAATCAAAGGATACCTTGTATGTAAAATGTGTCCCCATGCAATGGGATATGAATAACCGCCCTGCCGAAGCGGAAATGGAACAGTGGACATTTTTAAACGGGAATATATTGACCATCAGAAACCGGCTCACTTGTCACCGTACAGATGATATCTATGGCGACAGTTTGATGCGAAACCAAGAATTACCGGCAGTTTATCCGATCTCTGCGTTGAAAAATCTTTTTACCTATGAAGGAAATGCACCCTTTACCAATGAGCCATACAAAAAGTTGGAAGTAAAGAATCTATCTAGTGGATTTTGGGGCAGATACAAAGAGGTATCAGAAAACTGGATGGCATTTGTTGATGATGCTGATGTTGGTATGCTTGTTTACAATCCGCAATGCATCATGTTTTTGGCTGGAATGGCTGGGGAACCCGGTAAAGAAGCAACAAGTACATCAACTTCCTATATAGCACCCATAAAAGATGAAATCCTTAATAAAAATTCTATTTACGAATATGAATATTATATTTTGATTGGTTCATTGGCTGAAATGAGAAACCAGGTTTATGAGATTAAAAAAAACCTGACACAGGGTGATAGAAAGTTAAACTAATTTGTTACAAACAATTATTGGGGAAAGTACTGAAAACCAGAAAAGTATACAATGAATAGACCCATTGGTTTAAAATAACCCTCAATTCATTGTTGCAACTTTGCCCAATCAAGGGGAGTTACTAAACGAGGCCATGAGAAATGATGGCTTTTTGTTTCCGAATCAGTGAGTTATGGCATTTGCAGCTATAATTTTAAAATGTAACTTTATTCTTTATCTACCGTTACACTGAAAACGAATTTCAAGAAACAAAGTCAAAAAGCATGAAAAAAATCATTTACGCGCTGATATTACCGCTGGTTCTGTTAAGCGGATTGGTATTTGCAAATCTTGATATTAAAAATGCAACTTCTAAAAAGGCTATACCAAAGCCTCCCTCTGCTGCTGAAATGAAAGCTGCAAGGAAAAGATGGGAGGCTACCCCTGCAGGTATAATGTATAAAAAATGGGAAGCGTCTCCAGCAGGTATAAAAGTACAAGCCGGAGCAACTAAAATAAATAAGTCCATTAGGAATTTCACCAATATGGAAGGTGTTGTTACCTCCCTTTCTCTTCCTCAAGGCTCGCAATTAGGTTTCGGAATGATGGTAAGGATAAATGGTGACGATTATATTCTTGGTTTGGGAATAGAGGTTAACAATGAATTTGAGCAATTACATACCCTGAAAGTTAACGACAAAATAATCATAAGAAGCCACAGTGTATCGAAGGCACCCAAGTATTCATATCCAATTGTAGCAGGCGAATTTGTAGAACGAGCTGGTAAAATAATGTATAAACGTGTTCCTCGCAAAGGCGGTTGCTAAGTAAATAAACCTCCTGTAATTTGAAACGAAGTTCAACCATTAAATTTCCTAATTCTGATATACTCAATCATCGCTTTATAGTTGCATTTTCGTTGAAGTGGGGAGATTTATTGTCACTTTCCACTCAATAGTTAAAAAAGCGCTCGATTCTCATAAAAACTTCACGACCAATTTTATGTTTGATGAGAATTCTAGCATTTACGTACTCTTCAAGATACCGTATGGAATTATTGCGGCTCATAGATTTTTTTGCAATATATTTGGTAATATTAAGTTTAAAATGTTGTTGCACAACTCAAAAATAACTTTAATAGCTTCACATCAATGAATATTATCTCCATATTACTGATAGAAGATGAGCCGGATGTAGTAAATTTTGTTAAAAAGGGTTTAGGGGAAGAATCTTTCGAGGTATCGGTTGCACTAAATGGTGAAGTTGGTCTTGAAATGGCCTTAAACAACAAATATGATATAGTCTTGCTAGACATAATGATTCCTGAAAAAAATGGCATAGAGGTATGTAAAGAAATTAGAGGACATGGAATTCAAACGCCAATACTTTTTTTAACTGCATTAAATACTCCAGACAATATAGCCCTAGGGTTAAATTCGGGAGCAGATGATTACCTAGTTAAGCCTTTTAAGTTTAATGAGCTTATAGCCAGAATAAGGGCAATTTTAAGAAGGGCAAATATGGAGAAAATTGGCGCCCATGAGCCCAGGGCAAAATATGTTATATCCAATTTGTTATTTGATGATGATGCAAAAAAGGTTAGCCGAAATGGCAAAGAAATTTCACTTACCGCCACTGAATATCGATTATTATTCACACTGCTCAAAAACAAGGGCAGGGTATTGTCAAGAATGGTTCTGTTAGAAAATGCGTGGGATATCAGCTTCAATTTAGGAACCAATGTGGTAGATGTATACATCAATTACCTTCGAAAAAAAATAGATGCTGATTTTGAACCAAAATTAATACATACTGTAGTAGGCATGGGTTATATACTAAAAGAAGCATGAGTAGTATTCGTAAAATTACCATTCTGTTAATAATTTCAATAAGCCTGATTTTGTTTTTTTTAGGATCAAGCGTTTATTTCTATTTATCAAATTACTCGTACGCAGATTTTTATAAGCGACTGGAGGCAAGGGTTAGTGTTGCAGAAAAACACCGTTTCGAATCCAATCAGAAAGACGCTCAGATATTAAAAAATATCAGGGAAGAGCATTTAGAATTGCTAAGTGATGAAAAAGAGTACATACTGTATTGCCCCAACGCAATCTCTATGAAACAATTAGCAGATACGCATTCAATTCCACTCAATTTCCTAAAATTGGTTTACAATCAGCAATTTGCCAATTTTCAAAAAGGTGAAATTTTTTATCATGGGAAAAAAAGGGAAGCCCAGAATGGTTTTTATTTTGTTATAGTTTCAGCAAAAAACTACTACAATACGCACCATTTAATAATGCTGAAAAAAGTATTATTTGCAGGCGGGTTTATTTCAATTTTAATCATCATTTACCTTACCTATATATTTTCAAAGAGATTTTTTGAACCCATCAATAAAATAATTACCAAAGTAAATAGCATAAGCACAGACAATATTCATTTGCGTCTCGATGATAATAGAAATACAGTTGAAATCAACAGGCTTACTACTACATTTAATAATCTTCTGAATAGGATAGAAATAGCTTTTGAAACCAATAAAAACTTTATTAGCAATGCTTCCCACGAATTTGGCACACCACTTACTGCTATTATTGGTGAGGCTGACGTGGCTTTAATGAAAGATAGAACTCCGGCAGAGTATAAAGAAGCCTTACAAAAAATACTTAAACAATCAGAAAGGCTCAATAAAATAAGCCAGTCCTTGCTGTTTTTAGCACAAATAGGGTACAAGGAGAATAAATTAAACTATACCATTTTAAGAACTGACGAGCTAATATTGCAAGCCAATGAAATCATGAATCAACTAGTTCCGAAAAATAACATAAAAATAGACTTTGAGTTGTTACCCGAAAACCCAAAAAAATTAAAAATATTTGGCAACAAAGAATTAATCATATTGGCCATGACAAATATTCTTACAAATGCCTGCAAATATTCGAGTAATAAACCGGTAGTTGTTAGTTTGGCTTCCACAAACAATGAAATATTAATGCTATTTAAAGACCAAGGTATTGGTATTCCCGAGTCAGAATTGCCATTTATATATGATCCTTTTTTTAGGGCAAGCAATACTTCCGCATATGATGGCTATGGGATTGGTTTACCCCTAACCCAAAACATTATCAAAATTCACAAAGGCGAGCTTCTTATCAATTCTGTGCTAAATAAAGGAGTTACAGTACAAATTAAATTACCCATTGCTGTATTGTAAAAAAGCTAAATTTTGCTTATTCTTCAAGACGTCTTGACTAACAACTACGTCTGTTATTTCGATAGTCGTATAACTCCATTATGCATTAGCAATAATTATAATTCAAAAATTCTGCAAAACCTGCAAGTCTTTCAATCTTCAATAGTATTGAGTGTGTCAGCATTCCAAATTCAGAAATTCTAATCAAATTCTAATATTACTCTTAATTGGCTCTTATAGCGTCATCCTAGTATTGCATTATCAAAATTAATCGACTAGGACATGATAAAAAAGATACTAATCCCTATTGACTTTAGAATAGAGTCGTTAAATACGCTGAAATATGCTCTCGAAGAACGAAAGCAAGAACAATCACATATCATTTTAATGTACTCAGAGTACAGCAGCGATTCGATAACTGATCTACTGTTTTATCATCCTGCCAAAATAATTCGAGCATTAGCAAGCGCCCATTTTAATGATGCCATAGATATTATTACAAATACGTACGAATCTAGTCTTCATTCCTATAAAATTGAGCTGTTTCATGGCTTAAATAGAAATGCCTTTTTAAATTTTTATGTAGCACACGGAATAGACCTTGTCTATTTACCCAAAGAGTATAACCTTAAACCGCATAAAAATGGTTTTGATCCTATTCCCTTAATAAAAAAATCGAAGGTGGAATATAGAGAAGTCGCTTGGACATGCGATCAAAATACAACGAGTAAGGATGAATTAAATCTATTATTTAAATAAAAAAAAATGCAACAAGCAAAATTTCCAACAGCCCCATTGGGTCGAATAAAATTATTTTTTACCTTTTTTGATTCTCGATGGGAAGACTTAACCAAGGAAAATTGGTTGAAGACAGTCTATAAAGATTTCAGTGCCGGTTTAATAGTAGCCATGACAGCCATTCCTATGGCAATGGGCTTTGCAATGGCAATGGGTATGCGGCCTGAACATGGTATTATAGCAGGTGCATTGGCGTGTGTGATAGGAAGAACATTTGGTGGCTCAAAGTATCAAGTATATGGACCTACAGCTGCTTTTATTCCGGTTATTGCTGCCTTGATTTCAAAATACAGTAACACCGCTAATGGTGGATCTTTTGAGCAAGCACATGGCTTCCTTGTATTGGTATCTATCATCTCTGGCATCATTCTCATTATAATGGGTATATATGGCGTAGGTAAATACGCTAAACTTGTTCCCAATTCTATTATTGTTGGGTTTACCGTGGGTATTGCCGTGGCTATTGCTGCTACAAATTTCAAAGATATTTTGGGATTAGATAGTTTTAAAACATTACTTGGTGAAAGCTCTGTAGGTTTAAATGCGAAAATTACATATATGAGGGAACACCTCCATTTAATCAATGGGTGGTCAATGTTATTAGGGTTGATAACATTTCTTTTAGCAAAATATCTTTTGAAAATATCAATTTACATACCTGGTCCAGTAATTGCTATGTCTACTGCTACATTATTGGCAGCTACTTTGTTAGCCGACAAGAATGTAATTTTGGTTCGTGATTTGTATGGGTCTATTCCAAATAACTTTTTCAATTTACAATTGCCTTTTTTACCCACTATGACCGGAGGTGTGATGCTTGACATTGTATATTTTGTAGTAGGGATTGTATTTGTATCGGGTGTAGAAAGTGTTTTGTGTTCTTCGATGGCAGATCGATTAGCAAAAAATGATCGCACGCCATTTAACCCTGACAAAGAATTTTTTGGTCAAGGTTTGGTTCAGATCATAACACCATTGGTACAAGGCTTTCCGTGCACTGGTGCTTTAGCAAGAACAGCCACAAGTATCAAAGCGGGTGCTACAACTCCTTTGGCGGGTTACTTTAAAGCTGTTCTAAAATTAACAATGGCATTTTTTTTAGCTCAATATTTAGAATTAATTCCAATGGCTTGTATTGGTGGAATTTTAGTTTGGGTTGCGAGTAATATGATTAAACCAGCTGAAATTAAAGAAATCAAGCATGCAGGAAAATTTGAATTTTCGATGATGGTTTATACTGCTATAATGGTGCCAATGACGGATTTTTTGACTGGAGTACTTTCTGCATTGATTATTTACTTTGTTGTGAAATATGCTTTCAAAAGAATGGGAAAAAAGAAAGCTAGCAAATAACAACTTATTATAATTGCATCTTTCGAGGAAAAGGGGAGCATAAAAAATTAAGCAGTTATGAATTGAAACTTCATAGCTGCTTTTTTTATTTCAATACAATTAGAAAATCAAAATGCATCACAAAAATATTACCGACTAGACCCATATCACTAATTTTCAGTATCCCAAGTCAATATGAACATAGATGTTGCCAAATAGTTGCTTAGCTACATGAATCAAAATCTTGGTTAAATCTTCTTAAATCAAATTATAACCCACAATATACATTCCATCAGCAATGATGGCTTTTTCTTTTTTTATCAGTTATTTAGGCTAGTGGCATCTTTATATATTTATTTATGAAAAATATAATCCTACTTTTATTGACTTTCTCAACTAGTGCAAGTGTTAATGCTCAAAGTCAACATCAAAAAAATGTTGCTACAATTCAAATAGAACTTTTTTATAAAGTATCCAAACTCTAGTTTGATGACAAGCAGGTAATTGTCTTTCTCAGCTGTATTCATAACGTCATTTTCATGCACAAAGCTCTATAGCTAGCCATTGCAAAAACAGAATGTACAAGAGTTTGAGTGATGTCTGTAATTCCTGCAGGCTTGATACATATTCTAAGCAAAGAATGACCCATTGCTTGGATGTAAAATGTAAATTATTTTTTTGAAGCCTGAATTTTTACAGATCCGTCTTCAATCCAATTTCCTTTTGGATCCTGCTTGACAGGTACAAATGCAAATATCCATTTTTGGTCCACATAAGTTCTTGGCACACGCACGACAATTTTGTTCCACCCTTTTTGCAATGCGACAACAGCAGGGGGGCGACTCCAATAAAACTCTTCATCTGTATACGGCATTTCATTCGCCGGCTTATCCCATGTTGCTTGCAGGTATCGGTTACCTCCAGGCATATTCCATACAGGGCCAGGCAGTTCTTTATCATTGATGAATATCGCTCCGCCATTGGCATCCCATTGGCCATTGTTTGGAATTCCAGCACTTCGCCTATTGCTGCGTGCAGGTGCTTCAAAACCAATGACGGCATGTATATTCCTTGCTTTTGCGCTGAAGGTATACGCAGTCAGGTATACCGTTTCATTGGCGGGTTTTGACAATTTTGCTCCACCCAAAAGCTCTTCAAAACGAAGGATGCCACCAGTTACTATTTTTGTTTGATAGGCCATCGAAGTGCTCGCCGCAGCTTCCTTACCAATAAATTCCTTATCAATGGAATCATTGACACTGCGGTAAAAAGGGCCTGTCATATTCCATTCAACATGACCAAAGGGTACATTAGGAAAATGGCTATTTGAGAAAAACAGTTGCTGGTGCTTTCTCAAACGCTGTTCGAATTCGAGAAAATGATTGTTTGCTTCAGTGCCTACTGCAGGCAATACATTCATGTAATTGGGTTTGAAATCTGGGCGCCCACACCAAAGTGATTCGCTGTAGGTAATGGAACCAGGCCATACCGGGTTGTACAATGGGATTTTTGACTTGTCCTCCACCCTGACATCGGGCCAACAGCAAACGATACCACCCAAGGCCAATGAATCGCCCAAAGGCTTGCTACAAATCTGCTGAAAAAAATACCGCTGAATCAATGAGTAGGCATCATAATTATTGAGGTAACCACCATAAGAATCAACATAAGGATTTTTGCTGGTCCTTCGGTGAATAAATGTGGCATCCTCCAACCATACTTGTTCAATCGTACTTGGTTCTGCAGGCAGGCCAGGGTTCCATACCATCACACTTCTTCCATTGGCTTTTACACGGGCAGTCATTCGCTTGATGAATGCTGCCGGATTGGAAATGCGCACTTCATCAGAACCGAGGTGGATGATTGGGCAATCAGCAAAGGGGACTTCCTCACAGAATTCATCAATGAGTTTTTCCAGCACTTGCATGCCTTGCTCGCTTTCCATTTTAAATCCAAATGTTGGCTCAAAATACTTGCTATGTCCAGGCATATCGAATTCAGGTATGATCGAAATATTCCGTTCACGTGCGTAGCGGATCAACTCCCGGATATCATCAAAACTGTAGCTGCTGTCAGGATCACGGCCCGGCATTCTATTGTTTGCACTGTTCAGTTGTGGATAGATCTTGCTTTGTGCACGCCAGGCTGGGTTGTCTGTGAGGTGCCAGTGAAATGTATTGAACTTGTACCATGACAACTTATCCAATTGTACCTTCAACATTTCTATACTTTGAAAGTTGCGTCCATTGTCATGCATAAAACCACGTACAACAAATGCAGGCCAATCCGTAATGTTGCAACCGGGCAGTTCCTTCAATGCATTTTTTTGAGCCAAGATTTGCCGAAGTGTTTGAACTGCATTATAAAACCCCGCAGCATCATTTGACTGGATAAAAATGCCTGATGTTGAAATCTCCAATTGATAGCCTTCTGCCTTTAGGGATGGATTGTTCCCTGCCTTTAAATGAATAGAATACAATGGAACCTTAGCCATAGGAGACAGGGCTTTCACTTTGCATTTTATTGAGGAAGCTGTCAGCAGCGCTTTCAAAGAACGCACAGCGTTTTCAGTCTGTGATTGTTGATTTTCATCAACAACGATTGTCAGCTGAGAGGGAAGCTTCCATCCTTGCTTCAACCACTTAACTTGTTGTGGGAAAGGGATCAACGCAATAGGCGCTTGCCTTAAGGTTTGTAGGCTTTGTGGGGCATGCCATTTGCCATTTTCCCCTGTTTGTTGTGCGTAAGATTCCAACACCAAGAGAAATAGCAGAAAAAAAATATAAGATTTCATTTGAACGCTTTTTTGTTTGCAGTCTAACTTCCTCAGAAAATCACTTCAGCATCTTTTTAAAAGAAAACTTCTGAAAAACCATGTGGGCGCCACTTCCTTCGTATAAAATACCAATGGTATCTTCATCAATTGAAGTTATGCAGGAATATCCAAAACTGTTCCATTCGTCCAGCAGCATCCAATTCTCTTTAGGCCAAGTAAGCCCATCATCAAAACTCATTTTAATGGTCATGTGGTTGCGCCCGACTTTGGTATTGGGGTTTGAAAATAGCAAGACTGAAGCTGGTTTTCCATTTTTTACATAGTTGTGTTTATGGGTACTTGCCATACAAACAGGTTCATTCAATACACTGCGGCTTGCTGCATGACTGGTCCATGTCTCTCCCAAATCACTGGTAACTGCAATGGCCCTGCCATTGTTATCCCCTTTCCGGTTGGCATTTTCATTGGCCCGCATGTTCAGCATGATATCCCCATTGCTCAATTGTACGGCCATGCTTTCAGTTGTACTACCCGTGTCTGCTGCAACTGAAGTATGCCAATTTACACCGGCATCTTTACTGTATGTGATGTTAGAGAATGGTCTGCCGTTTTTATCTCGACCCTGTGTAGGGAATACCAACGTGCCATCGTTCAAGGTTATACCATGTCCAGGTCCGGGTGCCCAAAGCCACCACTCTTCTTTTTTGCACATCTTCGTAAGGTTGACGGGCTCACTCCATGTTTTTCCTTCATCGGTACTCTTAACAATCAAAAACTGGCTGGTCTGTTTTACATCAAAACCCGGTTGTGAGCCTTTTTCGCGCCACTGGTGATTCCAAGCTTTGCTGCTGTCTGTCAGACCCTCAATCCATTTTCCATTTTTATCCAAAACACCATGCATCCATAGTCCAGCAATATATATGGCTCCTGTTTTGTCATCACTCAAAATACATGCATCAGAAACCCCATTGAACTTTTGCGGCAAACCGCCCCACTCTTTCATATCGATGGCAACCTGCATAGGCAACCATGTATTACCACCATCAAGGCTCCTGCTTAATCCAATATCCATATGCCCTTGGAGGTCGCGACTGCTCTCTCGCCTCATATCATAAACTGCCAGCAAGCTTCCCTTTTTAGAAGTGGTGATGCCTGGAATGCGGTATGTATGTACATTGTCATCATTGGGTTTCCTTAAAGCAACAGCAATCTTTTGATTGATATTTTTTCCTTCAGGAGCTGGAACAAGACGCTTATTACCAATGCTAATTTGGGTACAACTCGCATCTGCCTCATGCAACGCATTGGCATTCGGAGTTAAGTTGCAACTCAGCCAGAAATAATGCGTACCCTGATTAAGCAGTTGCGCACCTTTGATGGTCACTTTATTGTTTTTGGGATGAACACTGCCGAAGAACTGTGCCTTGGAAAAATCTAACGATGCATTTGTAGTTGAATCATTTTTGAAATAATACAAAGTAAGTTCTTGTATATCCTGCAAAGATGCAGTCCCTTTCAGGCTGAACTGGAAACCACTTACCGCCATTTCCATTTTGTCAGACACCACCAATTTCAACCTGATGAACGGATTGTTTGATTTACCCTTTAACAAGGGAACCTGGAATTGCTCTTGCAATACGGTTGGTTCAAGAGAGGATTGTGCATTTGCATTGACAATGACCATTAACAAGGAAATGACCAAGGCAAAAAATCTTTTCCGCTTCATATAGAATAATTTTAAAAGTTGATTACATAAGAAGAAGGCTGCATTTTTAAGCAATAGCAGATGAAAGATAGTCCCTATTTGATAATAATCTTTTTAGACTAAGATTCTTTTCTATCGATGTCAATGGAAGGGACCTTTTCAAAAAAAGAAACTGCTTCGAGTTCTGAATAAAGCTTGTCGTAATGGATCTTGCTCAGGGTCACCAAGGGCAACCTACAAGGACCCATGTCAAACCCCAACATTTTCATGATGGCTTTTTGTGCAGGCACTGATGGATAACGTGCAAAAACCCGAATCACTTCTACCATGAATGCATGGTTTTTCCTTGCTGCTTCGTTTTCGCATTGTAAGTACAGCGCCATCGTTTTCAGATAATGTGGCGCAGCAAACGTATAGGTACTTCCAATGGCACCTTTTGCACCGATTGAAAGTGCAGGCAACAACAACTCATCAAAACCAAAGAGCACATCAAATTTTCCATTCTCAAGTTCAAGGCAGCTTTGGTATTCATGAATGGTAGCGGAGGTATACTTGATACCAGCAAGGTTTGGTATAAGAGCCCCTGCATATTTTAAAAAATCAATCATGTCCATACCCACACCGGTTAGGATGGGAATATGGTAATAATAAAAAGGGAGTCCAGGCGCTGCTGATGCAATTTCTGCCATACAATGCGCCAACGTTTCTACTGAAGTGGGTTTGAAATAGAATGCTGCAACTGAAGAAAAAGCATCAGCTCCAATTGCCTGAGCATGAATGGCAAGCCTTTTTGATTCAGCG
>JBILHX010000209.1:0-3196 GCA_044350285.1 Chitinophagaceae bacterium | reverse complement strand
GCTTTCACAAAGGCTTCAGCCACCATCATTCTTTCTTCAGTGGTCATGTTAGGGCCTTCACCGTTGCTACCACAAACAAATATTCCCTTCAATCCATCTTGTATAAGTTTCTCTACCAATGCTGGCACCAAACCAAGGTTTAGTGAACCATCTTCCTTGAATGGCGTAAAAGCAGCAGCGATAAGACCTTGAATCTTCATTTTTATAGAATTAAAATGTTATACACCCAGTGACGGGTGAGAAAAGGGTCTGGGGGAATTAACCCCAGACCCATAATATATGACGTTGAAATTCCTATTTGCAGGTTCTATTTTGGCTTTGAAGTTACATACCCAGGTGTTTGATTCACCAATGGATCGTTTGTCCATATAGCAGGTTCAATAGGCCACAATAACCTATAAGCTTGTGTAGCTTTGTTCAACACTCCGTAAGGATGACTTGCACTGATGTATGCTAGCGGCTCTGCTCCAAATTTCATTCTTCTTGCGTCGTACCAGCGCTTCCCTTCAAATACAAACTCTTTGCTGCGTTCTGCAAAAATGAATAGTTCATTGGCATCTTTGCTGCCATTTACAAATGGAACTTTATCATTGACTGCCCCAGCAAAAGCACGATCCCGGATTTGCTTGATGTAAACAGTTGGATCACCGCCTTCAGCGTTTACAATTTCAGCAAGCATCAACAACCTGTCTGCTTCCCTGTAAACCGGCCAGTCATCAGAAAAATAACGCTTGTTTTGGTCGATGGTTCCCAAGAATTTTCTGAGTACAGTATTTCGCGAAACCACTTTGTACGGAGGCGCTCCGGTTTTATTGACCTTATAAAAATCATAGAATGTTGCGAGTTTGCGTTTATCCGCATTGTCATAGCTCTGGAACAATTCAAAACTGTACCTATATCGTTGAATGATTTGTTGTGCATTGGTTTGTCCAATAATCAATGGATCAGGATTGGTGGAAATGAAAACGCCTGATGCCAAAGAGTCTGCATAAAAACCACCAGCCAATCCGGGCAAATCGTATGTGAAGGTTGAAACACTTGGCATTTCAGCTTCTGCAAAAGAATAACTCAATGCAAAAATGATCTCACTGTTCTTTTTGTTGGCGTACGAAAAAGCATCTGCAAAATTAGGGCGCAACGTAAATCCAGTAACAGCATTCAAGGCTGACTTTGCAGTACCCAAATCGGCTGCATTGTTGTAAACCTTGGCTGACCAAAGATAGATTTCACCTTTTAACATCAACGCTGCCATAGGATTCCACTGGGCTTTGTTGGCAGTAGCTGCGGTTCCGAATGAAGCAACGGATTTGTCAACATCACTTTTAACTGCAGCCAGCACTTCAGCCTCAGTAGCCCTCGCTTTGCGCAAAGCCACCGGATCAGTGATACCATTGGGCACTTCAGGAACAAGCCGAAGCGGAACACCTCCATAGGTTCTCAGCAAATGGAAATAATAGTATGCCCTCATGGCATAGGCCTGACCCAGAAAATAACCCTTTTTTGGAGCCGCCAAAATAGTTGCCGCTTCGGTTTCTTGAATAAACAAGTTGAGTTGAAGAATTGCACTATAAAAACCGCCCCAGTTGGAGACTCCGGAAGAATTCTCTTCCAGGTTTTGTTGGATTAACGGCACTTCATTCAAAGAAACAGGAAATACTTCAGCCGTGGTGAAGCCACCCCCACGCATCTCGCCCAACCGTAAAAACTGAAACATGTTTCCCCTGAACGAGGTGTGTAATCCTTGCATAAAGCCAGTGATCTGGGCTTCATTTTTCCAAAAATTTCCACTGCCAAAAGAATCCTGTGGGGAAAGCATCAATGTTTTTTTACACGATGTCATTCCTATTGTCAACATTGCGAAAAACAGAACGACTTTAAATGTATTCTTTATCATTGTGTATGATTAAAATATTAGAATGTAAGATTTGCTGAAAAAACCATTTGGGTAGGAATGGTATACGCACCATCCTGTTCGCCTGTTCTTTCTGGCAGTTTGAGCATTTTGTTGCTGATATAGCCAAGATTTTGACCTGTCACCATTAACGTAAATCCTTCAATTTTAGCACGTTTCAACAAGCTTCGCGGAACAGCATAACTGAGCGTCAGCTCTCTAAAGCAAAGGTAATTTGAACTTACCCAGAACATGTTGCTGTTCCTGTCGTAATTCTTTTTCAATTGCTGGTCCTGATTCATATACGTTGGGAACCTGGCATTGGGGTTCTCTGGTGTCCATGAATCTTTTACAAAATCTGTACCATTGAATTCACCCTGCATGCTGCCCATGGCCCACAACTGGCGAAAATCCATTTGTACAAATCCCAATGCGTAATCCATACGGGCAAACAATTGCAATCCTTTCCAACCAACGGAAAGGTTAAAGCCACCCGTCCAACGAGGAATTGTTCTTCCCAAGAAAACCCTGTCCCTGAAATCGATGGTATCATTCTTGTCGATGTCTTTCCAACGAACATCACCCAGGCTGGTTGTCCACCACTGGTTAGGATTCAGTCCCCTTTGGGTAAGCAATTGCTGACTCGTCAAAGTACGACCAGCTGCGGCATTCAGCTGAACCTGCCCGGCTGCCAAATCAATTTTATTGTAGGCTGCAAGATCTTTTGCATCCCTGATCAGCCCTTCCATCACATATCCAAAGAGTTCACCTGGCTCCTGTCCTTCCTGCAAACCTCCAACCCAAATCAGCTTCCCAGTGACAGGATCATAAATCTGGGTACCACCTTGTCGGTTGTTTTCATTGCCGTTGAATGGAAGCTTCAATATTTTGTTCTTATTCCAAGCAATGTTGGCACCAAGGCGTATTTCCCAATCTTTGTTCTGGATAACCTTGACGATCATGTCAGTCTCCAAGCCCTTGTTTTGCATTGAGCCGTTGTTGGTGCGGATGCTGCTGACGCCCGTTGAGTTGGGCAGAAGAACGTTGGCAATTTTATCATTGGTTGTTCTGTTATAAACACCGATTGAACCTGTTATCCTGTTTTTCAACAGTCCGTATTCAATAGCCGCTTCCACCGTATTGGTTTTCTCCCACCTCAATTTTGGATTGGGAATACCACCCAAACTAAATCCGATGATGTTTTCATATCTTCCTGTAGTGTTATAGCCACCTTGTAATTCATACAAGCCAATACCACCGATGTTTCCATTTTTACCCCAGCTGCCCCGAAGCTTCAACAACGAA
>JBILHX010000216.1:0-3147 GCA_044350285.1 Chitinophagaceae bacterium | reverse complement strand
AAAGCACTGACTTTATTGTTGGCGATGCACTTCCAGATGCACCAGCACTATCTGCCAGAGGTTCCTATCCGATTGGTGTGCAGACGTTGGAAATAATTCACAAAGGTCAGGTTGATGTTTTGAGGTCCAAGGCTGGTGTTGATCCATTGTACGACCGAAAGTTGCAGTTGGAAGTATGGTACCCTGCCATAGTAAAAGATGCAAAAAATCAACTTACAACTTATGATGCTACAATGGGTATTTTTAAGGATACCTCAAGGCCTCTCATTCCATATACACTTTACGGAAGAGCAACACGCAATGCCAAACCAAATCTAACTGAAGGAAAATTTCCGCTCGTCGTGGTTTCCCACGGATATCCCGGATCAAGACTGCTGTTAACATACCTTACTGAGAACTTGGCTTCCAAAGGTTATGTAGTGGTTGCAATTGGCCATACAGAATCAACGTATAGCGATAGAGATGGATTCCAAAGTACGTTGCTGAACAGGGCCAAAGACATCTTGTTTGTTATAAATCAGGTTGCAGAATGGAACGCATCGAACAGCAAACATTTTCTAAAGGGCATGGCTGATGCAGACAACACTGGCATCATTGGTTACTCAATGGGTGGCTATGGTGTGCTAAACGCAGCTGGTGCTGGTTATAGCAAAAAATTAGACACCACTTTCGCGCAACTAACTGGGGGAAGTCACGCCATCAAAGTTCGCATGACAAACGACCCAGAATTTAAAGCAACACAAGACCCAAGAATCAAAGCTGTAGTGGCCTTTGCACCTTGGGGAATGCAACGCGGCGTGTGGGATGCAGAAGGACTCGAAGGATTGCATGTTCCTACTTTTTTCGTAGCTGGCAATCTGGATGATGTATCCGGCTACGAGAATGGAATTAAGGCCATTTACAAAGGCGCAACCAACGCCAACCGCTACATGTTAACCTACTTCAATGCCCGCCATAATATAGCCCCCAATGCCCCTCCTGCAGAAACTCTGATGCCAGGTATCAATCCAAATGAATTTGGCCATTATTCAGAATCATCCTGGAACGAATACCGCATCAACAACATCAACCAACATTTCGTAACTGCGTTTTTGGGTATCCAACTAAAAAAATTGGATTATGATAAGTATTTGAATGTACAGCCAGATTCAAATGTAAAACCATGGACAGGATTTAAAATACGATCATCAACAGGCATGGAACTGTTGCATGCACTACCAAAATAACATGAAAAAAATCATTCTATTCACCTTGATGATTGGAGCACAATTTTCCTTTACGCCAAAGCCAATTACCTGGGTTGCACTCGGTGATTCAATCACCTATTTGAACGACCATCAAAATGAAACAGGCAATAGAATTACGAAAGGATACATGACCCTGGTCACAGAAAAATTTAAAAATATTCAGTATATTAACAAAGGATACAATGGGTGGACAGCCACTAAAATTGCTACAGACATCGAAAAACTAGGCATCCAAAAAGCAGATATTTACACTGTTTTTTTGGGAACAAATGATTGGTGGGGAGCAAAGCAACTCGGAACATTTGATGACTATAAAAACAACACAGGAACAAAAA
Source organism: Chitinophagaceae bacterium (assembly GCA_044350285.1). GTDB lineage: Bacteria > Bacteroidota > Bacteroidia > Chitinophagales > Chitinophagaceae > Pollutibacter. The sequence goes on along the minus strand of JBILHX010000216.1, from coordinate 1,565 downwards.
CGGTTAACGGATCTTTCAGGGTTATCGTTGATAAATTACGATCGCTTAATGATCAGGCAAGCATTGTATTGATAACTCCGATGCAACGCGTTGATTTTGTATATATCAATGATGCAAAAAATAATGCGTGGGGATCTTATAAAGAGAAAGGCGGTCAACAGTTGGAAGACTTTGCCAATGCGATTGTTGAAATCGGCAAGTATGAGAATATAAAAGTTGTTGACTTGTTCCACGAAGAAGGAATGGGGCATGCACAACTTGTAAAATTCAAACGCTTGAAAAACCCTGTTGATGGTGCTTATAAAAATTTCAAATACCCTGATTTCATTGGAATACCATTCAATCCAACTGCAGATGAATATCCCTATCCAATGAAATCAATTAATGTTACCTACGACGGCTTACATCCATCAGACAAGGGATACAAAAAAATTGCAGCCTCGCTTATAAATATTTTCAAAAAGTTGAATTGATTTTAAAATCAATAAAAACTATTTCTTAAAAACAACCTCTTCATAAGGAACACGGTAACGAGGTCCCCAAATTCCCTCTTGGGTTCCGAGTCCAACAGAAACAATCATGTTGATTTCAGCACCCCTTGGCAGGTTCAACGCCTGCTTCACACGTTTCTCATCGAAGCCTTCCATTGGACAAGAATGAAATCCTTCTGCAGCAACGGAAAGCATGAAAGTTTGGGCCGCCAATGCACATGATTTGTGCACAGTGACGCGTTGATTGGCAATACCTCCACTTCTAGGAAATGGCTTTTTCAAACCCATAAAAAAGCTGATACTTTTTCTGATGAAAGTCATGAGTCCGAAAGGATCGTTGGTATAAATCAATGGCATGAGTTTGCCGTAATACTTCATACCGTTTGTTTGCATCTTGTTCGGTTCACCCACAATGGTCTCCTTAATACGCTCAAGGTTCCAATTGGCACGCATGCGCCACTTGTCTTTTCTGGTAACAAAAACAACCATCTGTTGTGCTGTAGCTGCTGCTTGCTGACCCAAACAAAGTGGAATCATTTCATCAATAGCCGCCTTCGATTCCAACCAATAGAATTCCCACAACTGCATGTTGCTGCTGTTGGGAGATAAAATGGCACGCTCTAAGCTCACGCGAATCACTTCTTCTGGAACCGGAACATTGGGGTCAAAGCTTCTATTTGACCTGCGAAAATCTATTATCTTTTGGAATTCAGTATTCATATAAATTAGTTCTATGTGTTTTGTTGAAAAGTCATTTCAGACAAAATATCGATTGCATGACATTACACCATCTGATAGCGTCCGCAAAGTTACAACAGATATCAAGAATATCGTATGCTAAACTTCCCTCTGCATTCATTTACGTAAGTTTAAGTAATTTCACCCATCATGATTTTAACGACATGATCAAATAGATGATTTCTGAGAGCATCCAGCATCATAATTTTATAACATGAAGGTAAATGGCAAGTCATATCGTACTATTTGGGTGAAGGAAAACAACAACCATGTCATTCAAGTCATTGACCAACGATACCTCCCCCACCAATTCATCCTTGAAGACATCAGCTCTGT
>JBILHX010000001.1:0-69576 GCA_044350285.1 Chitinophagaceae bacterium | reverse complement strand
GTACTAAACAATCCTGGCTCGTGAAATGTGGTATGACCATGTGAAGCAATCAATGCCACTTTGTATTGAAGTTGATTGGTTTCGATAAAATCATTAACAGTATTTCCAAGAAAATGTCCATACTCACCATGCAATCTTGCATAGTCAAATGCAGTTAATTTTGTTGCATTTCTAAGACTACTTTCCAACTCAGCGGAATATGAAATACAGGTTGCCTCAACAATGTTGAATTGCCATTTACCTGCAATCTCTTCAAATTCAACAAAGGCAATATCAAGACCATCTAAAGAGCTTCCACTCATTAATCCAATTACGCGATAAATCATTTTATTATTATTAACAATGTTTTAGGTATGAAATAATTAGGTCATTCATAGGAATTAAAAGCCAAAGGCTTTAGTTTTGTTGTAATCAATCTCAAAATTAAGCATTGTATGATCAAAAATCTAAGTGAACATCATTCGTTGGTCAGCAATTGGATCAGTGAGCTGAGGGATACTTCAATACAGGTTGATAGAATGCGGTTTAGAAGAAACATTGAACGAATCGGAGAAGTTGCAGCTTATGAAATCAGCAAGGGACTTCCATTTGAAGAGAGAGATACTACAACACCATTGGGCATAGCAAAGCAAAAGGTGCTTCAGCAACAACCTGTTTTGGCTACAATACTCAGGGCTGGAATGCCTTTGCACCAGGGAATGTTGAATTATTTTGACAGGGCAGACAATGCATTTATTGCAGCATATAGAAAGCATCACCGGGATGGAAGCTTTGAAATAAGTTTGGAGTATATTTCTTGTCCCCCACTTGATGACAGAACTGTGATACTTTGCGACCCAATGTTGGCCACAGGAGCATCTTTGGTAAAAACGATCGAATTTTTAAAAAGGGAAGGACAATACAAGGACATCCACGTTGTATCAGTCATCGCCTGTACAGAGGGAATTGATTTTTTGAGAAGGCATGAACCGAACGTGAAGATATGGTGTGGTGCAATTGATGAAGAGTTAACAGCAAAGGGGTACATTGTTCCAGGATTAGGAGATGCCGGAGATCTGGCTTACGGAGAAAAATCACAATCATAAATATTTTTTTTGCAAATAAAATTCCATTTACTCGTCAAATCGTTCTTACTTGTTGCTTTGCTTCAAGCAGCAACAGCGTATGGACAAGACCCGCACTTTTCCCAGTTTTTTGTGTCACCACTAACGTTAAATCCATCCTATACAGGAAAGTTCAACGGCACCTATCGCTTTTCTGGAAACTATCGAAAGCAGTGGCCCACCATAAATAACGCTTTTACTACATCAACAGCTTCATACGACTTTTCCATTTTAAACAATACATTGCCAATCAATGATACCTGGGGAGTGGGAGTACTTGCAGTCAATGATCAAAGCGGAAATAAGATATTAAACAACAGCTTTTACAGTGTTTCTACAGCCTATTCGAAGGCACTTGATGAAGATGGCAAAAACCAGATCACGGTTGGATTTCAAGGCACTTATGCAAGCAAAAGGCTAGATGTAAGAAGGGCCGATTTTGAAGATGAACTTACTCCCCTTGGATTCACTGGGGTCACTTCAGAAATATTTGGGAACAATCCATTTTCAATCAACTATCTTGATTTTAACACAGGTGTGATGTATGCGCTTAGTACAAATGGCGATAATAGTTTTTATTTGGGAGCTTCAATTTATCATGTAAATAGGCCATCAGAATCATTCTTAGGAGGCAGTTACTTGCTTAATTCACGGGCATCAATACATGGAGGGGCTTTTCTCCCATTAGGACAATACAAGGCACTTCATGCCAGCTTTATCCACCAAACTCAAGGAGGAGCCAAGGAGACATTGGCGGGTGCAACAATGTCATTCAACATGAATTATGATGAAATCAATCCGCTTGAACTTTATGTCGGAGGATGGTATAGGCTTGGAGATGCGGCCATTCCATATTTGGGACTGGAAGTGAATGGTTTCCGATTTGGATTTTCCTACGACATCAATAACTCAACACTGAGGCCGGCCACTCTTTACAAAGGAGGAACTGAATTCTCAATCATTTATATCGGCAAGTTCAAAGACCCGCTAAAGAAAAAAATAAATTGTCCAAAGTTTTAGGGTTGCTTATTTGAACAATACCATCGCATAGGGAACTACGAAATAAGTAAAAAGTACAATTAAAAGAATACTGACAAGGTTCATCACAAAGCCTGTCTTGATCATTTGCTTTAATTTGATATGACCACTTGAAAAAACAATGGCATTAGGAGGGGTTCCCATTGGCATCATTGAAGCGCAACTCGCGGCTAACGTCATTGGTATCCCAAGGAGAAAAGGGTTGACATTTACAGCCTCAGCAATGCCTGTTACAACGGGAGCAAAAACAATAACTTGTGCAACATTGCTCATGACTTCGCTGATGAAAATCGACAATACGGCAACAACCAATATCAAAACAAAGATTGATGTTCCTGAAAATCCAGCCAGCCATTTACCCAACATATTGATTAGTCCAGCTTTTTCCAAAGCTCCCGCCAATGCAATTCCACCACCAAATAACAATAGAATTCCCCAGGCCATTTTTGAAGTGTCTGGCCAAATCAGGATTCGCTCTTGAGAGCCATTGTTAGACCCTGAGGGAATCATGAACATCAGCAGCGCCCCAAAGACTGCTATCATGTTATCATCTAGCTTTACCAACCCAGTCTTGTTGATCATATCCCTGGTAATCCATAAAAAGGCAGTCGTCAAAAAAACATAGAGTACCCGTTTTTCGGGGATGCTCATAGGTCCCAGCTGGCTCAGTTCAGTTTTAATAAGCGATTGCATGTCAACATTGGAAGCAATGTGATTGGGGTACATTTTTGTGAGCACCAAATACAATGAAAGTAACAGCAACAAAGAAATGGGTGCACAAACCATGATCCAACTTGAAAAAGAAACATCAAACCCATACTTCTTGCTCATAAAAGAGGCGTAGGCAACATTTGGTGGTGTGCCAATTATTGTGGCAATTCCACCAAAATTAGAAGCATAGGCTATGGACAGCATGATGCAAAGGGCAAAGTTTTTAGATTGTTTCTCTGTGATATTTTTCCCTCCAACCACAGAGATGACGGAGGCAGCAATTGGATACATCATCATTGTCGTGGCCGTGTTGCTCAACCACATGCTGATAAAACCGGTGGCAATGATGAAGCCCAAGATGATTTTATTTCCTCCTGTACCGGTAAATTGAACGATGGAAAGTGCGATTCGTTTGTGTAGGTTCCATTTTTCAATGGCTAACCCTATGATAAAACCACCCATAAAAAGAAAAATCACTTCATTGGCATAAGGGGCAGCGGTTTCAGCAATTTTTGAAATCCCCATCAATGGAAACAATACCAATGGAATGATGGCAACAGCCGGCATTGGAATGGCTTCAGTAATCCACCATGATATCATCAGAACCGCTACAGCAAGCACTTTCAGAGAAAGCGTATCAAGGGAAAAAGGTTTGAATAAAAGCACGGATATAAAAAAAATTGGACCAATTAAAAAAGACAACCAAGAAAGTAATTTGGACTTTTTTTCCTGTTTCACAAGTATGATTTTTATGAAGATAGTGTTTTAAATAAAATGAGCGTTGAAGTTATCGGTATAAATGGGTATATCAATTCACTTTAAATTCGTATTTTGCCGTTCATAAAAAAACCAAGACCTGCTTAAAGAAATAGTCATAGCGATTCAATCTTATTTTAAGGCACATGATTTTATCCGTGAGCATCGCTTGTGGAAATGGATCATCATCCCTGGTATATTTTATGCCATGCTTTTTACAATCAGCATGTATTTTTTTGGAAAATCAGCCACTGCTGTAATTTCTTATCTGACAATAGACACAGGTCTACAAAGCTGGCTTGATAAACTAGAGAGCAGCTGGATTGGATTTTTTTTTACAGTAGCATCCGTTATTCTTTGGTTGATACTCATGCTGCTTTATTTTTCACTCTTCAAGTATATTTGGCTGATTATAGGCTCACCCGTTTTTTCTTTTTTAAGTGAAAAAACGGCATCAATCATTGAAGGAAAAAACATTGCCTTTAATTTCAGACAATATCTTATTGATGTAGAAAGGGGTGTTAGGATGGCTGTGCGCAATACCCTATGGCAAACAGTTTATGTTCTTTCCATTATGTTTTTATCTCTCTTGCCATTCGTTGGATGGGCAACTCCCCTACTTGCTATTATTATTGAATGTTACTATTATGGATTTTCAATGCTGGATTATTCTTGTGAGCGCAACAAAATGAGTGCAGGCAAAAGCATCGATTTCATTGGGCATCACAAAGGATTGGCAATAGGCAATGGGATTGTTTTTTATCTCATGCATTTTGTTGTTGGGATTGGTTGGATCTTTGCGCCAGCCTATGCCGTAATTGCTGCAACCATCAGCATGCATCAAATCAAACAAAAAGAATCTGCAATACGTTAAATTGCAGCATGATTGGAACTGTTTACCTTATTCCCATTGCACTTTCGGAGGATGGTTATAATACCCTGCCAGCATATATTGCTGAAAAAATAAATGCCTGTGATGTATTCTTTGCTGAAAATATAAGAACAGCACGAAGGGCTTTTAAAAAAATTGACAAACAATTTGATATTGACAAAAGGGATTGGTATGAGATTGATGCAAAAGAAGCAGCTTCTGTAGCCGCATTCAGACAATGCCTTAACAATCATAAAACAATAGGCATTGTAAGCGAATCAGGGTGCCCGGGCATTGCAGACCCCGGACAACAACTTGTTGCAGTAGCTCAGGAGATGGGGGCAACAGTTAACCCGCTAAGTGGTCCAAGTTCAATATTGTTGTCATTGATGGCAAGCGGATTGAATGGACAATCCTTTACATTCAACGGCTATATCCCCATTGAATCTGTTGATCGCGAAAAAAAAATAAAAGAATTAGAAAAAAAAGCAATTGTAGAAAAGTGCACCCAACTTTTTATTGAGACTCCTTACAGGAATAATGTGATGCTAGCCTCCATTCTTAAAGTTTGTCACCCAGACACAAAGCTTTGTATTGCATACAACCTGACATCGGCTACAGAATGGGTAAAAACCAAGAAAATATCATCTTGGAAAGAGAATACGCCATCTTTACCCAAAGAACCTGCCATCTTTTTACTAGGAAGCTGATTTAAATGAAAAATGAAAAATAGAACAGCCAGTTACTGCGGCCCAATTTTAGTTTGATGGCTGTTGCATTCTTCATTTTTCATTCTTCATTTGTATTGGCTGTTCCCTCGTCCCCTGTCCCTAGTCCCTGGCTGTATAAATTTACAACCCATACTCACTAACCATATACACCATAGCTGCCATCACAACGGCACCCAAGTTCAATTCACGCTCGCTCACGGCCTCAAAAACATCTGTTTTTGCATGATGCAAGTCCATGTACCTTTGTGAATCCGGATTGAGTCCAATCATCGCCGTACCCAGTGCACGAAGAGGACCGATATCAGCACCGCCGCCGCCTTCGTTAAATTCTGTAGCACCATACGGATGAAAGAGTGGTTTCCACGACATCAATTTTTCTTTTTGTGAAGGGTGCAGGGTAAAACCAAATCCCCTTGGAGTAAATCCACCGGCATCACTTTCCATGGCCATGATGAACTTTTTATTTTCCTTCTTAGCAATGTCGCCATAAGCTGTTCCGCCCCTCAACCCATTTTCTTCATTCATAAACATGACAGCACGGATTGTTCTCTTGGGTTTTAAACCAAGTGATTTGAATGCCCTGATGATTTCAATGCTTTGCATGCAACCTGTTCCATCATCATGCGCACCTTCGGCAAGGTCCCAGCTGTCTAAGTGCCCACCAACGGTGATGATCTCATCGGGTGCAGTAGAACCGCGCATTTCACCCACAACATTATACGAAAGAACGTCCGGGAGCATCTTGCAGTTTGTTTTGAAATAGATTGATTTAACCTTACCTGCTGCAATTGCATTGCTCAATTCAACGGCACCGTTTGTGCTGATGGCAACGGCAGGAATTTTTGGTTTGTCTTCATCATACCTCGTGGCACCCGTATGTGGATTGTCATCCAAAACAGGAGACAAGGTTCGAACAATTACACCAACTGCACCCATGGCTGCAGCTTTTGAAGGACCTTGACCGCGGTAGACTCCAGCTTCACCATAAGCGCGAAAGGTGTTGACATGACGGGGATCCATCCTGAAATTATAGAAAACGATATTTCCTTTCACTTTTTCAGCACCTAACTTTTCCAACTCTGCAAAGTTTTTAACCTCAATTACTTTCGCTGTAATACCAGCAACAGGCGTTCCAACAGCATTTCCCAATGATACTATATTTAGTGGCATTGTTTTACCATCTGTAAGGGTGGCTTTACCAACTTCCTTGGCTCCGCGAACCCATTGAGGGACCATGCAAGGCTGTAGATAGACCGTATCGGCACCTGCTTCACGCAACATTCTGGCAGTTTCTTCAACGGCCTTGGCGGCACCTGCTGAACCCGACAAACGAGGTCCAACTTTTTTACATAAAAAACGAAGGTTGGAATAGGCCTGGCCGTTCATGAAAATCTCATCCGAGATCTTTTTAAACATCATTGAATCCAATGATGTTTGTGCCTCTGAAAACAACCCTGCTAACAACAGAAAAGAAGATATGAAAGCCTTTTTTAGCATTTGTAAAAATTTTAATTGAACACCTGTTTAAAATGAATGCTAAATTTAAGCATCATTTAAACAGAATTAACCAAGACGGTTAAACTTTATTAATGGTAATTTCGTTTTATCTAAAATCATCAACATGAACATTGGGATTGTTTGTTACCCAACATTTGGAGGAAGTGGCGTTTTGGCAACAGAATTGGGGAAGGCGTTGGCAGACAAAGGACATAACATTCACTTCATAACTTACCAACAGCCAGTGAGGCTGACAGGATTTAGTGCCAATATTTTTTATCATGAAGTGCGTGTACCAACCTATCCTTTGTTTGATTTCCCTCCATATGAAACGGCCCTCGCCAGTATGTTGGTTGATGTGGTGCGTAACAACCATATCGACTTGCTTCATGTTCATTATGCCATTCCACATGCATCCGCAGCCTATATGGCTAAGAAAATATTGGAGACAGAAGGTTTGCATATTCCTTTTATCACAACGCTGCATGGAACAGACATAACCTTGGTTGGGAAAGACAAAACCTATGCACCAGTGGTGTCGTTTTCGATCAACCAAAGTGATGCGATTACTGCAGTTTCGAATAATTTAAGGGAAGAAACTTTCTCAAATTTCAAAATCGAAAAGGAAATCAGTGTAATTCATAATTTCGTTGACATCCACAGGTTCAACAAAAAACCCATAGATGCTTTCAGGAAAGTGATTGCACCTCAAGGTGAAAAAATCATCCTCCACGCATCCAATTTTAGAAAAATAAAACGGATTGCGGATGTAATCAAAATCTACAATGTCATCAGAAAAGATATCCCATCAAAGCTTCTGTTGGTGGGCGACGGGCCTGAAAGGCCTATGGCTGAAGAGTTGTGTAGGGAACTTGGCATTTGTGAAGATGCAAGGTTTGTGGGCAAGCAACAAGACATGGAGGAAATTTATGCCATAGCGGATTTATTTCTGCTTCCTTCTGAGTATGAGAGTTTTGGACTTTCTGCCTTGGAAGCCATGGCAGCGGGCACACCAGTTGTTGCTACCAATGCAGGTGGATTGCCAGAAATCGTTAGCCACGGTGTAAATGGATTTCTGGGAAATATTGGTGATGTTGAAAGCATGGGTAATTTTGGAAAAATCATTTTAGGGGATGAAGAAACGCACAAGGGTTTTAAATTTTCAGCCAGGGAACAGGCGCTCAAATTTGACATTGAAAATATTGTCCCGCTCTACGAGACCCTTTATATGAACGTTTTGAAGAGTAATCAACGATAGGACCTAGCGATTTTTTAACCAGATTTCTGGGTTGACAAATATTGCTTCGATATTGACAACAAACATAATTTCACCTTCGCCATCATCATTAACCCCTGCCTTGCCAAGCAACTGTCCCATCTGAACAGCGGTTCCTTTAGTCACGTTAACGGATGAAAGGTTATAATAGGTTGTAAAATACTTGCCGTGTTTGATGGTGATTGTTTGGCTGCCGGCAATATCATAAACAGTGGTAACAATACCTTCAAATACTGCTTTAACATTGCTTCCTGCATTGGTTTGAATCGTAAGTCCAATATTGTCTTCAATCAATGAGGTTCCTTCAATTTTTTGTTTTCCAAAGCTGGAAACAACATTGGCCTTCTCAACTGGCCAAGGCAAATTACCCCTGTTGTTTTCGAATCCAACAGACACTTTGGTAACCTCAGGTGTATTCTCGAGAATGTTTTCTTTTCTAGCTGAAATTGGTTTAGCGGCTGTGATGGTCTTTTTTTCAGCCTCTGGTTTTGCAGCCAACTTACGCGCTTCATCTTCGGCTTTTCTTCTGGCTGATTCAATTTCTCTTTTGATGATGGCAGCAATTGCATTTTGAAGGTTGCGTTCGATTTTTCGCTTTGCAATCATCTCTTTCTCTATTTCTTTTTCCCTTGATTTGAGTTTAGAAACAAACTGGTTTTTTTCTTGCTTTTCCTCTTCCAAGATTTGCTTTTGCTTGGTTTGCTCATCAAGCACTTTTACCTTTTCGGATTTGTTAACGGTAAGCAACTTGATTTTGGCTTCAAGCTCTTTACTTGTTTTTATGATATTCTGAGCCTGTTCATCACGGTATCTGCGATAGCTTTTTAGATAAGAAGCCCTTCTGATGGCATCATTAAAACTTGTTGCCGTAAATATGAAGTTCATCATATCATAACTGCTTCTGTTTTTGTAGGCGTATTCAATTGTTTTTGAATATTGCTGCTTCAATGTATCCAGTTGCTTTTGCAACCTGTATATTTCCCTGTTGTTGCTGAAGATGGTATTGTCGATCAACCGCATGTCATCATTGAGATTATCAATAAAGGCATACCGGCTTCTCAGTTTTTTTTCGATGAGTTTTAATTGAGAGAGACTTGCTTTTTTGTCTTTTGTGATGGCACTTTGTGCTTGCTGCAATGAAGTTATTTCCAGTTGAATTTCTTTTCTCTTTTTCTCAAGTTCTTCTCTTGTTTGTGCACTAACACCCGAAATGGAAAATCCAATCAACACAAAAAACAATATTTTAGCAAGGCATTTCATCATGTGACTGTATTTATATAATCAACAAATATTGATATTAAATTGAATAAATTATGTTAATTCATTACTTATAGCGATAATTCTTAGGAATGGCAAAAGGGAAGTTCATTGGCTTGTCAAATTCCACTTGTTTAAATTCCAGCTGCACATCAATTTTTGTCTTTTCTGAAAGAGAAATTTTTCGCATGCCGGCAAACATCCAATTCCCGGCTGCTGCATATTCTGAATAAGAAAGGTTGGCTGTTCTGCTCCTGGTTGCATCTACATCATCCAACTTACTGAACAACAAACTCAGGTCATTTTTACTCACCGTAATAAAATGTTTAAATGCATCTCCAATGGTTGACATGGAAATGCGATCACCTTGGTCTGTGTAAGAAACGATGTTTTTATCCAAGTAAACTGGATTCCCAATGATCAAATCCTGCAAGGTTTTAAAATCAAACGGCACTTTGGTCAGTTCTTGTAAATAAGAAAGGGGTTTCTTCTGAATTGTTCTTTCAAGCTTGTTCATGATCGTAACGGAATCGGGTGTTATCATCACCCTAAAGGCCTCTATATTCAATGCAGCAATGATTGAAACCCAAATGGCGCTGTCCTTTTTCATGCGCATAAAAGCGTTGAAATCCAACCGATTGTTCTTATCGTCGCTGTAATCGATTTTTAATTTTGAAGAAAAAGTATTGAACTCAATTTGCTTTGCATTGATGCTAGAAAGTGTAGCGCGCACGCTTTTTGCGGAGTCTGAATCAGCTGGATTGATAACAACAACCACTACGCTGTCTTTCTTTGTAATCACAGTTGTGATTTTCCTGGTTGATCTGCAAGAGATTGCAAAAACCGATGCCAAAAGTAATAAGAGGAATATCCTCATGTTTTTTTATTTTAATTTTTTCCAGTATGACCAAATCCACCTTCATTTCTTGCTGATTCGCTAATTGATTGAACCTCTTCCCAGTCAACTCGTTCCACTTTTTGAAATACCAACTGCGCTACTCTATCCCCATTTTCAATAACCTGGATTTCTCCAGACAGGTTGATTAAAATAACTTTTATTTCTCCACGGTAGTCGGCATCTATTGTTCCAGGCGAATTTAAACACGTGATTCCCTGCTTTAACGCAAGCCCGCTCCTGGGCCTGATCTGTGCTTCAAACCCCATTGGTATCTCTATGAAAATGCCGGTAGGAACAAGAATCCTTTGCATCGGCTGCATGGTTAAACCACCTTCTAGATTGGCCCGAATATCCATACCCGATGCACCCTCTGTTGCATAGGCAGGCAATTGATGAGAAGAATGATTTATAATACGAACCTTCAACGAATGCATTTTTGCAAAATTACAACTATCCTAAAGAATTGGGTACTGAAACAGAGGTTATTCAACAACAGAATCGTTAAATCGTTATTGTTTTTCAAGTAAAACAGTAGCATAAGCCACCAATCCCTCTTCTCTGCCCACAAAACCCATCTTTTCTGTTGTTGTTGCCTTGACAGAAACATCGGTGATTTCCACCTTCAAGATCGACGCAATCGCTTCCTGCATGGCAGCAACATAGGGTTTGATTTTTGGAGCTTCCAAACACAATGAACTGTCAACATTCACCACTTTGTAACCCCTGCTTGTAATCAACTGATATGTTTTGTCCAACAGAATTTTACTGTCGATATTTTTATAAGCTTGGTCTGTATCCGGAAAATGTACTCCTATATCGCCTAATGCTAGGGCTCCCAACATGGCATCGCAAATGGCATGTAGCAAAACATCTGCATCGCTATGACCCTTGGCTCCTTTGTGGTGTGGTATTTTGACCCCGCCAATCCATAAGTCGCGTTCTTCAACCATCTGGTGAAAATCAATTCCAAAGCCAATTCTATATGCCATCTGCTATTTTTTATAAAAGTATGAAAAAAGAAAACGGCCCAAGTGGGCCGTTCGAAAAATTGTATCGTTGAGATGATTAATAACCTTCGACTGGTGACAAATCAAACAAAACACTGAACCTAATCGTGTTAGACAATGGGTTTCTGTTCACTCCTGAACCCGATGGAATCAGGTAAGAAAGATTCATGTTGATGGAAGAATATTTGAAACCAGCACCCATTGAAAAATACTGCCTGTTTCCTTTGGTTTGGTTTTCATAAAAATAACCCGCCCTCACAGAAAATTGATTATCGTACGTAAACTCACTTCCAAGAGAAAAAGAAAACTCTTTTAATTCTTCAGCAAATCCACCTGGTGCATCATTAAAAGATCCAAACCAGCTACCTACAACACCCTTGGTCCTGTAATTCACCAATCCGGCGCTGTCACCCAAGGCTGGAGGTGTAGGCACCATCAATTTATGAATGTCTAATCCGAATGAAAGTTGGTTTACTTCATTGCTTGTAAACGTATAAAGAGCGCCCAATCCTAGGTTTGCCGGGATGAAATCCTTCTGAGTGGCATCACTTGTATAGCTTATTTTAGAACCTAGATTGGTCATGGCCAAACCCAAATTCAATCCACTTCCATCTTCGCCGATACTGGAATAATACAATCCAATATCTCCCGAAACAGCATTGCCTGCTTTGTACGAAACACCGTTTACCGCCTGACCACCGGCAAGATTGGAATTGATGTATCGCAACGCAACACCCAAACTCAATACATCAGAAAGTTTCCTGGAATAACCTGCATCAAAAGCAAATTCACGTGGACGAAATGAGTTTAAATCATTTCCCAGGTTGTCGGTAAACTGGATGTTTCCCAAACTAAAATAACGTAAAGAACCTGAAATTGCCTGATCTTCATCCAACTGATAATATCCTGCCAATGAAGCCAAATAAACATCATTCAATCCAAGGTCTTTCAACCAAGGCGTATACGTAACGCCTATCCCTGAAGGTTGGGTTGCGAAAGCATATTTTGCAACATTGTAAAACTGAGCATTGGCATCAGGAGAAGTTGCTACACCAAGGTCTCCCATACCACCGGCACGGGCGTCTGGAGAAATCCTTAAAAACGGCACCGCTGTTGTAACAACATTGATGGTTTGTCCTGTTGATTGACTGAATGCGAGTTCAGAGGAAAATAGAATAGATACCCCCGCAAAAATTTGCACAATACTTCTTTTCATAATAGGTTTTTAGAACAATAAAATAGAATAATTGGGTATAATTGCTTCGATATCAAGTGTTTTGTAATGCTAAATTAAGACATTTCAAATTAAAGGATGATGAGCTTTTGTACCTTTTGCGTTGTTTGTCCTGCCGCATTCCTCACCAACAGCCTATAAATATACATTCCAGACTGTGGTTTGTTGTCATTTTCATCACGCCCATTCCAAACAACTTCGATAAAACGATTGGGTGCAGAATTTATTGCCTTATTTATTTTTTTTACCACCTGTCCCTTCATTGTAAGCACCTGTATTTCAACGTCTACCATGCCAGTAAGTCCTGCCAATTGAAACCCAAAAACAGTTTCTGCTGTCACTGGATTGGGATAATTTTTAAGGGAAATAACATCTGTGTTTTTTTGATAAACCACATTAAAATCTACCTTGCATTGTCCAGAATTGTTGAACACATCCCATGCGCGGAGTACCAATAAATGGCTGCCCTCATTCATCTTAGGCAACTGAAACTTTACAGTACCTTTAAGAAATCCATTCAATTCAGGTTCAAAATAGTCATTCAAAAAATAAGTTTGTCTGAAATTACCGTCCAAAACTGCTGTAATATCATGCCCAATTCCAATGCCTGATATGTTGATGTTGGAAGAATCAGATAGCCTCAAAACCAACAGGGGAGATTCACCAACAACAGCTCCATTGGTAAAGCTTGAGTCATTCAACAAACAGTTTAAAAGCGGACCTGCTCCATCTTTAGGAGCATCATTCCCCAATCCACCTACCTGAAACCCATCCTCTACTCCAGATGCATCATATTCACCATTTTCTGCATAATAGCTCAACTTGCCCGCGCCATACGCTTCATTAATATCTTTGGGGATGATGCAGGAGAATGTAAACTTTCCATTCTCGGCCTTAACCTTTCCGCTGTACAAAATATTTTCTTGGGTGGTGAAATTAGCCACGGTACTGAGGGGATCATTAGCCAAGGTTTTAACCGGTATTTTTTTATCATAAAGCACGGGAATTACATTACCATTGAAATCACTGGCCAAGTCGCCCTGGGGGGTGAGTATCTCACCAGAGAAGGTGTACTTGTTCAACCCTTTTAACGTATCTCCGCTTGGACTTACAGGTTTGCCGTTGATGCTTTTCGTGGATACCTTGTATGCTGGCAAAGCAATTTTCATGGCGGGATCTCCGAGCAAAATAAATTTTCTTGCATTGATATAATCTCCTGAAGTGGAAACGGTGTAATTTTTTGAGGCAAGCAAAGATGCCCCCAATGTAGGAAACTGTCCATCCACATTCCTTTGTAATGCATACCTCAGGTAATTGTTGTTGATGATTTTATTGCTTGATGCAAAAACCAACCGGGTAGTTGTCAGCAATCCAATGGCACCTGCTTGATGACCGACCAACAGCTCTTCACCTATAGAAAGTTGCGTAGGATCATCAAAAGGTGCAAAATCGCAAGTTGCCGTAACAAAAAGAGGAAGCCTTTTTTCGTTTTTCCAGTTGCCAATCATGTTCTTGTCTAAAATAGCCTCCTGTGCCAATCGGATGCTCCCACCATGACCAGCATAGTTCCAAATCAAGGTACCCTTATCGATTGTTTGGTTGATGGCCGTGTTGACTTCCGGATACCTGCTTCCCCCGGTTCCGCTTTCCTGGGGGAAAGCGTCCAAATAAAGCTTTTTTATATTCAATGCAGGCGCCTTTTCGTTAATCATCAAACTGTGGTATTCTGCATCATTCAGATGGATGTTATAATCCTCATCGTCTGCAACCAAAGTGATTTTATTTCTCCATGCGCCCAATGATTCAGGACCGTGGTAAGCCAGGATTTTGTCTACAACAATTTTGGCTTGCTCTGGTGTTCGGGAGGGGATTCTGCCAATACCAATATCAAGTTTAGGCAAAATGACGGTCTTGTTGATATCTTCACCATCATCCAAAAACCCGAAATAGTCATCTGTTACATAACTCGTTAATGGATCTAAAGATGATTCACTTTGATAAGACGGCACTTTATTGGTGATATTTACCCCCGCCTCTTTCAACAAATAGGATGCTCCTCCGAACAAAAGTAGGTAACGAGGCCGTTGGGGGAGGTCTGCACCAGCCCTGTCATAAAACATTTTAACAAAATTCCTGATGGCAGTAGGATCTGGAGAGCCCGATGAGAACTCATTATAAATCTGACGAACATCAACAACGGTCGTTTTTAGTTTATCGTGAGATTGGTGAAAAGCCGACAGACGTTCAGCTTGTCCAATCAACGTACCTTGGGTAATGATAATCAAGTCTGTTTGAGGCAATGCATGCAGGTTTTGGTTTTTTACCTTCTCAATAGTCTTTGGAACCATCAACGCCGACGGGCTAAAAGCGATGTATTCATGCAGCATTTCAGCTGAAGAGATAAATGAAGCACCCTCATTTGACAGATTCAATTTGATCGATGCAGGTTCATTTCCAAGAGTAATTTGCCAAACGGTAATGGATTGAGCCGGATTTTTGATATTGAAAGAAGCAACTGAGTTTTTCGCAACAGAAGCAACATCCCGAAATACCAATTGGGTCAGCCCCTGCATATCCAAAGGCCTCCGAAAAAATAAATCAAAATAATTAAGCCAAGCCTTTGCATTTACACTTCCGGGATTAAAGCGATAGTTAATGTCTAGCTTATTTGCATTAAACATACCTGAGCCCTTTAATTTGCTCACGTTGGCAACCTGTTCAATAAGGGTGCCAATGAGTGGCTCAGTGGTATGCTCTAGCAAGGGTTGTCCATTTACTATGACATTTATTTTATTGGGGTTTCCAGCGCTTCTACCAATAACTTCACTGTAAAAAGAAAAAGACCTGGGTTTATTTACTCCACTAAATGTGTAATTGAAAAGTTTTTGCGTGACACCAGCTTGCCCATTGAATTCTTCTCCGTACCATTCTTTCCCGCTCTTCAAAAAATTGATGCTGTCTAGCTCATGGTGAATGTGTTCATCAAATTCATCCACGTTTGTATTGGAATAAGAAGGGGCTGTTGCCGTCGCAATCCGCCTTCCTTTGGTTGAACCGGTTGTCAAAAAATAATAAGACGATTCAGCATAAATATTCTTGGAATAATTAAATGTTGATGCCAAAGAATCGAATTTCCAACGATTGGGTCCATTTGCGTAAAACATCAGGTAATCATTTCCATCAAAAATTCCATCGCCGCCATCAACAACTGTAATTGCATTCTCAATCAGGTCATCAGAGAAAATCGCTTCATTCGATTCCGGCAATACTTCTCCCCCATTTCCGAAAAGGCGAATACCATTTGAGTTTGTTTTGCCAACAAAGCCCATGGCCAGCAACATTGTAGCATCAATTTTATAGACGCCTGGTTTGTCTGCAGCGATTTTGACCCATTGGCCAGCAGACAAGATAGACTCTTTGGCGTATTGTCGTTGTGCTGATGCATCACACAGCATTACGAGCAAGACTATTATGAGAAGAAATTTTTTCATGCTGGTTAGAAAACAAATTTAGCATTTACTAAACATAAAATTTGAGTTAATGCATTGAATAGATTCAATTTAACACTTACATTTGTTGTGAACAATGAGTATTTTGAACAATATTCTTTTATAATTTCCGTTAAGAAACTTTATCCTAAACAAAGTCAACTTTATGAGGAACCTTTGGTATCTGACCACAATCGTAGTTTTATTCAGCGCATGTAAAGGCGGACTTCCTTTTGCAAAAAAGAAGTATGAAAAATCCAGTGCAACCGGCTGGAATTATAGCGACAAAAACATGGGGGCTTTTTATAAGTCACCTGTAAAAGAACAAGCCACTGGCCCAGGTCTCGTTTTTGTTCAAGGGGGAACATTTTCTATGGGTGCAACCGAAGAGGATGTGATGGGAGATTGGAACAATGTGCCAAGGAGGGTAACTGTTTCTTCATTTTACATTGACAAAACTGAAGTAGCCAACATACACTATAGAGAGTATTTAAGTTGGGTTGAAAGAACTTTTGAAGATGAGCAATATCTGAAGGTGGTAGACGGTGCTAAGCCAGACACCCTTGTATGGAGAAGCGAGCTTTCTGCCAACGAACCATTGGTTGAATATTATTTCAGACACCCATCTTATGACTTCTACCCTGTGGTAGGTGTTTCATGGAGGCAAGCCAGTGATTTCTGTATCTGGAGAGGCAGCAGGGTGAATGAATTGATTTTAGTTGAAAAAGGCTATGCCAACAAAAACCAAGTTAAAACCATCCAAGGCCAAGGTGAAGAAAATTTCAACACCAAGTCATACTTGTTGGGATTGTATGCGCCTCAGGCAAGCAAGCCAAAGAAAAATGCTTTGCAAGATGAGAATGGCAGACCAAGAACAACTGTTAAATTGGAAGATGGTATACTTTTCCCAGACTATAGGCTTCCAACAGAAGCAGAGTGGGAATATGCAGCATTGGGTTACATCAAACAGAATCCAAATGTCAAGGTAAAAGAAGGTAAAAGAGGAGAAGAACTTATCATGAACCGTCAGGTATATACTTGGTCTAGCAATGTAAATGGACTGAGGGACAACAGATTTGGAAGCTGGCAGGGTAAGTTCAACGCCAACTTCAAGCGTGGGTATGGTGATTACATGGGAACAGCGGGCGGATTGAATGATAATTCAGCCACAACAGGTCCGGTTGACGCATTCATGCCTAATGGATTTGGACTATACAACATGTCAGGAAACGTGAATGAGTGGGTTGCGGATGTATTCAGACCATTGTCTAGCTTAGATGTTGATGACCTTAATCCATATCGCGGTAACGTTTTCAAGAAATTGGAAAAAGACGCTAACAATGAATACCAACGTGATAGCATTGGAAGGGTAAAATCAATGGCAGTAACGGATGAAGAATCAAAGAAAAGATTGAATTATCAGAAAGGAAATGTCATCAACTTTAAGGATGGAGATACATTGTCTATGGCTAGTTACGGATATGGTGCAACTACTTTGATCAACGACAAATCTCGTGTAATCAAAGGCGGCAGTTGGGATGACAGGGCTTATTGGCTAGGACCAGGCACCAGAAGATACATGGATGAAGACCAATCCGCTTCAACTGTTGGATTCAGGTGTGCGATGGACCGCTTTGGAAGTCAAGAAGGAAATAGCTTTAAGAACGGTAATAACTTCAGCAATAGAAGGCAGAATACCAGAAAGAAATAAATTAGTGATAAAAAAATTGAAACCGTCTCATTCACAAATGAGGCGGTTTTTTTTTGTTTATATCCTGGATTGAAAGATGTCAAAAAATATCTTCAATAGCCTGGGGTTTAAACCCCAGGCTATTGAAGATTCAGAATTCCTAGCAAAAATCATATTACCTTTGCATCATGCAGACAGAAAGGCTGTATAGTATTTTTAAAGAACATCCCCATGTTCAAACAGACACAAGGGCGCTTGCGAAAGGCCAAATGTTTTTTGCGCTGAAAGGCCCCAATTTCAATGGAAATGAATTTGCAAGAAGAGCTTTGGAATTAGGTGCTGTTGCAGTTGTTGTTGACGAAGACACAGAAATAAAAGACGAAAAGGTCATTCAGGTAAAAGATGTTTTAACAGCTTTGCAGTTGTTGGCGTTGCACCACAGGAAGCAATTTAGCATTCCATTCATTGCAATCACAGGAAGCAACGGTAAAACAACTACAAAAGAATTGGTGCACGAAGTTCTTTCATCAACCTACAAAACATATACAACAAAAGGAAATTTAAACAACCATATTGGGGTGCCTCTTACCATATTATCCATCAAAGACGATGCAGAAATGGCTATAATAGAGATGGGAGCCAATCACCAGAAGGAAATTGAAGGGTATTGTAAGATTGCATTGCCTACACACGGCATCATCAACAATTGTGGAAAGGCCCATTTGGAAGGATTCGGAGGCATAGAAGGCATACGAAAAGGGAAGGGTGAGCTGTTTGACTTTCTGGGGTTGAACCAAGGAATGGCGATTGTAAACAGCGACCTCGATTATTTGTTGGACATGAGCAAGAATATCGACCATGTGCTTTATTATGGAAATTCACTGGGTAATTTCAAAACATCCATTATCAAATCAGCACCATTCCTATTGGTGGAGGTTGAGAACAAGACATGGGGATCCAACACGATTCAAACTCAGTTGGTAGGTTCATATAACAAGCCCAATGTTGAAGCGGCAATAGCGGTGGGTATTGAATTTGGGATATCAATCGAAAAAATAAAAAGTGCAATAGAAGCATATCATCCAGACAATGCAAGGTCGCAGATGGTTACTAGGGGTTCAAATAAAATCATCTTAGATGCATACAATGCGAACCCAAGCAGCATGCAAGTTGCCATTGAAAATTTTGCAGATCAACCGTCAAACAACAAATACCTTTTTTTAGGAGCAATGATGGAGTTGGGGGATTATTCCATAAAAGAACACGAAAAGTTGGTGGAGATCTTGGTTGAAAAGGGTTTAAAAAACATATTACTTGTGGGAGGTGATTTTGGAAAAATCATCCATCCATTCATGTATTTCGATACTGCTGAATTGGCATCAAATTGGTTGAAGGAGAATCTTCCTGAAAATGCATTGATTCTTGTTAAAGGATCTAGAAGCACTAAAATGGAAAAAATACTGGCAGTACTGTAGTGCGACGAATGTCACAAATAAAAAAAATGTACTTACTAAATTGCAATCAAAAATATGGGAAACTTAAACAAGACGTATCTGGTTAGTGTGTTGAAGAATAAATGTCCAAGGTGCAGAGAAGGCAATATTTATGAAACATCCAGTGCCTACAAATATGGTAAAATTGTAAAGATGAACGAGGTTTGTCCAGTTTGCAGACAACCCACAGAAATTGAGGTTGGCTTCTATTATGGAACTGGATATGTAAGTTATGCACTATCAGTTGGCTTTAGTGTAGCAACATTGGTAGCATGGTGGGTTATCATTGGACTTTCATTAGACGACAACAGGTTCTTTTGGTGGATGGGCACGAATGCTGTGGCCATGCTTGCTATGCAGCCATTGTTTATGAGGCTGTCCAGAACGATGTGGCTGTCATGGTTTGTGTCTTATGACAAAAACTGGAAAGAAAATCCGCTTGAAGAACCTGAGCGGGTGGTACCAGGACAAGAGCACAATTGGTAATAAAAATAAAAAAGTTAACTTAGAAGCAATCAAAAACAAACAACCCCAAATCATGAAAAGAATTCTTTTTGCATTATTTGTCCTGACCACAACAGGTGTACAGGCACAACAACAATACCTTATTAAAGGCGATGTGAGCAAAATTAAAGAGCCAATTGACAAGGTATATTTGTCATATTATGCTGATGGCAAATCAACGCAAGACAGTTCAAAAGTAATTAATGGGAAATATGAATTCAAGGGAATGGTAAGCGACCCAGTGATGGGGAATTTGAGGGCAAGTTATGCCTCAGATACCTCTTCGAAAACCAAAAGGATGATTTCGTACAAAAGAGATGTGGCTGGTATCTTCATAGAGAACTCAAAAATCAACATCAATAATGTAGATTCATTCTCTAACGTTACTATCAAAGGTTCTAAAGCACATGCCGAATACTTGAAACTGAAGGATGTAACCAAAGACGTTACCGCCAAAATGGAATTGTTGAACAAGGAATACAGTGAGCTTTACAAAAAGAAGGATGAAGCAGGGATGAAGCGGGTTGATGATGAATTTGAAAAAGTAGATGCAGAGATGAAAGTGAAGTACAAAGAATATCTTAAGGTAAATACAAGTTCTCCGATTGGAATTTATGCATTCAAGCAATATGCAGGATATGACATCAATGCTGATGATGCTGAACCTATTTTTCTAGCGCTTTCAGAAAGCATCCGTAATTCAGCTGGTGGCAAGGAAATGACAGAAAAAATTGAGATTGCCAAGAAAACAGGTGTAGGAAAAATGGCGATGGAATTCACACAAAATGATACGTTGGGAAACCCGGTTTCATTGTCATCTTTTCGCGGCAAATATTTATTGATTGATTTCTGGGCCAGCTGGTGTGGACCATGTCGCCAAGAAAATCCAAATGTGGTGTTGGCATTCAACAAATACAACAACAAAGGTTTTGATGTATTGGGAGTTTCATTGGATCAACCAACTGGAAAAGAAAAATGGTTGAAGGCAATACACGACGATAAATTAACCTGGACGCAGGTTTCAGACCTTCAATATTGGAAGAATGCCGTTTCTGTGATGTATGGCATACAGGCAATCCCACAGAACTTCTTGCTTGATCCTCAAGGAAAAATCATCGGAAAGAACCTGAGGGGTGAGGCGTTGAATAAGAAGTTGGAAGAACTCTTTCATTAGAGTTTAAAGTTTTTTGTTTAAGGTTTATTGTGTAAGATTCACATCATCCTTTAAACATTAAACCTTAATCTTTAAACTAAAACAACGATATTTGCACCCTCTAAATAACAAAAAATGAGTAAATACAGAGCAGGCGTTCTTTTTGGCGATGAGCTAAAAGCGCTTTATCAAGACGCAAAAGACAATCATTTCGCAATGCCGGCGGTTAACACCACTGGAACAGATACCATCAATGCTACCCTGGAAGCAGCCGCAGCAGTCAATTCTCCTGTTATTGTCCAGTTTTCAAATGGTGGGGCACAATTCATAGCAGGAAAAGGAATGCCTAACGACAAACTGCAGGCCAACATCTCAGGTGCCATTTCAGGTGCTTTGCATATTCACAATGTTGCAAAGTATTATGGAGTTCCTGTTGTTTTGCATACAGACCATGCTTCAAAAAAGTGGCTTCCTTGGATCAGCGCCTTGATTGATGCAGGTGAACAATATAAAATAGAAAAAGGACAACCTTTGTTCAGTTCTCACATGTTAGACTTGAGTGAAGAGCCTTTAGAAGAAAACATTTCAACTTCAGTTGAATTTTTCAAGCGCATGGCTCCACTTGGCATGGGTATTGAAATTGAACTCGGAGTTACCGGTGGAGAAGAAGATGGCGTTGACAATTCTGATGTTGAAAACGACAAGCTTTACACTCAACCACAGCATGTTGCACATGCCTATACTGAACTTGGTAAAGTAGGTGAATTATTCACTGTAGCAGCCGCTTTTGGCAACGTACATGGCGTTTATAGTCCAGGCAACGTACAACTTCGTCCTGAAATTCTTAAGAATTCTCAAGACTATATCCAAAAAACATTCAACACTGGTGAAAAGCCTGTATTCTTTGTATTCCATGGTGGAAGCGGATCTCCGCAGCATCAGATAAGAGAAGCCATTGGATATGGTGCAATCAAAATGAATATTGATACCGATCTTCAATGGGCATTCTGGGAAGGCGTGTTGAACAATTATAAAAAGAACGAAGCCTATCTTCAATCTCAACTGGGCAATCCAGAAGGAGCTGACAAACCAAACAAGAAGCATTACGATCCTAGGGTTTGGCTTAGAAAAGGTGAAGAAACCTTTATGTCTAGGTTGAAAGTAGCGTTTGAAGACTTGAATTGCATCAATCGAAATGCCTGATAGTTTTTAGTTTAAAGTTTTTGGTTTAAAGTTTAATTTGGGAACATGCCCTAATCAAACTTTAAACCAAAAACTTTAAACTTTACCTCCCCATCCATCCGCCGTCAACCGTCAAAATTTCACCATTAACGTAGCTGCTTGCGGCAGAAGCTAAGTACACCACAGCACCTTTAAAATCTTCAGGATCTCCCCAACGCTTGGCAGGAATGCGGTCTAGAATCGACTTGCTTCTCTCAGGATCATTACGAAGTGCTTCAGTATTGTCTGTAGCAATATAACCTGGTGCAATACCATTTACATTGATGCCTTTTGAAGCCCATTCGTTGGCAAGTGCTTTCACAAGACTACCCAATGCACCTTTACTGGCTGCGTAGCCGGGCACATTGATGCCACCTTGGAAAGTAAGCAAAGAACATGTGAATATGATTTTCCCTTGTCCCTGTTCAATCATCTTTTTACCGATTTCACGAGAAATAATAAACTGGGCATCAAGGTTGATGTTGATGACACGATCCCAATATTCGTCGCTGTGTTCAGCAGCCGGATTGCGCATGATTGTGCCAGCGTTGTTTACCAGGATGTCAACAACACGACCATCTTCTTGGAGCTTATTTAAAAATACGTAAATGCTTTCGCGGCTGGAGAAATCAGCTTGGTAGGCTGTAAAATTTCTGCCCAAAGAGGTAACCGCTTGCTCTACATCACTGCCTGATGACTTCAATGAAGCGCTTACACCAATAATATCCGCTCCTGCCTCAGCAAGGCCAATTGCCATTCCCATACCAATCCCTCTGTTACAGCCGGTAACGAGAGCGGTTTTTCCTGTTAGGTCGAATTGTTGTAAAATATTCATATTTAGTTGAAGTTAGTTGAAGAGGTTGAGGTTAGTTGAAAAGTTGAAGGGGTTGAGGTTAGTTGAAGGAGTTTAAGGGTTGAGGTGTCATTTCTTAACCTCTTAAACCACTTCAACTATTTCAACCCTGTATTATAAAGACACTCCCCTCTTCCAGGGAATAAAATCATCCTGGTTGAGTTGAACAGCTTTGGGTATAACTTCACCGCTTGCGGCTTTGATACAATATTCAAGAATCTCCTCACCCATTTCCTTGATGGTTTTTTCTCCTTCGATAATTGGACCACAATCGATGTCGATTATGTCTTTCATGCGTTTTGCAAGGATGCTGTTGGTAGCAACTTTGATGGTGGGACAAACAGGGTTTCCTGTGGGAGTTCCTAATCCGGTTGTAAACAAAATCAAGGTGGCCCCTGATGCAGCTTTACCTGTTGTGGCTTCCACATCATTGCCAGGCGTACAAACAAGGCTTAATCCGGCTTTTGTGGCAGGCTCGGTGTAATCCAGGACGTCTACAACAGGAGAAGATCCTCCTTTTTTACAAGCACCTGCACTTTTAATGGCATCAGTAATCAAACCATCTTTTATGTTACCGGGGGAAGGATTCATGTGAAACCCCGATCCGGCTTTGATAGCCTCATCACTGTAGGCCGTCATCAAATGGATAAACTTTTCTGCCGTTTCTTTCGAGGTGCTCCTATCAATCAACTCCTGCTCCGCACCACAAAGTTCAGGGAACTCTGCCAACAGAATTTTACCTCCCAACCCGACAAGCAAATCAGAAAAATATCCAACAGCAGGGTTTGCTGAAATGCCGCTAAATCCATCACTTCCGCCACATTTAACACCAACAGTGAGGTGGTCTAAAGAAGCTGGACTTCTCTCCTGTTTATTTATTTCAATCAATCCTTTGAAAGTGGCGGCAATAGCTTCTTTGATCAGATCCTCTTCACTCTTGGAACCCTGTTGTTCAAAAACACAAACAGGCTTGTTGAAAGATGGATTTCTTTTTTTTAAGGACTCCATGAAACTGTCAACCTGAAGATGCTGGCAACCTAGGCTCATCAAGGTGATACCACCAACATTGGGATGATCTGCATAGGCTACCAATAGATTTTCCAACACGGCAGAATCTTGTCGCGTGCCGCCACAACCACCTTGGTGGTTTAGGAATTTGATACCATCCACATTTTTGAAAACACGCTTATTTGAAGACTCCTTGCTTGTTGCTACAAGGTCCTCTATTTTGGTATCATTTTTAGACTCATAGCCCTCCCGCAACATCCTCGTAAACGTCTTGTACTTGTCTGTTACCGCATACCCCAACTCATTGTGCATGGCTTCCCTGATAACATCAAGGTTTCTGTTTTCACAAAATACGGTAGGTACGAACAGCCAATAGTTTGCTGTTCCCACTCTCCCATCTTCCCTTACATAGCCGTTGAATGTTCTGTTTTTGTATTCGGAAACATCAGGTGCAGTCCATTCAAAATTTGAACCACGATAAGCATAAGGATCTGCAGCATGTTTCAAATTAGCCGTTGTCATCAATTGACCACGTTTTACATCACACTGAACCTTTCCAACAAGCACACCGTACATGGTAATTTCACCACCAGCAGGCATATCTTCCATGTAAAACTTGTGCTTGGCGGCGATATCATCCACGAGCAGGTATTCCTGACCTTCAAATGAAATGGTACTACCAGCTTTAAGGTCTGTCAAGGCAACAATCACATTGTCCTTCTCATGTACCTTCAAAACTATATTTTTCATTGTATTTACGGGGTTTATTGTTAAAAAAATACTCCTTGAAAGGCCATAAAAATAAAACAAAAAGAGTTGCTCATAAAACAATAATTTTTATCTTCAACAAATGCCTTTTTGTTTTTAATGATGCTTAGTCAAAAACAAGCGGCAAATCAATTTTAAGCAAACCAAAACAAGCCATCAATGAGTAACGGACTTTCAACATCAGACTTAATCGTTTTTTTAGTTTACATAGCAATAGTAGGAGGATATGGCTATTGGATTTATAGCAAAAAAAAGAAATTAACTGCCGACACAAAGGATTTCTTTTTAGCAGAAGGCTCATTGGCATGGTGGGCCATTGGTGCATCGCTGATTGCCTCAAACATTTCAGCAGAACAGTTCATCGGAATGAGTGGTGACGGCTACTTCGTAGGCATTGCAGTCAGTGTTTATGAGTGGTTCGCCGCCATTGTACTGATTATCATCGCTGTTTGGTTTATGCCAATTTACTTGAAAAACAAGATCTTCACAATGCCGCAGTTTTTGAAGATGCGATACAACGAAACTGTTGCGCTGATCATGACCGTCTTTTGGTTGTTCTTGTACATCTTCGTAAACCTTACTTCAATATTGTACCTGGGTTCTGTAGCCATCAACGGATTATTGGGTGGACAATACCTTCATTTGATCATGATTGTGTTGATGCTGTTTGCATTAATCATCACATTGGGAGGAATGAAAGTGATTGGATATACCGATGTGATACAAGTAGCGGTATTGATTATAGGAGGACTCGCGACTACATACCTAGCGCTCACCATCGTAAGCGATAAATTTGGAACAGGAGGAACTGCCTTGGCTGGATTTTTAGACTTGATGAAACAAGCGCCAGAGCATTTTCACATGATACAAGCAAAACCAACGTTAACAACAACAACGATAGATCAACCAGAAAACCTGGAAATCCAGAAATATGTGATTTTACCTGGTATCATGATGTACCTCGCAGGACAATGGATATTGGGGTTGAATTATTGGGGATGCAACCAGTACATCACACAACGTGCATTAGGCGCGGATCTTAAGACAGCCAGAACGGGAATTTTATTTGCCGCATTTCTAAAAATATTGATGCCGGTGATTGTAATGTTGCCCGGCATTGCAGCCTATGTATTGTATAAAAACGGACATCTTCCAGAAATGGGAGCAGGCAATAAAGATGGTGCCTATTCTGCAATCCTCGGATTTTTGCCAAGTGGGTTAAAAGGATTGTCATTAGCGGCATTGACAGCAGCCATCGTGGCATCATTGGCAGGAAAGGCAAACAGCATTTCGACCATCTTTACGTTGGATATCTTCAAAAAATACATTGACAAGGAAGCCGATGAAAAGAAGTTGATTTGGACAGGAAGGTTGGCCATTGTTGCGTCGATGATTGTAGCGGTGATTTTTACATGGAGCGATACGTTGGGGATAGGAGGAGAAGGTGGATTCACCTTCATCCAAAAATACACAGGGTTTATCAGTCCAGGTGTTTTCGCCATCTTCCTGCTAGGGATGTTTTGGAAACGCACTACGGGAGCAGCAGCCTTGGTGGGCATCCTTACCGGATTTTTATTGTCGGTGTTTTTCAACAGCTATGCAGTGTCTGTATTCGGAAAAGAAACCCTTTTATACACGGCGTTTGAATACCAAAAAATGGAAAATGGCGTTGTAAAAACACTCACTGAAATTCCATTCCTCATCAACATGGGATGGTCATTCATTTTTACAGTTGCCGTCATGGGTGTTGTGAGTTTGGCAGGACCTAAAATCAACGAAAAGGCGTTTATTTTTGAGAAGGGAATGTTTAAGTTGGAACCACGTACGGTTATCATGATTGTTGCAGCATTGATGATATTGGCGGCATTGTATGTGAAGTTTTGGTAAGACTTTATTGAATATTTTTTTTTGCTATTTGATGATGCTTCAGGGGATTTATTTCTCTGGAGCATCTTTTTTTAAGGAGCAGGTTCGCTGCCGTTAATTTTTTAAAAATGAATTCAAACAAGGAATTTTCATCCTAATTTATTGCTTTTTTTGTTACCTTAACCAAAACCAAACACCATGTCTGCATCAACACTAAAAAGAAAGCTTAAATCAAAAACGAACCTTCCCCAACCGCTTAATATCAGACTGCATCGGGCGATAAGCTGGTTGAAGTGTGCAGAAGAAAATAAAGATAATATAGACCTATGTTTCCTTGCACAATGGATTGCATTCAATGCTTGTTATGCGATGGATCTCACCACAGAAAATCAAAAAACAGAAAGAGAAAAATTCAGGCATTTTATTACGACACTGATTTCACATGATGCTGAAAAAAGGGTGTTTAACCTGTTGTGGGATAAGTTTTCAGGTCCTGTTAGGCTTCTTATAGAGAATCAGTTTGTCTATAAAACCTTTTGGGATTATCACCGTGGTGAAGCAAATGAATGGGAGATGTCATTCAGAAGATCCATCGCCGATGCAAACAGCGCACTTGCTGCTCAATATGTACCGGCACTGCTTGAAATTGTGCTCGATAGGTTATATGTCCTTCGAAACCAGTTAATGCATGGAGGGGCAACTTACAACAGTTCAAAAAACAGGAGCCAACTAACTGATGGAAGCAATATTGTTGGGTGGCTCATTCCTATCATCATAGACATCATGATGAACAACCCTCAAGAAGATTGGGGAGAAATCCTTTACCCGGTGATTGAAAATTAACAAACAATAGATTGCAATTTTGAAACAAAATTTCACTTCCAATCGATAAGTTGCACCTATTATACCAACACAAGGATGAAAATATTAATTACGGCAGATTGGCATCTTGGGAAAAGACTGCACATGGAAGATTTCAGCATCGACATGGAAAAATTTTTCGAATGGTTGCTGAATTATATCAAAGAAAATGAAGTTGATTATATACTCCTCGCAGGGGACGTATTTGATCAAAACAATCCCTCAAACGAAGCATCAAAACAGTATTATGACTTCCTTGTACGGTTGTCACGTTTAGGATGCAAGGCAGTCATCACCTCTGGCAACCATGATTCGCCATCATTTCTAGACACCCCTTCATCATTGTTGCAATCACTTGGTATCACGGTGATTGGAAAGTTTCCAGGCAATGATCAAATTGGAAAAATCCTCATCCCAATTGAGGACAAAGCTGGTAAAAACAAAGTGGTTGTAGCGGCCATCCCTTTTTTGCAGGACCGATTTATCCGCCAAGTCGGAGAAAGCGAGGGAAGCAAAACCATTGATGCGAAAATCAAGGAGGGAATGAAAAAAATCTTCATGGAGATTGGGAACGAAACCAAGCGCCTCTATCCTAAAATTCCTCATATCGGTATGGCACACTTGCATACGCAAGGAACTACCATCAGCGAAGCTGAAAGGGAGATTCAGATTGGCAACGAGTTGGGAATACCAGCCGATGCGCTAGATCAATTTAATTACCTAGGGTTAGGACATATTCACACAGGACAACCAGTTATCGAAGGGCGCATTCATTATGCCAGCAGTCCAATTTCCTTGGGATTCTCCGAAAACAATTACAAGCATAAAGTTATTCAGCTTGACATCAACGAGGGAACCATCAAGCAGACCTTTGTTCCTGTGCCAAAGTTCAGGTCGCTTTATCAGCTGAAAGGCAGCTTACAAGAAGTAGAAGAGAAGCTTGCAAAAACCGAGTGTAAATATGATTTGACATCCTTGTTGGATATTTATATAGACGAGCCTACCTACGATGCCAATGTTATGTTGAAAGTTGAAACTTGGAAACAAGAGATTAAAGAGAAGAATTTAAATATAGTGAACCTGAAGGTAAATTTTCGAGACAAATCAGGCAGCAGAAGGATTTCATCAATTCAACAGAACAGGGTTAATGAGTTGGAGCCCAAAGCAGTTTTTGAAAAACTCATTGAGGAACGCAAGGACGAAAACGAGAAAGCAGCATTAATGGAAATCTTCAACACCATCCTAGCGGATGCAACCCAACAACAAGCATGAAAATATTAAAATTAAATTTCAGCAACCTCAATTCACTGAAAGGAAAATACAGCATAGATTTTGAAAGTCCAGCCCTTGCCAATGCCGGTTTGTTTGCCATTACAGGTCCAACCGGTGCAGGAAAAAGCACCATACTTGATGCCATCACGTTGGCACTTTATTCTTATACATCCAGGCTTGAGGAAATCACAAAAACAACTATTGAAGACAAGAAAGGAATAATCACGAGAGGCACAAAGGAAGCTTATGCAGAAATCATTTTCATGTCAAATGGGGAAAAGTACCTCTCACAATGGTCGGCCGGACTTACAAAAAATGAGACGCTGAGGCAGATCATGCTAAAAGTGAGTGTAGAAAAAAATGGGGAATTTATTCCGATTGCAGATAAGCTAAAAGACTCCAGGGCCAAAATCATTGAGATTATTGGACTTACGCAGGAACAATTTACACAAGCCATTGTGTTGAGCCAGGGTAAATTTGATGAATTCCTAAAAGCCAAGGATGCAGATAGGTATAAGTTGCTTGAAATCATTACGGGCACTGGATTTTTTCGTGAAATAGGAAAATTGGCTTTTCAAAGATTTAATTCGATCAAGGAAAATATCAAGAATCTGAATGGAAGGATCGGCATGATAAGCGTGATGGAAGAAGATGAATTAAAATCCATTCAAGAAGAACAGCAAACACTGCAACAAAAACAAGCTGAGTTAAATGGATTGATAGTTGCCTTGGAAACAAAAAAACAAACCAAAGACAAAATCATTCAGCTTGAAAAAGACGCTATGATGTTGGAGGCGGAACAGCATGAGTTGATCAAAAAGGAATTGGAGTTAACTTCATCAAAAGAAAAACTAAATGCCCATGAGAGAACAGAATCCCTCATTCCAAGATGGAATGAATGGCATGCATTGGAAAAGGAAATGTTGGCAGAAGAAAAGAAGACAAATGCTGCAAATGATTCGATATCAGTATTGCATCAGCAGCGTGATGGAGTAATTCAGCAGTTTAAGATTGAAAGTGGTGAAACAGCTACCGTAGAAAATTTTAAAAGGGCTTTGGATGATTTTCATGACAAGATTGCAACAATTGATGTTGAATTAACACGCATTGAAGCAGACATAAGTGCCAAGAAAAATGCACTAAACGGAGCAGTGAGCAGCTTTCCGGATATCTTCAAAAATGACATAAAACCGATTGCTAAAGAAATTGACAAGCTCAATGAATACCTATTCAAGAAGCAACAGGAAATGATGGCAATGCCTTTACCGGTTGGCATCAACATGGAAGATCCGGAAATGGCCATCAAAATCCAACAACAAAGAATCATCAATTTAATTGAATGTTCCAATTGCTTCGTTGATCATCAGAAAAAAGAAAAGGAAAGGGTTGAAGAAACTGAAACGCACAAAAAACAAGAAGCCGCATTGGTTTCAGTTGAAAAGGAATTGGACGAGCTCAACACAAAAATCGAAAAAGAAAGCACCGCTTTAGAAACCCTGAAACAAGCAGTGGATGCGAACAACGCCGTGATGTCGATGGAAATACAACGGCAAGCTTTGGTTGAAGGAAGTGCTTGTCCATGTTGTGGATCACTGCAACATCCTTACACAAAAGACCTTCCTCAACTAAACAATGTCATCGAAAACGAATACAATAATTACAAAACATCAGTCAATAAATTAAAAGAAGAATTTAAAACCAAAAGCAGGGAGCAAGACCGTTTGGAAATCCAGTTGCAAAACATTGAAAAAAACATTCTTCAATTCAGCCAAGGGGCATTAGAAACAAGAACA
Organism: Chitinophagaceae bacterium; assembly: GCA_044350285.1. Lineage (GTDB taxonomy): Bacteria > Bacteroidota > Bacteroidia > Chitinophagales > Chitinophagaceae > Pollutibacter. The sequence continues at coordinate 39,227 of JBILHX010000001.1, read as the reverse complement.
AAGTTAATCAACAAATTAGATGTGTTGGGATTGCCGTCCTCAACAGAAAAAACAGCGATTGATTTGGCGATTTCAGAAGCAGAAGAAAACAAAAGCTTAATAGGAATCCACCGTGAATGGCAATTTGTAGAACCCAGAATAGTTTCGTTTATGCTTGATCTTGAAAACTATTTAGCAATTACTGAAAATTTAAACACTAAAAAAAGCGAAAGAGATAGTATGTATAAGGGTACTTCTATAGGGGCGATGAGGAATGAATTGAATACCAGTTGGACCAGAATCGATTCAACGATTCAATCTCAACAAGTTGCTTTGATGGCGGCAGACAGCAACATTGTCAGGTTGCAAAGCGAAATCAATTCAGTTCACGCTGACCTTGCTGTATCCATTACCCATGCTGGATTTCAGCATTTTGAGGCATTCAAGGATGCAATGATGGATGCGTTAAGTGTGCAGCAAATCAGGAAGTCAATTGCCGAATTCAATGAAAAAAGATCAACACATGCAGGAAAAAAAGACCAAACATCGAAAAGTCTGCATGCAGAAAAAGAAAAAGACGACGCAACTGTTTCACTTGAAAAATTGAACGAAGAAATAACAGAAAAAAAAGACCTTCAACATGAAAATATTTTAAGACAAGGTGAAATTAAAAAAGCAATAGATGTTGATGCAGAAAACAAATCAAGACACAGCATCATCTTGCAAGAAATAGAACAAAAGAAAAAAGAGGAAAGCCTGTACAGCATACTGAATTATTACATTGGGGATGCAACGGGAAATACCTTCAACAATATTGTTCAACGCATCACCATGAAACATTTGTTTGGCTTAGCAAATAACAGGTTGGAAACGTTGATGGACAGATACCAACTTGAGTTGGGCAAGGATGATGATGAGGACAGCATCTGGGTGATAGATACCTATATGGGAGATGAATGGAGAACCATTGACAGTGTATCCGGAGGAGAGCGTTTTGTGATATCATTAGCCCTGGCATTGGCATTGAGCGATATGGCATCTCAAAACGTAAGAATAGATTCCATGTTCATTGACGAAGGTTTCGGTAGCTTGTCACCCGACGATTTATACAATGCCATAAATATGTTGGAGAAAATGCAGGTAGAAGGAGACAAACTGGTTGGTATTATCAGCCATGTTGAAAGCCTCAAGGAAAGAATCGGCACACAAATCATTGTGGAAAAGCTCCAAAATGGGGAAAGCACGATCTCCTTAAAATACAATGATGAAACCACCACATTAAAGATTATTTCAGTATAAATGATGCCACATTTTAGTTTTTGGTTTTATGTTTTTAGTTTTTGACTAATAGACAACATGGGTTGACTTATTCAGGAGGGGAGTTGGATTAACATAAAATCGTTTCACCAAAGGACCTTCTCCAAAAATGTCAGGGAATGTTTGACCGATAGAATAATGCAAGTGTGGTGGTTTTCCTTTTGCATTGCCTGTTGTTCCAACTTCGCCTATTTCGTCACCTTCAGAAACAAGTGAAAATGCAGCGGTTTTTATTTTTTTCAGGTGCGCGTAGTAGTGTGATTGCAATCTTGGTCCCAACACAAGCACAACATTGCCACCAAGCGAAAGTTGTCCAACATAAACAACCATTCCCTTTGTGGCCGAAAGAACTGGAGTGCCTTGTTTTGCAAAAATATCAACTCCCTTGTGGTGACCGGATTTGCCCCAAGGATAGGCCCAGAATGACTGCTGGCTGTAACTATTGATGCTAGCCCCTTTTACAGGCATGACATAATTGTACGGAACAAACGCAATCAATAATAAAAGAAACATCATACCAAAAAAACAATAAAGCAAGATTTTTTTAATTCGGGGTGTTGTGAAATTAATATTCATTTGGTGTTTTTTTCTAATATGAAAATCGGTAAAACTAAAGCGCATTAAAAATAGGAATGTTATGATTTAATTTAGTTAAGGAAATAAAAAATAAGTAAAGCCAATACACAAACAACTTAAAAAATAGGTGTATTTTACTAAAATCAAAGTAAGTAAGCAAATTAACCAGCAAGAAAATTCTTACAGTTGATTTGAAAAAAGAAAACGAGAAAACATTAATAAAAAAGCATGGAGTTAGAAACTTGGCATTTATGGATTATCATGGCCATCATACTGTTCATTGTTGAAATATTCACTCCTGCCCTCTTGGCAAGCTGTCTTGCCATTGGATGTATAGCGGCAGGTTTATTCTCTTATATGGACATGGGTATTAAAATTCAACTCATTTCATTTTCTCTTGCAACATTGGGTACTTTTTTTGGGGTAAGGCCATTCATGCTGAAATATGCACACAATAAAAACAGCAATGTAAAAACCAATACCGATGCACTTGTTGGAAAAGAAGGACGTGTTGTTGTAACTATTGACAATTCATTAAACCAAGGCAGGGTTTCGGTTGGAGGTGATGATTGGAAGGCAGAGACAGAGAACCAAGAAATCATCAAAGAAGGTGAAAAAATAGAAGTCTTAAAAGTAAATAGCACCATTTTAACAGTCAAATCAATCTCTAAAAAATAAACACATGGGAGTTACAATCATCTTGTCATTAATTGCATTTTTTGTCATCATTTTTGTGTTGATGGGATTTAAAATCGTTCAACAATCAGAAACAATGGTGATTGAGCGACTCGGTAAATACAGCAGAACATTGCAAGCAGGAATAAACATCATTTGGCCAATTATTGACAGGCCAAGAGAGATCATGTGGCGCTATTTAAAAGAAGGAATTGACGGCAGAAATGTGATTTTAAAAACAAGCACAACCAAGATAGATTTAAGGGAGAGTGTGTATGATTTTCCCAAACAGAATGTAATAACAAAAGACAATGTTGTTACAGAAATCAATGCCATACTATATTTTCAGGTAACGGATCCAGTGAAAGCCGTTTATGAAATTTCAAATCTACCCGACGCAATTGAAAAACTCACACAAACAACGTTGAGAAATGTAATAGGAGAATTAGAATTGGATGAAACGCTGACTTCAAGAGACACCATCAACAGCAAGTTGAGAAACGTATTGGATGAAGCCACCCACAAGTGGGGAGTGAAAGTAAACAGGGTTGAATTGCAAGACATCAATCCGCCTGCTCATATCAGGGAAGCGATGGAAAAGCAAATGCAAGCAGAAAGGTCAAAAAGGGCATCAATACTCGAAGCAGAAGGGTCCAAAGCCTCACAGGTGTTAACCTCTGAAGGATTGAAATCGGCAGAGATCAACAAGGCAGAAGGAGAAAAACAAGCCATCATTTTGAGAGCAGAAGGTGAAGCACAGGCAAGAATAAGAACTGCCGAAGGAGAAGCTGAAGCCATTCAAAAAATCATCCAAGCGATAGGATCAACAAAAAGCGATCCGGTAAATTATTTGATTGCGGTTCGATACATCGACAAATTAGGAGAAATGGTGAGTGGAAAAGACAATAAAGTAATTTACATGCCTTACGAAGCAACAGGAATACTAAGTTCTATTGGTGGCATTAAAGAATTATTAAATTCTGGGAAACAAGGTTAATCACCAAAAAAAACACCTAAAAACAAACCTAGATGTTCTTGATCGAACAGTATTTAAAAAAATATGAAGTATTTTACTGCTCTCAAATAAAAATCATTTTAAACCCCGGCAGGGATTTCTAAAAATTTGTTAGAAAACATCCACATGACAACTTTTTCAACCACATTTCTAGAAATCTTAAAAAACAAACTGAGCTATGGCAGCACCCGATCTATTTTACTAAACTGCTTACCAGGAAAATTGACATCCAGGCTTCCTCTGAATGACCTTGACCAAATAAAGAAAGATTTTTCTTCAGAATTCATTCAAAAAATCACCACAGCGTTGGATTTTGACATGAAGTTCTCAATCAAATACATCCAAACGAAAAAAAATGAACCGAATGAAAACATCGACCCTATTCATGAAAAAAATAAAAAAATAGGCCTTGTAGACAGAAGGTTGAGCAGCATCAAATATGACCATGAAGACATTCAAAAAGAATTGGGTGTTGAAACCTTTGGTTTTGGATTTCCACTAATTATCCTAAAAAACCACCAAGACAGCAGCAAGCTTATTGTGGCTCCTTTGCTGATTTGGCAATTGGACATCAAACAAACATACGACCATCATAATGCGTGGATCATTACAAGAAAACCAGATAGCAGCATACTTACCAACGATGCATTGCGATCTTACTTGAAATCAGAATTCAAAATTGACATACCTCCGCTACCTGAGCACATGACAGAAGACGGCCTCATCGAAAAAACTGAGCTTGAAGCCTACATCAAAGAAATTAAAGCCAAATTAAATATTTCAGATTCAAAGGAATTAGATTGGACAAACCTTGAAACAATTCCAGAGAAAATAACCATTCAACTAGAAGAAGAATACAATTCCCGCATATTACTCAATGGCATTTTCGGCATTTACAAAAGCCAGAAACAAAGCCTCATCAACGACATCAATTCACTGATTGAACAACTTGAAAGTCAGCCTAAAGAAAATAAAGAAGATAAAGAAGATGTACGACAAGAATGGGAAAACAGAACCAGTCCAATAGACATAGACCCTAGTCAACACGCCGTTCTTCGGTCGCTTACGAACAAAGACAAAATCGTCATTCAAGGTCCACCCGGCACTGGAAAAAGCCAAACACTTACGGCCATCATTGCAACAGCATTGGCAGATAAAAAGAAGGTATTGGTGGTGTGCGAAAAGAGAACAGCGCTTCAAGTGATTCATGATAACTTACTCAAGAAATATCCTTTTCTGGAGCGATCCCTTGCACTGATAGAAGACATTTCAAAAGACAGAAATGTATTGGTGAAAAATGCAAGAGAGCGTGAAACGAATCCTGATAAGATACCGATGAATTTGGGATTGATGGTATCGCTGAGAAAAGAAAATGCGCATTTCGAAAAAATCATCGAAGAGATTGACAAAAAATACGGCAATTTAAGGTTGCTGATAGAAAACGACAAACGGTGGATTGATTTTGTTGCAGAATGGATAACATTGAATGTAGAACAAGACAGCATCCAAGAATTGGAGTGGTTGTCTACCCGGTTGAATTTTGTCAATGAAGAAAATACAACTTCTGAAGTTTCAACAAAAATCAAACAACTTCACTATTTATACGTTCAAACCGAACTTGCCATCAGTGAGTTTGACATGGTATTTTGCAAAGACATCAATCCAGATTCATTTGAAAACATTCCATATGAAATCAGGAACTTTTCCTTTGAATTAAAATCAGCGCTGTTTGGATTGAGCAACATTTATGAAGTGTATGGCAAAACGGTTGAACGAAAAGCTGACATTCACATCACCCTTCTAACAACTCTTGCAAAACGTTATGCAACGTTGGTAAAAGAAATGAACGGCAGGTTAAAAAACCCACTGAGACCAAGCTTCTTCGAAAAGATTATCCTGCTTTTCAACAAGGATGGGAATCAAATACAAGACGCTTCCCTCGAAGCAGGAAAAGTAAAAGCTGAATTGATTGAAGCAATAAACGGTTTGGTGAAGGAAAATATTGAAAGGATGACAGCCAATGAAACCCATCAATATGTGGAATCTAACAGAACATCCATTGTACGAAGTTTCATTGACAAATTTTATGCTGGACAGCAATTGGAGTTGTCTGAATTAAAGAAACTAGATGCTGAAGAATGGATCAGGTTGTGTGGTTTGACAGAACAAACGATTGCCAATTTATCGGGAATTTTAGAGTTGTCTGAACATCAAACAAACGGACATGATATCAGGGAAAGGATGTCAGCATGGTTTAAGTTGGGAGAATATATTCAAGGATTGTATAAACGAGAAGGGGAATATGAAAAATACTTGAATTGGCGCGGAGCATTTGAAAAAACAGACCTAAGCCTGAGGAATTTCATTTATTTATTGATTGGTGGAAATTCAAAAAATTGGGGTACAGACTTCGATAAGGTATCGTTGTACAAATTGTTATCACAGGCATTTAGAACAAAGAAAATGCCTGATAATGAAAGTGATCTCATGTTGATTGAAGAGTTAAAAAACAATATCGCTTCAAAACAAAATGCCATTATCCGCGAGAATTTGTTGGTATGGTTCAATGATGGAATTTTCAGGTTGGATCAGTCCAGCATCGGATTCAGAAAACTTTACAACCTCAGGGGGATGAATGGTGAATCAAGAAATTCCCTGAGAAAGATTGTAAATTTTGATCATGAAGCCTTTACAGACATGCATCCGCTAATCTTGGCAAACCCAACAAACGTAAGCGCCCTTTTCCCATTGGCCGGTGAATTATTTGACCTTGTCATCTTTGACGAAGCCAGTCAGCTGCGGATTGAAGACACCTTCTCTGCCCTACTGAGGGGTAAGTCTGTAATCATTTCAGGAGACAGTCAGCAGATGCCACCCTCTGGTTATTTTGAAAGCAACAGGAATGCAAACGTCATTTATAATGATGATGTTGATTATATTGATGAAGACGATTTCTTGGTCGGAATCTCAGAACAGGAAATGGCAACAAAAGAATCGTTGTTGGAATGGGCCATAGACGAGGGTTTTCAAGAGACTTACCTAGACATGCACTATCGCTCTAAACACCCAGACTTAATCGAGTTCTCGAATACCTGTTTTTATAAGTCACGTTTAGTCCCCATGCCGGGATCCATCAAAGAAGCCCCCATTGTGTTTAAGCAAGTGAATGGGTTGTATGAAAACAGAACAAATCCACAAGAAGCGGAACAAGTAATTCAACTCATCAAAGACGAGATTCCATCCGAAAAATCGCTGGGGATAGCCACATTCAACCTTACGCAAAGGAATTTGATTCTGGACATGATAACCAAGGAAAGGTTTTCAAACCCGGTTTTCAACAAGAAAATGGTGTCTTTGGAATTGAACGGTTTTTTTGTAAAGAACCTTGAAAACATACAAGGAGATGAACGGGATATCATCATCATCTCAACCACATTTGGGCAAAAAAAAGACGGCAGGTTTCTGATGAACTTTGGCCCCATCAGTCAAAAAAATGGATACAGGCTGCTCAATGTAATCATCACCAGGGCGAAAGAAAAGCTTTATATGTTAACATCCATCCCGGAGGAAAGACAGCATGAATGCAGGTCGATCATTGAAAGCGAGTTGAAGGTATCTGGGAAATCAGGGTTATTGGCCTATTTGCTTTATTGCCGATATGTGAGTGATGGCAACAAGGAAATGAAAGAAAGTTTGTTAGAAGATATCAGGAGAAAAATTGCTGATGTAACGCATAAGGATGACAACAATGATTCTTCCCAGGAATCTCCGTTTGAAATGGAAGTGTACAAAATGCTTTCTGATAAACTTCAAGGACATACTGTTTTATCAAATTATAAATGCGGTGGATTCAGGATAGGCATTGTGGTAATCAATGAAAGATCAAACATTAAAATCGCCATAGCCTTTGATGGTGCTGCCTATCACAGCGATGAGCTGATTTGGCATCACGACATTTACAGGCAATCGCAATTGGAAAAAGAGGGTTTTATAGTACACCGGATTTGGTCTGCCAATTGGTGGAAAAACCCGGTGGAGGAATTAAATAAATTGGTGGAATTTATTGAGAGGAACAGCCAGGGACGAGGGACAAGGGACTAGGGACAAGACAACAGCCCCATTACTTTCCCCTCACCTTCTCTCGAAGAGGAAGGTGAGGCATCCATTAAAATTCAATAGCCTTGGGTTTAAACCCAAGGCTATTGAAAATCGCAAATAGAACATTAAAACAACTCACTTAAATCATCGCCAGATCTTTTCTTAACAGAATATGACCTCATTGAATCACCTAATTTGTCCCAAACTTCCGATTCCATGTTTCGTTTGTCGAATGCAAAGCTGTTGCTGCGTTTGATAGACATTTGCTCGGCAACATCAGCGGCATCAAGGGTTGCACCAATGAAGCTGAATGTCCAGTTTCCGGTGCTTTCAAGACTTTGGATCTTTGATTTTATCTGGCTTAAATTATAAAATCTGGAAGAGTTTTCATACCCATCGGTAAGTATCACCACAACCACTGTTGTTGGGATTTGCTCACTGGAAACAGTTCTGTATTCTTCCAATTTTTCAACAGATGTTCCAATCGCATCAAACAAAGCCGTACCGCCATTGGGGATGTAGTTTTGAGCATTCATCTTCAATGCCATACCAGACATCTGCATGAAATACTTGTGTTCAGTTTGGTTGTTGAAAGTTGACAATCCGATGGTAATGTCTTGCTCAGGAAACTCTGCTTCCATATTTTTAACCATTGAAACCTGCTCGTTGTAACCATTGATGGTTGCAGGGATGCAATCGCTCATAGAACCACTTTTATCTACAATAAAATGGTAAATTGTTCTTTGTGTTTTCATTTCTGTTTGTTTTAATTGTATATTAAATTTGTTAAGGAAAGGCTGAAATACTTCGAAGATTTTTTTCATGTTTGCATGGTGTTTTTGTTATTTGATACAAAATTATGAAGTGTTTCAAGCGAAAGATTTTCTTACAAGCTTGTAAGGTATTGTTGAAGAGGTTAAAATAGTTGAGGGGGTTGAAATCGAAGATCCCGAGAGTGCGAAGCACGAATCGGGAGGGTTGAGTAGTTTAAAGTTTAAGGTTTAGTGTTTTCCATTCTTCATTCTTCATTTAAATTTAACCTATGCCTAAAAATAAAAACGCTTTCAGTCGCCACAGGATCATAGATCAGTGCATCAACGACAAACGTCACAAGTACCCTACCCTCGAGTTCTTGGCAGAACGATGTTCTGAGCTGCTCGACGTGGATGTTTCTGTTTCTACCATTGAGAAAGATATTGCCGCGATGAAAAAAAACAATCCGGTTGGATACAATGCTCCCATCATTTATTCAAAACAAAACAAGGGCTATGCTTACAGTGAGATTGGCTTTTCAATTGCTGAGCTGAATCTTCAAGACGAAGAATGGAATGCATTGAAGTTTGCAGCGCAGCTCCTCAATCAATATAAAAATGTTCCAATTTTTTCAGAGTTTAAAAATGCCATAGAACGCATCAACACCAGGTTCTCGCTTGGGCTTGATATTGAAGATCCTATCCTGAATCAATACGTGCATTTTGAAAAGGCAAATGCATCCAATGGGATGGAATGGATCAACCTTTTGTATGATGTGATCAAAAAAAAACATGCCATTAATTTCACCTACAACAACATCTATAAAAAGAAAACATCAACGTATTCTCTTGTTCCCTATTTGCTGAAAGAACACAGAAACCGTTGGTATGTGATTGGATGGAGTGAAGAAAGAAGCGATTACAGAACCTTCGCCATAGACAGGATCACTGCCTTGGAAATCATCAGCATCCATCAAAAGAAGAGAACTGATTTTCATCCAGATTCATTCTTTCAACATGCAACAGGCATCATGGAAGGAACCGGAAAACCACAAACAGTTGAACTAACCATTTCCGATCCCATTTGCAAATTGGTATTACTAGAACCCATCCATCACTCTCAAAAAATCATCAAAGAGACGGAGAACAGCATTAAAATCAGCATCAATGTATTGATCAATGAAGAACTCTGCTTGCGCCTATTAAGCTTGGGGCCATGGTGCAGTGTGGTAAAACCCAGTTCACTCAAAAAAACAATTCATGACATGCTCATAACAATGGTTAACAACAATGCTACAGGCAATAAAAATTAAATCGCCTTATCGGCATTAGATTCCTTTCAGCGTTTCACTTCCCAAGGGCATCCAGGGGTGTCCATCAAAATCGGGTTTCAAAATCAACCGTTCAATTTTAATTTTATCTACCCTAATGGTTAATCCAGGTTCAATGTAAAACCCAAAACGATTTCCTTCAGACTGCATGTGGCTTTTGTGACAGATATAAATGGGACGCTGGTATTTATGCAAGAAGAAATAATAATAATCGTTTAACAACATGATGGAAAAAAATTGCTTGGAACCAGTTTCAGGTTCTTTTTTGAATTGATCTGAAAAACGATGAAAAGAACGGTGGTGATTCTTTTCAAATCGGGTTATGGTAAAACGTTCAGTCTCTGCTGATCGAACGAACCTGTTGAGGATATGACTAGGGTCTGTAAACCCCCACAACAGTCCAAACTGTCCATAGCCCTTGTTTTCAAGCAATTCAATTTCGGCATTGATGACAAAGTTTTTAGGAAACGAACCTGTCAATGCTTTGTGATAAAACATCCAATGGTTTTCGGATTTATTTTCCAAGAAATAGTGACTGTCATTAATAAAGCTGTATTCAGTTTCGCAATCTATTATCTCCCAGCCGGCATTGTTGTTTTGAAAATCATCTTCAAAAATTGTTACGCGGTGTAAAATGGCAGCGAGAGGAAGGTTGTAAATAGTCATGATTCAATTGTTTGGTGTTAAATTTAAAAATTGTTTTAGGTGGTGTTTGGTTTTGCAACGGCTGTTTAGTGTTTGGGGTGAAAGTGAAACTTGTTCAACCTTCAACGGTAAACCAAAAGTAGAAACACAGACCTCTTTCTATTTGAGGAGTAAAAAAGAAATAAAAAAAAAAATCAGCATTAGACAAGGATGTTATGAAGGCACTTCTCTTTTACAAAACAGAAGTCATTGAACTAATACCACCACTTACTTTATTTGATTTTTGTAACAATTTGTTTGAATAATCCCACCTGAATTCAGGGAAATGGGATATGTTTATATCACCTTTAAAAGAGGTATTTGCTGAAAAACATAAAATAAACTTAGTGTAACCAATGGGAAATATTGAATCGCTAGAAGAGTTTTACAAAGAAAATTGACGTGAATCTCCATGAGCTTCTGCATAAATTACTTTTTTGGTTTGTAAATTGGGCAGTATTCACTGATTCAGCAGCAGCAAAATGGGGCAGAACAAAGCAAAAGAGAACAAAGCATCAAAAGCATGAATCTTGGTGTCCGATTTTACCAAAAAATCCTGCTTTTGTCTGCTTCGGCTTGCATCAACGAAAAATGCAAAACATTGACAATGAGCACATTGCAACGTTTTGCATTTCTTTGCATGACATTCAGCGGAGACTGAGGGATTCGAACCCTCGAAACAGTTTCCCGTTTACACGCTTTCCAAGCGTGCTCCTTCAGCCACTCGGACAAGTCTCCTTTTATTCGGACGGCAAAAATAAACCCTTATTCTCAGAAGCTGAAGATTTTTTTTGCATTTGCAGTCGTTATCTCATCAACCTCCTTAATTTCTATGCCTTTTATTTCCGCAATTTTTTCTGCAACGTATTTTAAATAACTCGTTTCATTGCGCTTCCCTCGAAATGGAACAGGTGTCAAGTAAGGCGCATCCGTCTCTAAGACAATCGATTCCAATGGAATGGCCTCCACAATTTTTGCCAACCCGGCATTCTTATACGTCACCACTCCACCTATCCCAAGCATAAAGCCCATTTCTATAATCTTTCTCGCCTGCCTTTCATCACCTCCAAAACAATGGAATATACCCTTTACATTTCCCCCACCAACTTCCTCAATAATTTTTATACAATCATCCATGGAGCTTCTTGTATGAATGATAATGGGCAAATCCCTTTCCATCGCCATCGTTATTTGTCGCTCCAAAGCATCTATCTGCTGATCCTTGAATTCAGTTGAATGATAATAATCAAGACCAATCTCACCAATGGCCACAAATTTTTCCTTTTTCAGCCACGCCTCAACCAATTCAAGCTCCTTTTCATACCCCCCATCCACATAACAAGGATGCAACCCCATCATCGGAATACAATATCCCTGCTGCTGCTTTGCCAACAACATCATGGCTTCATGGGTGGAAGAATCAATCGCAGGAAGATAAATTTTATCCACCCCAACAGCCTTAGACCTGGCAACAACATCTGCCAAATCTTCATGAAATTCAGTCGAATATAAATGGCTATGTGTGTCTATCATATTGCATATTATTGTAATGTGAAAAAAAACATAAAAAGTTCATTGCCATGTAGTTAATAATAAAAAGAATTATTTTGTACCTTCCGCAAAGTTTTCATAGGGTACGGATTAAAAACGGGCCAGGGTTTTTACCCAGGCCCTCTTTTTTTTAGGACATTACCCAACTTTTAAATCTTCAATTTTTTTCATTGAAAAGCCCTGCTGGCGGGCATCTTCAAGTAATTTCCCCAACGCAAAAAACATATTTTCAGAAGCCTTCTCTAGGTCATGAAACAAGTAAATAGCCCCCTTTTCAAATGGAATAGACACACGCTTAGCAACGTCTTGCGGAGTCAATTTATTGCTGTAATCCCCACTTAATACAGTCCACATCACAATTTTCTTTCCCTGTGCCAAGATTTTTTTACCCTGGCTTCTTTTTATTCTTCCATAAGGTGGTCTGAACAATGTTGTATTGATAAATTCATCTGCTTCCCTAACATCAGCCAAATAGGCATCGTCTCTTACCTTCCATCCATTCAAGTGATGCTGGGTATGGTTCCCAACAGCATGGCCCTCTGCCAAGATTTGGTTGTATACTTCTGGGTATCTTTTGACCCGATCTCCAATACAAAAAAAAGTGGCTTTTGCGTCATATTTCCTGAGCATGGCCAACACAGATGGCGTGATGGTAGGGTGTGGACCATCGTCAAAAGTTATGTATAAATCATTCTGCGTTGTTTCAATCCGCCAAACCCGCTCAGAGTAAAACTTTTCTATGATGCTAGGTATCCTGGCGGGAATCATCATGCCCTTTGTTTTTAAACTTCTCGAAATTCTCTTTGTTCATCTCCTGGATCAGTGTCAGCAAATCTGCCTTGCCTGTGCGCTTTTCTGCACTCGTTACAAATATTGGAGGAAGCTCAACCCAGGTCTTTTTCATGGTTTCTGCAAACTTTTTCACGTGGGCACTAACAACCTTCTGCGTTTCCTTGTCTGCTTTCGTAAAAACAATGCAAAACGGTACTTCCCACTCTCCCATCTTGTTTACAAAATCTATATCCAATTGCTGTGGTGTATGCCTCGCATCAATCAACACAAAAAGATTAACCAAATTTTCACGCTCCCGCACGTAGTCGCCAATCATTTTTTCCCAACCTTTTCGCTTTGAAGCTGAAACCTTGGCAAAACCATACCCAGGCAAATCCACCAAGTACCACTGCGTCAAGGGTGCCCCATCCTTCTCTTTGCTCTCAATAAAGAAATGATTGATGAGCTGGGTCTTGCCGGGTGTACCCGAAGTTTTGGCCAAATTTTTGATTCCGGTAAGCATGTTGATGAGAGATGACTTGCCTACATTACTGCGTCCAATGAACGCATACTCAGGCCTGTCGGGCTTCGGACAAGCTATATGGTCTGGATTGCTGATGATATATGATGCCTTGGTAAAAATCATTTGTAATTTAAGATTTATAAAAGCTTTAAGAACGTTAGAGCCTAATTTGATTATTTTTGCAACAATGGGAAAATTTGCACACGATACAATAGTTCCGGATGTTGCCTCAAATTTATCGAAAAAAGAGCAGGTGGCACTCATGTTCAACAGAATAGCTCCTCAATATGACTTTTTAAACCGATTTTTATCAGCTGGAATTGATATTAGCTGGAGAAAAAAGGCATTGTCATACCTGAAAAAAGACAATCCCCAAGCGATATTGGACGTTGCCACAGGCACAGCTGATGTTGCCATGCTTGCAGCAAAAATACTTCAACCAAAGAAAATTATAGGAATTGATATTTCTGTGGGAATGCTTGATTTGGGTAGAAGAAAAATTACAGACGCGGGTTTAGAAGATTTAATTGAACTCCAAACGGGAGATAGTGAGGAAATAAAATTTGAAGACAATTCTTTTGATGCTGTTACGGTGTCATTTGGGGTTCGCAATTTCCAACACCTTGAAAAAGGACTCAAAGAAATCAACCGGGTACTCAACCCTGGAGGAAAACTTGTTGTGCTGGAATTCTCCCGACCTTCATTACCGGGCATTCAGCAAATCTATAACCTATACATGTCTGTTGTAGCCCCCGGCATGGGAAAGCTATTTTCAAAAAATGGGGAAGCCTATCAATACCTCAACAATTCGGTTCAAAAATTCCCTGAGGGAAAAGATTTCGTCAAAATACTAGAATCCGTTGGATTTAAGAATACATCATTTAAAAGATTAAGCCTGGGAATATGCAGCATATACATCGGAGAAAAATAGTGCTGCTCACAACGAGCTTCTTGTTAATGCTGTCAACCTTTGCACAGCGTGCCATAGAATTGAACCTACCGGATCATGATGAAAAACAGTATTACTTCGGCATCATCCTCGGCTACAACACTTCTCATTACAGCATCACGCATCACCCTTATTTCTTAAGCAGAGATACTGTTAGTGTTGTCAATTCTCAAAACAGCGGTAGAATCCACTTGGGAATCATGGCCAATTGGCAGCTCTCCAAACACCTTGACCTCCGCTTCTACCCGCTAAACCTCATCTTCAGCGAAAAAAAATTCGGTTACACCCAAAAATACACTGGCGATCCTAGTACCGCCTATGAAACACAAAACGTGGAATCCATTGTCATGAGTTTCCCCTTGCAAGTGAGGTTAAAAAGCGACAGAATCAATAATTTTAGGGTATACACATTGGCTGGTGTGAAGTATGATTTTGACTTGGCCAGCAACTCTGGTGCGCGCAATTCAGACAACATCGTTAAGGTAAACAAAAGCGATTATGGCTTGGAAGGCGGCATTGGATTTCAATTCTTCTTCCCCTATTTCATCCTATCTCCAGAAATAAAATTCAGCTATGGACTAACCAATGTTCATAGCCGTGATGAGTCGCTTCGATATTCTAATGTCATCGATAAAATGAACAGCAGGATGATTTTGTTTTCCCTTCACTTTGAAGGAGGGGGAAACAAATAAATTTAATGAAGAATGAAGAACATTAAACTAAAAACCTTAAACTTCTTCATTTAATAGTCATATTCCCTTCGCTGCATATTCCACCTCAGTCCAAAAGAGCTAAATATATTTTTAGGCCCCTCGCCTATCTTTCTATAATACACATTGCTTTCAAAAAAGAGATTTTCCTTTAACTCATAAGCAAGCCAAAAATTAACATTCAAATTTGTTCTGCTAACAGGCGACCCGTAGAAAAACCCATCAAAAGCTGCACGCGTTTCATTGGACAAGAAAATATTATTCCCGAAATTCTTTCCGGCTGTATCCACCCCACTTTGCCAATAAATAGCTTTTGCTTGTACTGTCCATTTTGGAACAGGCTGAAACCTGAGTATCGCAATATATTCGCGGATATTAGACATCAATGGATGCGCCATAGGCTGATTGTAATGTGTATAATTCCCAACTGTATCAAAATGTGAATACGTGAACGGCCGAATCCAATTGGATTCTAACTGTAGATCTAAATTTTTAATACCTGCAACATCAATGTATTTCAACCCTCCCTGAAAGGCCCATTTGTTTCCCCACCAACCATTTTTTTGCTTAATGTATTTTGTAAAAAACTCATCAATCAAAATTTGCCCATACAATTGAACACGCTTGCCTAAATTGGCTTTTGCATCAAAACCAACAAAAGAATTATCTGGACTACCAACTTGCAATTCTGCTGGTCGCAAAAACATCACCGGATTCAAATAACTAAACTCAACATGGTTCTGCCTTCCAAAAACAATGCTTTCAAACAATCCCAATGTCAACCATTTTGGAGCATTGAAACTTACATGATGTATCACCGCATACTTTTTGGGGAACAAAGTATCTTTATCAAACCGTCTGGTGTATTGTGAAGTGAGCTCCATCACCCTGCTCACATAATTAAATCGACCGGCATGCAAATTCAGGTTAAAAAATAAATGACTGCTCGAATAATCACTCATAAACAAGCTACGATAACCATTTCCTAGAAATATTTTATCATATCCAAACTGTATATCCAAAAATCGTGTTGCATTGAAATAAACGGATCCCCGCGCATCAAAATAATCATACCCCGTTTTCTTAAATCGCCTATACAATCCAGCCCCAGGCACTGCCCGAAATTGTTCTACTTTTTCATTCAAAAAAACAGGTGGCTTCTCTTGGGTTTCAGTTACATACGCTTGGAATCCAATTTTATCTGCAAGCAACGACCTAATAAGAACACCCCTTGTGTTCATATAGCGCAACTCATTGGTGGCATCGTCTTTCATCGCCTGAAGTTGCAAAACCGGATTAAGAGATATAAAAAAATCCTTCTCCCGAACAGAAATCATATCGGCAGGTGTCTTATAAATTGAATTCAACACCCCGTGTTTACTATCTAAACCTAACTTAAATTGTTTGTCCCACTCAACGTTGTTTAACCGAGACCTAGAAAGATTGTATCTGTCAACTTTAGATAGTTGATAATTTTTAAGGCTATCCGACGCCCTATCCAATGCACCAAACCACCATTTTCTGCTGAAAGGTTTCAAAAAAGAAAAATTCAACAATGAATCCTTTTGCATCTTTATTTCAAGCCTGTCCAACAAAATATTCTCCTTTGAACCTTGCTGGAACAAGGTTGACTGACTGAATAACGAAAGAGGTAAAATAAAAATCGAGGCGACTAAAAAGGTTTTAATAATTTGCATGGTAAATCTTATAAACGCGACTTATGTCTAAAATTATCATTAAAAATACGCAGATTGTAAACGAGGGACGAATATACATAGGAGACGTTCTTATTGGTGACCATAGGATACTTAAAATTGATCAAGTAATTGATAATAAATATAATGCAAGAGAAATTAACGGAGAAAACAAGTTCTTATTGCCCGGCGTCATAGACGATCAAGTGCATTTTAGGGAGCCCGGACTAACCCACAAAGCAAATATCCACAGCGAATCTTGTGCAGCTGTTGCAGGAGGTACAACAAGCTATATGGAAATGCCAAATACCAGGCCTGCAGCCCTCACTCAAGCCTTGCTGGAAGAAAAATATTCAATCGGAGCAAACTCATCTCCTGCCAATTATTCCTTCTTCATGGGAACATCAAACGACAATGAAGAGGAAGTGCTCAGAACAAATGAGAAGAAAGAAGATGTTTGTGGAATCAAGATTTTCATGGGATCTTCTACCGGAAACATGTTGGTAGACAACCATCTTACCCTCGACAACATTTTTAGAAAAAGCGAACTGCTCATTGCCACTCATTGCGAGGATGAACGCATCATCAAATCCAACCTCGAAAGAATACTTGCTGAAAAAGGTACGTTGGAAGCATCAGACCATCCGCGTATCCGTGATGTTGAAGGCTGCTTTGAATCTTCCTTGATGGCTGTTCAACTAGCCAAAAGAAACAACACCAGGCTTCACATTTTGCATATTTCCACTGCTAAAGAAATTCAATTGTTTACCAACATGATTCCTTTGGAAGACAAACGAATCACTTGTGAAGTTTGTGTACACCACCTTCATTTCACAGCAGATGATTATGCTACCCTTGGAAATAAAATAAAATGCAATCCTGCCATCAAATCATCAGATAACAAAGATGCGCTTTGGGAGGCATTGCTGGACGACCGTTTGGACGTGATTGCAACAGACCATGCCCCACATACGATGCAGGAAAAATTTGGCAGCTACACGGAGTCTCATGCCGGCTTGCCGTTGGTTCAACACAGCCTTCAATTGATGCTCCACTACCACCTTCAAGGGAAAATATCGCTTGAAAAAATGGTGCAGAAAATGAGCCACAATGTTGCAACCTGCTTTAACATCAAAGAAAGAGGCTTCATCAGGGAAGGATATTTTGCAGACCTTGTTTTAGTTGATATGAACAAGCAAATGACCGTTTCAAAAGAAAACATCTTATACAAATGTGGATGGAGCCCATTCGAAGGTTTTCAAATGCCCGCTTCTATAGAAAAAACTTTTGTAAATGGCTATCCTGTATATGAAAATGGCCTAGTTGATGCATCATACAGAGGAATGCGTTTGAAATTTGACCGAAAATAATGCAGAGCTAAACAATGCGTGTAGACAAAACAACCTTATACGACCTGTCTGTTTTTCACAAGGAAGAAGAATTCTCGCTCTTTCATCGGATTGACTTCACAAGAACCCAACAGGGGAAAGGAGTACTGATGAAATTTTTTGTGGAACCGCTTAATGCATTTAATGATATTGAGCAGGTTCAACAAATTCTACAACTTATCAGAGAGAAACTGACTGCATGGCCTGAAAGAATCACCAATGGAACATTGCTTGTCATTGACAAATACTTGGATGACAATCCAAGCGAGATTCCAGAAAACCTCAATCCTGTCAACGCATTCGTCTATAAATGGATTCATCCAGCAGACCATTCAATGATTGAGTTTTCGTTAAAACAATTTTTTGAACTCATCAAAGGCTATGAAGAGATACACCGTTTTTTTGGAGAAAAGAAACGACCCGACAAGCTGAATTTAATACTTAGCCAAACAGAAAAGATCCTTTCTCATCCAAAACTGGCGGGATTAAAAAACAAATCAACTGCAAATGATTTTAGCAATGCAGAAACCCTTTATTATGGTAGGTTTTTTCATGTTGAATTTGTAAAACAAGTAAGAACCCTTTGCACCCTATATGGGACCTTGGATGCCTGGTATTCAATGGCCATGGCCAACCACCAAATGAACCTTTCTACACCCATATTTTTGAAGGATGATTTACCTGCAATCAGCGCCATAAACCTACGCCACTTGATGCTCACAAAACCAGTGAGCTACCATGTTCAACTCAACCAAGAGAAGAATTTCATATTCCTGACAGGAGCAAACATGGCAGGGAAAAGCACGCTCATCAAGGGTTTGGGGCTCTCCGTGTATCTGGCGCATTTGGGCATGGGTGTACCCGCAGAAAAAATGGAACTGACGCTGTTTGATGGCATCCTCAGCAACATCAATGTTGAAGACAACATCGTGAAAGGCGAAAGTTATTTCTTCAATGAAGTAAAAAGAATTCGCGACACGGTGTCTCGCATCAGCGATGGAAAAAGGTGGTTGGTGCTGATAGATGAGCTGTTTAAAGGCACAAATATCCAAGATGCGATGAAGTGCTCGTTGGCAGTAATTGGAGGACTCATCAACATGAAAAATGGACTCTTCATCCTTTCTACGCACCTTTATGAAATTGGTGAGGAACTGAAAAAATACACCTCCATCAGCTTCAAATACTTTGAAACAAAATTGGAAGACAACGAACTTAAATTTAGCTATCAACTAAAAGAAGGCATAAGCCAAGATCGGATGGGATACCTCATCCTACAAAAAGAAGGTGTTATAGACTTGCTCAACAACATCGGGAAAAACACCGATAAAAATCCATAAAACAACTTTTTTCGAAGGCCATAAAACAGCCAAATTAAGGGATAATCCTCAAACCTGAAAAGGATCATGCCACTACCTTCACATCATGTTTATAAAGACTTTTGGCAGCGCAGTTTATGGAGTTGAGGCAACAACCATTACCATTGAAGTTAATTGGACAGCCCAAGGCAAAGACTATTGCATTGTAGGGTTGCCCGACAGTGCAATAAAGGAGAGCATGCAACGGGTAGAAAGTGCCATTAAATCAAATGGTTTCGACATGCCACGCACCCGCATCGTTGTGAACCTTGCGCCGGCTGATCTCAAAAAAAGCGGAACGGCATTCGACCTTCCCATTGCCATTGGCGTACTCGCTGCATCAGAGCAATTAAAAATATCAAAAAGCCTGACAGACAACATCATGATGGGAGAACTGAGTTTGGATGGAGAACTCCGTTCTATCCGAGGCGCATTGCCGATAGCAATTCAAGCCAGAAAAGAAGGATTCAGGGGGCTTCTTGTTCCCATTACCAATGCCCGTGAAGCAGCCATGGTAAGTGGCCTTAATGTTTACGGCATGAGAACATTAAAGGAGGTTGTTGATTTCATCAGAAAAGAAGGTGAATCTTTTACCCCGATAAAAATTGATGTTGAACGCGAATTCTATCAAGCACAAGAAAAATTTGATGCCGACTTCTCAGAAGTAAAAGGCCAAGAAAATATTAAGAGGGCGCTTGAAATCGCGGCTTCGGGCGGACACAATGTAATTCTCATCGGTCCGCCCGGCGCCGGGAAAACCATGCTTGCGAAAAGACTTCCCTCCATCCTACCTCCATTGTCACTCGAAGAATCTCTTGAAAGCACAAAAATCCACAGCGTTGCAGGCAAGTTGGCGGAACATGCCAGCCTCATCACAAAACGGCCTTTCAGAAGTCCACACCATACCATCAGCGATGTAGCCTTGGTTGGAGGTGGATCCACACCCCAACCCGGGGAAATATCGCTGGCGCACAACGGCGTGCTCTTCCTCGATGAATTACCTGAATTCAAAAGGACTGTCTTGGAGGTAATGAGGCAACCAATGGAAGAAAGGAAAGTAACCATTTCAAGAGCAAGAATTGCCATTGACTTCCCAACATCATTCATGCTAGTGGCCTCCATGAACCCTTGCCCTTGCGGGTTCTACAACCATCCAGAAAAAAAATGTACTTGTCCACCCGGTGCAGTCATGAAATACCTCAACAAAATATCAGGTCCTTTATTGGACAGAATCGATTTGCATGTTGAAGTAACACCCGTTGCCTTCTCGCAACTCACTTCAACACAAAACAGTGAGAAATCCGGAGAAATCAGGCACAGGGTTATTGAAGCTAGAAAAATTCAAGCTACAAGGTTTTTAGACAACCCCGGCGTTTACTCAAATGCCCAAATGAGCTCAAAAGAATTAAAGAAAATCTGTCAGTTGGATGAAGCCAGCCAAACATTGCTCAAAAAAGCCATGGAGAGGCTCAATCTTTCTGCAAGGGCTTACGATAGGATATTGAAGGTTGCCAGAACAATCGCAGACCTCGCATCAAGCGATTCAATAGCCACAGAACACATTGCCGAAGCCATTCAATTCAGGAACCTAGACAGGGAAGGATGGGGTGGCTAAATTGATTGGGCGCCCTTTACTCTGTAGGCGATTCGTTTTGTTCTGTTGAAATGGGTTCTGTTGCTTTTAGGGTTTCTGCAGCAACAGTTGGAAAAAATTTTGTTTGAAATACAAGGATTGAAATTACGCCACCTGAAATGGCAGCATCAGCAATATTGAAAACAGGCCTGAAAAATTCAAATGATTCTCCTCCCCATATTGGCACCCAACTAGGAAATGTTGCACCTTCTATAATGGGAAAATAAAGCATGTCCACAACCTTGCCATGCAACAAATTTGCATAACCGCCTTGAAATCCTTTTTGCCAAATGGCATAAGCCAAGTTCTGCCCATAAGGATCACTGAATTCAAATATCATTCCGTAAAACAAACTGTCAATCAAGTTGCCGATAGCTCCAGCATAAATGAAGGTCACACAAATGATATACCCAACATGGTACTTTTTTTCTATAACCCCTTTGATATAAAAAGTTCCAACTATTACAGCCACCAAACGAAAGACAGTCAGCGCTATTTTACCCCAACCTCCTCCAAGCTTCCATCCATAGGCCATCCCTTCATTTTCAATAAAATGAAGCCTCATCCATGGCAATGCATTGATGAGCACCTTCTCTTGTCCAAGATAAAAATTGGTCTTTATGTAAACCTTTAATAGTTGGTCTACCAGCAATATCAAAATCGTTAAAAGAAAAACATGTTTAAGCTTCACTATGCTCGTTTTTACAAATATAAGACAAGAGGTTGATGACTGTATAAAGTAACCAAAACTATTCGCCAAAATAGACACGCGGAACCCGCTGAGAAATGCCTGTCATGATTTCATAAGCGATTGTTTGCGCATCTGCAGCAACTTTTTTAATTGAATTTTCCTTTCCAAAAATAACCACTTCGTCATTTAGATGAATGCCCGGATATTCCGTGATATCAACCATGGTCATGTCCATGCACACATTTCCTACTGTTTTCACCAACTGGCCATTGATCCATACGGAACCATTGCCATTCCCCAAATTTCTTGGATATCCATCTGCATAACCAATCCTTATGGTGGCTATTCTTGAATCCTTTTTAAGGATTGCCTTTCTCCCATATCCCACCGATTCCCCGGCCTTAACATCTTTGATTTGTGAGATGGTAGTTCTCAAAGTCCCTGATTCAACCAGCTCAAGCATTGAATTACCAGGATCTACTCCATACAATCCTATGCCTAGCCTCACCAAATCATATTGTAAATTGGGGTGACGACTGATTGCTGCGGTGTTGGCTGCATGTCGCAAAAATGAATACCCCAGGCAGGCTTGAATCAATGCACAACTTCTATCAAATGCTGAAACCTGGCTTCTGGTAAACCCATCCTCGGCAGGATCTTCCGAAGCTACGAGATGGGTAAAAACCGACTGTACCTTAAAAACATGCCCCTTGCTGAGGCTGTTGATCAGTTCTTGAAGATTCCCTTCCTCAAAACCCAATCGGTGCATGCCCGTATCCAATTTGATGTGTATGGGAAAATAAGCAATGCCTTCACTTAGTAGGTACTGATGAAACAAATTGGCAATCTCAATAGAATATATTTCAGGTTCCAGGTTGTATTCTAGCAATTCAGGAAAAGCCTGTGCCTCGGTATTCATCACCATGATAGGCAAATGAATTCCCGCCTTCCTCAGCTCAACACCCTCATCCACATAGGCAACTGCAAGGTACTCAACACGATGAAACTGCAGCAGATTGGCCACCTCATAGCTTCCCGCCCCATAAGAAAAAGCCTTGACCATGACCATGATTCCCGTACCTGCATGCAAGCTGCTTTTATAGGCTTTTAGGTTGTTTGTGATGGCCCCTAAATCAATTTCAAGCCTGGTTTGATGAACTTTTCTTTCCAACAAGTGACTGATACGCTCAAACCTAAAAGCCCTTGCTCCTTTTATCAAGATGATTTCATTCCTGAAAGAAGATGAATGAAATTTTTTCAGAAATTCTGTTGTGGTTTCATACAACTCAACTTGAAAGATTTCTCTTGAAAATGCGTTGGCATGATCAAGAAAAGCCCTTCCTATGCCAACAATCCTGCTCACTTTTTTTTCATGCAAATGTGCTGCTATGGTCGCATACATTGCAGCAAAATCCCCTGCCACGCCTGCTAGATCTGACAAAATCACTGTTCGCTTCTCCTGCTCTCCTTGCATCCCCATAAACTCCAGCGCACTCAACAACCCGTTCAAATCCGCATTGTAACTGTCGTTGATAAGGGTGCATTGATTTTGACCTTCCTTGATTTCAAGCCTCATCGACAAAGGCGGCAAATCACCCATCTGCGGCAACACCTCTTCGGCTTTCCCCAAAACAATTGCTGTAGCAAAACAATGCATCGCATTCTCGATGGCAGCTGGGTCTGAATAAGGGATTGAAAAAGAGTATGCTTTATTTTTATGGGATGCGTTTATTTCGGTTCTTCCAGATCCAACTTTTTTTTCAAGAATGTTGATATCAGCATCATTGTTCACACCCCAGGTTATGGTTTCAGGAAATGGCCCTTCTTTTATTTTTTTTTGAATTGCCTCATCTACTATTACTTGATCCTTGCAATAAACCAAAAACTGACTACGCTTAAACAAAACCAATTTCTCAGCTAACTTATCGGAGATTGACTCAAACCCTTCACTGTGTGCCTCACCAATGTTCGAAATGATGCCTATTGTTGGGGCCACAATATCTTCGAGTTGTTGCATTTCGCCTTCAGCAGATATACCGGCTTCAAAAATCCCAAGATTATTATCTTCCCTCATTTGCCAGATGCTCAAGGGAACACCCAATTGAGAATTGTAACTGCGTGGACTTCGCACTATGTTGAATGAGTGCTGTAACAAATGATTGAGCCATTCCTTGACAATGGTTTTACCGTTGCTACCTGTAATTCCTATGACAGGGTAATTAAACTTTTTTCTATGGCTTGCCGCAAGTACTTGCAGCG
Organism: Chitinophagaceae bacterium; assembly: GCA_044350285.1. GTDB lineage: Bacteria > Bacteroidota > Bacteroidia > Chitinophagales > Chitinophagaceae > Pollutibacter. Next base: position 15,276 of record JBILHX010000001.1, on the reverse strand, counting down.
CATGAATCACTTGCTTCACCAATAAAAATTTCGCTGCAGGATAATTATCGAGCTCGATTTGCTCTTCCACAACAAAATTTCTTACTCCCCTTCTGTACAGTTCACCAATGAATTGATGCCCATCACGCTTTGATGTTTTTATTGCAAAAAACAGGGTTGTTTTTGGGAATACAAGCTTACGGCTGTCTATCAACAGATGTTCCAAGAAATCAGATGATTCTCTTCCCAAAGGCTGGGCTTGGATCAACGTTTGAATCTCACTCGAATGATAGCCAGCCATGGAATTTGTTTATTTTTTTCTCGCCTTCTGCCTTTTTACTTGGATGGAATAAAGTATGGATGCTGCTAGACATAAAACAATGACTAGCAATGAAACCCCTATTGACAAATGAATCCCGAAAAACTCTATAAGCATTTTAATTCCGATGAAAATAAGAACGACTGCGATGCCTTGCTGAAGGAAATCAAACTGATCGACAGCTCCTTTCAGAAGAAAAAACAAGGAACGAAGACCAAGTACCGCAAAAATATTTGATGAATAGATAACAAGGATATCGTCTGAGGTAAAGCTTGTTGTCGCTTTTTCCCGCACCAATGAAACAACGGTTGGGATGGAATCCAACGCAAACGCTACATCCACCGCAGCCAACATAAAAACCACTACTGCCAAGTTGGTGAAATATACCTTGTTGTGTATGTTGATGATGTATCTCCCATGGGGTTCCTGTGTAGTGACCCGAAAAAACTTTGTAATTATCTTGTAAACCTTCGTTTCTCCTGGATCAAATTCAGCTTCATCCTTTTTAAAAAATAAATGAAATCCCGTATACAGCAAGAAAGCCCCAAACACATAAAGAATCCAATGAAAATGGTTGATCAACTCAATTCCAAGGGCGATAAAAATAATGCGAAAAACAATCGCCAATAAAATACCTATCAACAAAGCCCTGCCGGCATCCTCAGACTTAATTTTGAAGTAGGTGAAAATGAGTATGAAAACAAAAATATTGTCGATGCTCAATGACCATTCCATCAAATAAGCAGCAAAATATTTTGTTGCCACCACAGGCGTTTTTTCCACCCAAAGAAAAACACAAAAAGCCAACGATAAACTTACCCAAAACAAGGTTTGAATGAGGGCTTTCTTAATACTCACTACCTCATTTTTTTTACTCATCAAGCCGAGATCAAACACCAACGCCCCAACTAACAACACCCCAAAAGTTAAATACGTAATTTGATCTGGATTCATTTATCGATTTTTATTTTCGTTAAGTCTGCAAAGATAATCATTACAACGGCTGTGAAACTATGATTGATATCCAAATTTTCGCTTGCGCAAATAAGGGAAAATCAAGGCCAACAGAAATGGAAATGCAAGTGGCATTAATATATTGACAAATTGCCAAAATACCCTGTCGCTCTCCAACTTCGACTTATCCAACAAACGCAGCTGATACGTTTTTGCCCGCGCACCCATGATGTCCGCTCCTGCAGTTAAATAGAATAGGCTGTTGCTGATGAACTCCTTGTTGGCAAACTGTTCCCTGGTGTAAGAATTCATACCCATGGGCAATGGGCCATCCTGCTCGCTGACGCCATTCAATAAAATATCTGCATCAGAAAGAACAATCATCTTGGTCTCCTCATTGCATGCGTTCAGAAAATCTTTTTGTTGCATTTGCCTTAAGGTATCGAGCTGACCTTTGCTAAGCCTGTTTGAAAAAACCGAACGAAACTTCCCTTCGAGCAATACTGCCACAGGAATTTGCTTTTTTGTAAACCGGCTGAGGTCTTCCTCATTTTTAATGCTCTTCCACTCTACCATGGCAGGGGTTTGCAACGACCTTGAAAGATCTGAAGTCGTTAACAACAGATGATTCTTGATTCCATCAACAGCAACGGTGTCTATTGACTGCGGAAATGAGGAAAGCACATAATCGAGGTTCTTTGAAATGGGATGCCCACTTCCGTCCCTCAACAATGGTGCATAAGGCCATGGCAGCAGCTCAATCTGTGGCTTTCCACCAACACTGCCAATCACGGAAGGAACCTTGTCAGATTCTAGGTCCTGCACCAAGTCCCTATTTATTCTTACGCCATACCTAAAAAGCTGGTCGTCCAGATTCAACCCCATATCAAAAGCAATGAAAGAGCCACTGCTCCTTTGCAAACTATCCATGCTTGCGAATAAATTATCCACGGCCCACAACATTTTCCCTCCATTCATGATATACTGGTCTATTTTCAACTTCTGTACCGAATTGAACTGCTTTGTTGGTTTTGCAAGCACAACAGCATCAAATACTTCAGGAATGTGCCCAATGCTGTCTATCGGGATGATACTGAACCTATATTCCTTTCTGAGAACCCTTTCTATCAAGTCGTACACCCGCATATCCAGCGGCTCCCCATTCCCAACCAAATAACCGACCATGGGCAAGGTATCTTGCCTAACATGAATGATGGCCTTTGCGATTTTATATTCAAGAAGTGCTTCGGCTGTGTTCAACGACTCCAATCCATTCAGGTTGCTCTGCCCTTCAAGAAAATCGATGGCAACTTGCCTGCCCCTTCCTGTTAGGATTGCTCCAGGAAACAACAAGGTTTCTTCTGTCTGTTCCCCTTTTTTAAGCTGTGCTTTGACATTGGTGGGGTTGATTCCCATCCGTTGCAAAGAATCAAACAACAAGGCTTTTGCGGTATCTTCTAGTCCCACTCCTGGCCTTTCAAATACTATATCGAAGTTTCCATTGCTTTCGGCTTTAAATGCATTGGCCAAGTCTTCTGCAGCATTGGCCAAGCGTTTAAACCCGGTAGGCATTTCACCCTTGAGATAAACAGTCAAGACCATCGGCTCTTCAAGTGATGCCACTAATTTTTTTGTTGGTTCAGATACGGTAAAACGCTTTTCCGAAGTCAAATCAATACCGCCATAAAATTGAAACGACAGGATATTGACCACCAAAACAATGCCAACAAAAACCAAGAAAGGCTTTACAAAATGATTTCTCTTTTTCATACAATCTTATCTTGATTTTATTTTTTCAATGGTTAGAAATAGGAAAAACGAAATCAAGCTGATGAAATAAATCAAGTCTCGGCTATCAATAAATCCCTTGCTCATGTTTTCATAATGCGTTTGTATGCCTATGAGTGAAACATAATAACCCGAGCCAGATTGAAACAACTCAAGCTTGGCCAAAGAAGAAAAAAAAGCATATACGATGTAGCACATCAAGGCGCTTAATAAAAAGGATATCACTGCATTGGACTGCAAGCTGCTGGTGAAAACACCAATCGAGGCGAACACTCCACACAACATCAACAACCCGATGTATGAGCCTGCAATACCACCTGCGTCTATGTCACCGGTTGACAACAAAGAAATTGAAAACACATAAACAAGGGTAAACAACAAGGCTATAAATGCCACAAAGAAGGCTGACAAAAACTTTGCAATCACCAGGTTTCTTTTCTTTATGGGAACAACACTCAACACTTCAAAGGTTCCGTTCCTGTACTCGTCACTGAAACTCTTCATGGTAATGGCGGGAATCAAAAACAACATCAAGTAAGGCGCAAATTCAAAAAACGGATCCATGCTTGCATACCCAGCATCCAGAATATTTGATCCAGGAAGAAAGAAAAGATATGCACTGCTCGCCAATAAAAAAATACCAATCGTTATGTACCCCAGCAACACGCTGAAATACTGACGCAACTCTTTTTTGATTAATGTAAACATAGATGTATGCAAGATCACAATATCACGTGAAAATAACTGAAAAAATCACGTTAAAATGCCTTTTTCTTCGAATTAGTGCTTAATAATTTGCACGCTCAACAAATTACATATAAAAATGAAAAAAGCAAACAGGATAATGATCCTTTTTACAATTTGCGCCTTGCCTTTTTGGGGAAATGCACAAAAGCTATGGGATGGCGAAGCAAATGATGGAAAATGGAATTCAGACAGCAATTGGTATCCCAATGGCGTACCATTGGCAACGGATGATGTTATCTTGAACAACAATTTCATGAACATCCCTTACACGGTTACGCTGCCAAATGGTTCTGGCTCCATTCAAATAAGTTCGCTTACAATTCAAGGCAATGCCTTAAATCCCATTTCACTTAATATCCCAGATGTTAACACCGCCTCTCCAGCTTTATCGCTCAACAACCTCAATATTGGGGATGGAGGTATTTTAATCAATAATTCAGGAGCAACAGCTGGTAATACATTCTTGATCAACGGCAACATGAAAATTGAAAATGGCGGCAAATACATTCACCGTACCATACGGGGAAATGCGTACTTAATTTCAAAATTGATGTACTCTGCAAACAATAAAAATGGCACAATGGAATTTGATGTGCCTGGAACAGCAGGATACACCCTTTCCTTGTCAGGCAGAAGCTTTGGAACACTCATTTTAAGTGCAAATAAAGCAGGTGGTAAAAAAACATACAGCGGCAGCGGCAATGGCAACCTTACCATCTATGGAAACATTGAAACGGGCACTGGGACAGTCCTTACATCTTCGCTAAACGGAAACCTACTTATAGCTGGAAATCTAACAAATTATGGAACAATTTCTCTCAACCCCTCGACGCAAGACACGCTTGGAAGAGAACTAATTTTTAACGGTGATAGCAGCAAATTCTTTTCCAATGGAGTCTTCCAACAAAATAGTGCATTCAGAAAAATCAAAATTGACAAGAACTCAGCCCTTCAATTAAACGCTCCAATTACCATTTCAACTTCCAACACCTTGTTTGAAGTCTCTACAAATGCCTTCTTTTATCCCGACACTTTCTACATACAAGGCGGCCAATTTTTAGCAGACAGCCTATCTACACTAGGCATTTCGTCAGCTGCTGGAATTTCGCAATTAACCAACACCGGCAATATCCGTTCAACTAGCTTCAATTTTCATCCCTCGGTTTGCATGTTGTTTGAGAAAGCAGGAGATCAAACAAATGGCAATGCATTTCCACAAATAATAGCTACCCTAATCATGAAAAAACCAAGTGGCAACCTGATCTTGAACAAAGGCTTTCATGTTAGTGACAGCATGGATTTAACCCTTGGAAAAATAATCAGCAGCAATGAAAACATGATTTCATTGTCCGGAAAAATAATCAACAATAAAACAAACCAATACGGGTGGTTTGAAGGCAATAACCAAAGTTTTGTTGATGGTCCCATGAAAATAATTACCGATACGGCAAGAAACATTGTTTTTCCCATTGGCAAAGTAGATGTTTTTGCGCCTGTCATGATTTATAAAAACACAGCAGATTCTGCCACTTATATCTTGGAATATTTCAAGGAAAAATCACCAAAAATTGATAGTGTGAAACAATATCCCTTAAAGAACATCAATGAATACGAATACTGGTCGTTTCAGAAAACAGCCACAAACGTTTCCGTAGAAAAAAAAGAAATCCTGTCAATCAGTAGAAGAGAGAATAGTTTGACTGGACTTATAGAACAGCCTGCCATAGCCAATTTCAGCGATACAGAAAACAAGTGGAATGCTGTTTCACTTGCAACCAATGGACTTAAGCAACAGTTTCTTATGGGGGTTTCAACCCCTATCAAAAATGGGTGTTTTACATTTGGCAGATTAGAAGCATTGGCATTGCCATTTGAAAAATTCATTGTTTCTTATTCATTACAAAATACCTTGTCGAAGATAAAATGGACAAACGCAAAAGATCCAGAAACGAAATATTATCGGTTGGAAAAAAGTGAAGATGGAAAAAAGTTCATCCAATTCGCTAACATAACTGCTACAAAAAAATCACCACTGTCCATGTACCAATACGAATGCCAATACAATGAAATCGAGGAATCTTTTTTACGGGTATTGGCGTTTGACAAAACTGATCACCCTATTTTCTCAAACACCATATTCATCAAGAAAAAAATTAAAAACCAACCATTATATCCCAATCCAGCTGCAGACAAGATTTTTTTTACAAACCATGATGCAGGCTCTGTTAAAAACTTAAGCATCATTTCTTGGGATGGCAAAATTTTAAAGCCCACTTTTTCAAAAGAAAGGAATGGCTACTCCATCAACATAAGCATGCTTCCTGCAGGGGCATTTACATTGTTGTGTCAGTCTGGAGAAACAACAGAATCGCACACTTTCATAAAAAATTAGACAGAGAAACTTTCACCACAAGCACAGGTTCTGCTGGCATTGGGATTCATAAAATGAAACCCTTTGCCTTCAAGGCCATCTGAAAAATCCAAGGTGGTGCTAAAAAGATACAATACACTTTTCCTATCTGTAATTAGCTTGATTCCTTTGTCCTCAAAAATTTGGTCACCTGGTTTCAGCTCATTGTCGAAATCCATTTTATAGGTGAGACCAGAACATCCACCACTAACCACACTCACCCGAACAAAATAGTCATCACCTCTGCCATCGGCCGACAACAATTCAATCACCTTTTCTTTTGCCCTTTCACTGATATAAATACCAGTCATCATAGCAGTAGCTTCCATAAATTATATTTTCAATGTAAAATTAAGCATTCCCCGTAATCTACATTCGATTGTAAAATGAATTGTATTTTTATGCAACAGGAAAACCAAGCTATCTTTTCTTGTTAAAGCAACATTCAAATGGAAAAAATTGAGCATATAGGCATTGCTGTTCATTCTCTTGAAAAATCCATCCCTCTTTTTGAGAAATTACTAGGCACTGAATGCTATAAAACAGAAGAAATATTATCGGAAATGGTAAATACTGCCTTCTTCAAAACAGGGGAAAGCAAGATTGAACTGTTGGAAGGAACAGAAGAAAATGGGGTAATCAACAAATTCATTGCAAAAAAAGGGGAAGGAATCCACCACATTGCCTTTGCCGTAAAAAACATTGAGGAAGAGATAAAAAGACTAAAATCGAGCGGGTTTGATTTTATCAACGATGTTCCTAAAAAGGGGGCAGACAACAAAATGGTCTGTTTTCTGCATCCCAAAACTACGAATGGGATACTGATTGAATTATGTCAGGAAATTTTTTGAGAACAACTAAGCAATGATATTCAACTTTTCAACGGCGGTTTGTGCAGCTATTTGACTGGCATCTTTTTTGTTAAACGCCTTGCCCTGTGCAATTACCTGTCCATCTACAACCGCGCCAACGGTGAAAAGGCGGCGGCCATTTTCCATTTTTTCGTCAATGGTTTCAAACTCCAAGCTCTTGCCACTTTTGTTAGCCCAACTGTATAGTTTATTCTTTTGATTGATGTCAAGTTGTTCCAGATCTTCTGCAAACAAGTGTGGAACAATCATTTTTTTAAGCACCCAGTCTTTTGTTTTTGGATATCCCTTGTCAATATAAACTGCTCCCACCAAGGCTTCCAAGGCATTGCCGAAAATTTGGCTGGACTTCAAGGAATTATCACTTTTGTTGTACGAAGTGATTTTTTTTAGTCCCATCTTGATGGCGATTTCATTCAGCGTTTGTCTGTTCACCATTTTGCTTCTCATCTCTGTAAGAAAACCTTCTCCTTTGTATGGATATTTTCTAAATAGATAATCTGCTATGATGCCACCCAGAATGGCGTCGCCCAAGTACTCAAGACGTTCGTTGTTGTCTGTCGCCTTTTCCTTAACAGAGCGATGCGAAAATGCCGATACATATAGGGAAATTCTGCCGGGCATAAACCCCAACATGTTGCATAGCTGGCTAAGGAATACCCGCTTTTGCTTGCTACTAAAAAAATATTGTAACCTGTAAAACAACCTTTAAAGGATTAACTTGATTTTGTATGTGTTCATGGCAGCAACAACTGTCATGCAATTATATCATTAAAGATACTTCTTTACAATGAGAGAAGCATTATGACCACCAAAACCAAATGTATTGCTCAAGGCTGCCCTAACTATTTTCTTTTTAGGCTTCCAGAAGGTTAAATCCAAGTTTGGATCGAGGGAATCATCATCCGTAAAATGATTGATGGTAGGTGGAACAATATCATGCATCACTGAAAATATACAAGCGATTGCTTCAACCACACCGGCAGAGCCAAGTAAATGGCCTGTCATGGACTTCGTTGAGCTTATGCTTAGATTGTATGCATGTTCCCCGAAAACACCTAAAATCGCCTTAGTTTCGGCGATATCACCCAATGGTGTTGATGTTCCATGGACATTTATATAGTCAATGTCTTCAGGTAACATTTTCGCATCTCGGAGAGATGCTCTCATTACGTTTAAAGCACCCAATCCTTCTGGATGAGGGGCTGTAATATGATGAGCGTCTGCTGTGGCACCGCCACCAGCTATTTCTGCATAAATGGTTGCGCCACGCTTAATGGCATGCTCGTATTCTTCAAGAATAACAGCACCGCTTCCTTCTCCCATTACAAATCCGTCCCTTTCTTTGTCGAAAGGTCTAGAAGCTGTTTTAGGATCATCGTTTCTTTCACTCAATGCTTTCATGGCATTGAATCCTGCAACACCTGCATCACATACAACAGCCTCACTTCCACCAGCAACCATAACATCAGCCTTTCCAAGCTGGATATAATGAGTGGCTTCAATTAAAGCATGCGTTGATGAGGCACAAGCACTTACAACTGCAAAATTTGGACCTCTAAACCCGTGACGCATTGAAATATGGCCTGCGGCAATATCCAAGATCATTTTGGGAATAAAGAAAGGATTGAAACGCGGTGTTCCGTCTCCCTTAGCATAAGCCATTACCTCTTCCTGAAAAGTAAGTAACCCACCAATGCCACTGGAAAAAATTACACCCGTCCGATCAGGATCAACATTGTCTTTGGTGATGCCGGCATGTTTAATGGCTTCATCACTAGAAACAATGGCTAATTGTGCAAAACGATCAATTTTACGCGCTTCCTTTCTGTCAAGATACGCAACTGGATCAAATCCCTTGACTTCGCAGGCAAACCTGGTTTTAAACTTGGATGCATCAAACAGTGTAATTGCGTCAGCTCCTGAAACACCATTAAGCAAACCACTCCAAAAATCTGCAGCGGTATTGCCTATGGGCGTAATGGCACCTATGCCAGTAACAACTACTCTTTTAAGTTCCATATGTAAAGGGAAATGGGGGTGTGTTAAACCCTAATTACTTTGCGTGTTCTTCAAGATAAGAAACAGCTTGTCCAACTGTTGTGATGGTTTCTGCCTGTTCATCAGGAATTGAAATATTGAATTCCTTTTCGAATTCCATAATCAATTCAACTGTATCTAGTGAATCTGCACCCAAATCGTTTGTAAATGAAGCTTCTTGAGTTACCTCAGCCTCATCAACACCCAGTTTATCAACAATTATTTTCTTTACTCTTGTTGCAATGTCTGACATGATAATTAAGTTTGGTTTAATGGGGGCAAAAATAAACTATTTGCAACAAAAACAAGTTTTCAGCTTCACTTCTGTTAGCCTTTTTTTGATAATCCTTTGATTTTCAATGAAATAAAATAAATTTCAAAACGAATTATTTTTTGAGTAGGCTTTTAAAACGGCAATTTTTTAATTAAAAATGATTTAGGGTAGCATTTTGGTCATCTATTTTTACTAATTTGTTGGATGGCTTTAAAAATAATTGACTACAATTCACCCGAGTATAAAGACATGCTTGCGCTTAGGATGGAGATCTTAAGAAAGCCTCTTGGACTTTCATTTACGAAAGAAGATTTGGAGAAGGAAAAAGACGACATCTTCATTGGTGCATTTGAAGAAGAAAAGATATTGGCTTGTTGCGTCCTTACCAAAATGGATACCGGGGAATGCAAACTTCGCCAAATGGCAGTTCACCCTAGCATGCAACAAAACGGATTGGGTGCTTCCTTACTATATTTTGCAGAAAATGTTGCACGAGATTCAGGCTGCAGCACCATGACAATGCATGCGAGAAAAACAGCCACCGGTTTCTACGAAAAACAGGGATACTCAGTTTATGGCAATGAATTTGAAGAAGTAACCATACCCCACGTTGCAATGAAGAAACTGCTGTTTTAAGCCTTATTTTTTTGCAATGCCTTCCTTAAAAATATGCCGAGCCTCATCCAATTCAGCATCATTGGCAAATGCACTTTTAGGTATCAGAAAGAATGTTTTCCCATCAAAATACAAATGAAAAAAACCGGGAGTTTCATAATAAGTTTCAAACTCACGCCATGCCCAACTCTTTTTCCCTGATTCAGTCTCAATAAAAAAGTGCAAGGGCTCCACAAAAGCCTTGAATTCATCTTGAAAGGTTTTGCTTTTCCGGTAAATAAGTGCAGGCAACCATATCCAAAAGGCACCCATCATGGAAATCCAAAGCACAGAGCTCATCAAAAATGGCAATGGAGATATCAATTTGAAACCAAACAACACTGCTGCAAACAACGCAAAAACATTTACTAGGATGATCATTAACTTGATTTCTCTCCTAGAGATGAAATGATACCTTAAGGCCTGAAGTACTTTTCGCTTCTCGTATTTTATATTCAATTCCACTTGGATACTTTTTAAATTATACTATTTCCACAACATCAATGTCATGCAAATTAAGAATTTACAAGCATCCAATTACCAGCTTTTTTATTTTTGAGAACTAACGAACACTTAAACACCTCGTATAATGATTTGATGCAGCCATCTGAGGCGAAACAGTTCGTGCACAAGAAGTCATCAACAGAACAGAAAAAACAAAAAACAAAATCACTTTCAAGGAAAGCTTTGATTGCATTGCTAAATTTTAATAGGGTCAAATGAAAATTTCAACATTAAAACGCCACAATCTTCAAAAAATTACACGACCTCTATTCTTTTAACTTTTCTACTAAAACAAAAAAGCCTGGTCAATTTGTTCGACCAGGCTTTTTCTATTTAAATCTCTTGAAATTTAGCTACAACCCAAGCTGTTACCACAATTCAAACACTTGTAACAAGTTCCGCTTCGCACGGTGATATGTCCGCATACGTTACAGGCAGGTGCATCACTCTGCATATTTTTCATGTACTCCTGTGTACCACCTTCAGACTTCATTGCCAAGGGTGCTTTATGCTGCTTCGCAGCAGATGAAGCGGCATTCCCTGATGGTGCTACCACGCGAACATCAGACAACTCTGGCTTTGAATTAATTTCATACTTTGAACCAGGGGTATCATCCCAAGAATCATTTCCCGTATTCATTACCTCTGGCTTGTCTTTGATATGAACCAAATCAGACCTGTCCAAATACTCATAAGCCAAACAACGGAAAATAAAGTCTACGATTGAAGTTGTTGATTTTATGTTTGGATGATCTACCATACCCGATGGTTCGAACTTGGTAAACACAAACTTCTCTACAAACTCCTCTAATGGAACGCCATATTGAAGTCCTACTGATACAGCTATCGCAAAACAGTTCATCAAACTCCTTAAGGTAGATCCTTCTTTTGCTAGGTCGATGAATATTTCACCAAGGGTATTGTCTCCGTACTCTCCTGTTCTCAAGAAAAGTGCTTGCCCATTGATTTTTGCTTTTTGGGTAAACCCTCTTCTCTTTGCTGGCAATGTTTTACGCTCTACAATCCTAGAAAGTTGACGCTTCAATTTTGTATCTGGAGCAGCTTGCATTCTTTTTTGCAACTCTTCCAACAACTCTTCCACAGACAACTTGCTTACATCCAACAGTGGGCTATCAGAGGCTGCTGTTTCAACAACTTCTTCTTCTGTTGCTTTGGATTCACTCTTGTTGCTGAGTGGTTGGCTAAGCTTTGATCCATCACGATAAAGTGCACATGCTTTGAGCGCCAATTCCCAACTCAACAAATAACAATCTGCAATTTCAGCAATCGTTGCTTCATTTGGAAGGTTGATTGTTTTGGAGATGGCCCCGCTGATGAACGGTTGCGTTGCCGCCATCATTCTGATATGTCCGTGTGCATGGATAAAACGCTCTCCTTTCTTACCACATTTATTTGCACAATCAAAAACAGGATAATGTGCTTGCTTCAAATGTGGAGCGCCTTCTATTGTCATGGTTCCACATACATAATCATTTGCTGCGTCAATTTGAGCACCAGTAAAGCCCAATGCCTGCAACATGTTCCAATCGAAATTGAAATATTGCTCTGGCTTAAAGCCCAAGCGCTTCAAACACTCCTCTCCCAATGCATATACATTAAAAACGAATCCAACTTCGAAAGCTGCGCCTACCGCGTCATCCAATTTTTTAATCTCTTCGGCTATGAAACCTTTCTCACTCAACGTTTGGTGGTTGATGAACGGTGCTCCTGAGAAGCTTCCTGAACCCACCGCATATTTAATGATTGAATCAGTTTCTGATTCGCTGTACTTTAAATTCCTTAATGCTTGCGGTACTGATTGGTTGATGATTTTGAAATAACCACCACCTGATAATTTCTTGAATTTTACCAAAGCAAAATCCGGCTCTACACCTGTTGTGTCACAATCCATAACAAGTCCAATCGTTCCGGTTGGCGCAATAACAGTTGTTTGGGCATTCCTATATCCATATTTTTCGCCCATCTCTACTGCATCATCCCATGCTTTACAAGCAGCTTTGAGCAGGTAATCTGGACAATACTTCGCTTTTATCCCTTGTGGCTTGATACTCAAACCAACATACGCTCCATCAGCATCGTAAGCTGCAGCTCTGTGGTTTCTCATCACCTTTAACATGTCTTCCCTGTTCTCACTGTATCGTGCAAAAGGTCCGTGTATCTTGGCAATTTCTGCTGATGTCTTGTAAGACACGCCCGTCATGATGGCACTGATTGCACCTGCAATTCCCCTTGCTTCATCGCTGTCGTATGGAATTCCACTTACCATCAACATGCTACCTAGATTTGCAAAGCCCAATCCAAGCGTCCTGTAATCGTAGCTAAGTTGTGCCACTTCCTTGCTTGGGAACTGAGCCATCAACACAGATACTTCGAGAACGGTAGTCCACAACCTCACGGTATATTCGAATCCTGCTACATCAAAGGTGTTGTTGTCTTCATTGAAGAATTTGCGCAAGTTGGCTGAAGCCAGGTTACACGCAGTGTTGTCGAGGAACATGTACTCACTGCAAGGATTGGATGCACGGATTGGTCCGCCTTGTGGACAAGTATGCCATTCGTTGATGGTAGTATCGTACTGTGTTCCAGGATCTGCACAACGCCATGCTGAGTAAGCAATTTTATCCCAAAGTGCTTTTGATGAAATCTTTTTCATCACCCTACCGTCTGCACGACCAGTAAGTTCCCAATCTTCTCCTTTAGCAAGTTTTTCAAAAAATGCATTCGGTATCCTTACTGAATTGTTTGAATTTTGTCCACTTACTGTCTTGTATGCTTCCCCTTCATAATCACTGGCATAACCAGCGGCAATCAATGCAGCTACTTTCTTTTCTTCCTCTACTTTCCAATCAATAAACGCTTCAATCTCAGGATGGCTTAAGTCTAGACACACCATTTTGGCTGCGCGTCTTGTTGTACCACCGCTTTTAATGGCACCGGCTGCCCTATCCCCTATTTTCAAGAAACTCATCAATCCTGATGATGTTCCACCGCCGCTCAATTTTTCACCTTCACCACGTATGTTAGAGAAATTGGTTCCAACACCAGAACCGTATTTGAAAATACGCGCCTCACGTACCCAAAGGTCCATGATTCCACCTTCGTTCACCAAATCATCGTCAACACTTAATATAAAGCAAGCATGAGGTTGTGGACGCTCGTATGCTGAGGTTGACTTTTTCAACTGTCCATCTACCTGATCAACATAATAATGACCTTGTGGCTTTCCCTTGATGCCATAGCTTTCATGAAGACCTGTGTTGAACCACTGAGGTGAATTGGGAACACAAGCCTGATTTAGGATACAATATACCAGCTCCTCATAAAATACAGTTGCGTCTTCAGCGGTTGCGAAATAGCCATTCCGTTCTCCCCAAACCCTCCAACAATGGGCCATCCTATGCGCCACTTGTTTGGCTGATGTCTCCCTTCCCAATGATCCATCAGGTTGTGGTACACCCGCTTTGCGGAAATACTTTTGTGCCAAAATATCCGTTGCAATCTGACTCCATTGCTTTGGCACTTCTACATTGGTCATTTCAAAAACAACCTCACCACTTGGATTTCTAATTACTGAAGTGCGATAATCGTATTCGAAACTTTCGTAAACGTTTACCTTGTCTGAAGTAAAGTGGCGTTCAAATTTGAGGCCTTGACCGTAGGAATTGGATTTGGTTTTACTGCTTGCCATATTATATAAAGTTAATTTTTTGTGTGTGACAGTATAAATCAGTGATGAAAAGAATACGAAAATATCCAACCTGTTAGTCTTTTCAAACCCTTAAATATCAACACGCTGTTAATAACTGCAGCAAGCCTTATTGGGTATAGCTTTCCGATTTTGTTCACTTTTTGGTATAAATAATTTTGGTTATGATCACAAAAACCCACATCACTAATTTCGGCTTTGATTGGCATTAAAAAGCTGACCAACATCATTTTATAAATTACTTTAGTTCATTTAGTTCTTGGCAATAGAAGGCGATTTGTGCGAAAAAAATGGCTAATGCCAATTGTTAATTCAATTTGTTCGTAAAACCCAATGTCGCATAGTTTTGAAAAACTTAAATCCCGGGATATTTAGAATGATGAATCAAACAAATATGCAGACCATTGTCTATATTATCTGATTTAAATAGGAAGAAGAAATGACGAGTCAATTTTTCACAACATTTTTCAGTATTAATATATGAGCAAAGCGAACATTTAATCTCAATTTAATACGCATTGGAGCAAATGGAAGGGTGCAAATCAAAAAGTTTTTCGCACATTTGCATTCTATTTCTGATGAACAACGCTATTTATAACAAACTCACAGCTCGAAAATCCGAAGGGAAGAAATCCTTTGTGGTGCTTATCGACCCCGATAAGACATCAACAAAGAATGTTCACACCTTATTACAGCAGTGTGCTGAGTCACAAGTTGATTTCATTTTTGTAGGGGGGAGCTTGGTCGTAACAGATCATTTAGATGAATTGGTTCAAGAGATTAAAAAAGAGTCGAACATCCCAGTCATTCTATTCCCTGGAAGCCCATCACAGGTTACACCATTCGCGGATGCACTGCTTTATTTGTCGTTAATTTCAGGCAGAAACCCGGAATTGCTCATTGGACAGCACGTAATTTCGGCACCTACGGTCAAAAAAAGTGGGCTAGAAGTGATTTCAACAGGATATATGGTTATAGATGGAGGTGCCCCTACCACAGTTTCATACATCA
>JBILHX010000048.1:0-24108 GCA_044350285.1 Chitinophagaceae bacterium | reverse complement strand
TAAAAAATATTGAAAAACACGCCCTTGCTTTGGGTGTAGCATCCCATACTGCTATCAATGCAGTAGAATCTTACTACGAAAAAATCATTAAATACCTTGTCTACGGAAATATCCTAAAAAACAACACTTACCCATTAAGCGTGAGTGCCGAAAGATTGAGCCAAGCGATACACATTGCAGAACACGTTCAGCAACTGGGCGCCGATGCAGTAGCACATGGTAGCACAGGTGCTGGAAATGACCAAGTTCGTTTCGACATGGTTTTTCACATCATGATTCCAGGAGTGGAAATCATCACACCAATCCGCGATTTAAAGTTAAGCCGTGAACAGGAAATCTCCTATCTGCAATCCAAAGGAGTTGAAATGAATGCAGAAAAAGCAATGTATTCCATCAACAAAGGACTCTGGGGAACCAGTGTAGGCGGAAAAGAAACACTTTCCTCGAAAGGCATGTTACCAGAATCAGCATGGCCCACTCAAGTAACCAAACACGAAAGCGAAGAAGTGGTATTGGGTTTTGAAAAGGGGGAACTGGTATCGGTAAATGATCAATTATTTACCCATCCTTCAAAAGCGATACAGCATCTGCAAACATTGGCTGGGCCTTATGGCATCGGCAGAGACATACATGTTGGCGACACCATCATTGGCATAAAAGGAAGAGTGGGTTTTGAGGCAGCTGCCCCGATGGTTATTCTGAAAGGCCACCATGCTTTGGAAAAGCATGTGCTTACAAAATGGCAACTTCAATGGAAAGATACCCTCGCCCAGTTTTACGGAAACTGGTTGCATGAGGGTCAAATATTGGATCCAGTTATGCGCAACATTGAAGCCTTCCTGGAAACCACACAACAAACGGTAACAGGAAAGGTTTTTGTGCAACTGATGCCCTACAGGTTTCAGGTTACAGGCATCGAATCAACATACGATTTGATGAACAGCAAGTTTGGAAAATACGGGGAGATGAATTCGGGCTTCACGGGAGACGACGTGAGGGGATTCAGCAAAATCTTTGGCAATCAAACAATCATCTGGAACGCAGTTCAAAAAGAAAACATCCAGTAACTTACCACAAAGCCATCTACATGAATAAAAAAATACGCATTGGAATCATAGGTGGAGCAGGCTATACCGGAGGTGAACTGATCAGGCTCCTGCTAAACCACCCCAATGCCGAAATTGTATTCGTACACAGCAAAAGCAATGCAGGCAACCCATTGCACAAAGTGCACCAAGACCTCATTGGAGAAACTGACCTGAAATTTGATCATGAGATCAATGAACATATTGAACTGCTTTTCCTTTGTTTGGGACATGGAGAATCATCCAAATTCTTGGCAGAAAACAAGATTGCATCTTCTACAAGAATAATCGACTTGGCAAATGACTTCAGGTTGACAAAAGACGCTAGACAAGCCGAAAGGCAATTTATTTATGGGCTTCCTGAGATGAACAGGGAAGCAATAAAATCAGCCAAAGACATTGCAAACCCTGGCTGTTTCGCAACAGCCATACAACTAGGATTGCTCCCACTGGCACATGCGGGCATTTTGGGAGATGTTTATACAACAGGGATTACTGGATCTACTGGAGCAGGTCAATCACTCAGCAGCACATCTCACTTCAGTTGGCGGGTAAACAACATCCAAGCGTATAAAACACTCACACACCAGCATCTTGGAGAAATTCACCAAAGCCTCAACCAACTTCAGAAAACAAGAAATGCCTCTGTGAATTTTGTTCCTTGGAGAGGAGATTTTGCAAGAGGGATCTTTGCATCATCCACAACAAAATGCAGCCTTTCTATTGACCAATTGAATAATTTTTATACCGAATTCTACAAGGACCATCCTTTCACCATATTTTCTACCGAACCAATCTTTTTAAAACAAGTCGTGAACACAAACAAATGTGTTATCGGCATTGAAAAGAACGAAGACACGCTGGTTGTACACACGGCAATCGACAATTTATTGAAAGGGGCATGTGGACAAGCCATACAAAACATGAACATCATGTTTGGTATACAGGAAGAAACAGGATTGAAACTTAAACCATTGGCGTTTTAATGAAAATCATGAAAACAACCATCCTCGGAGCAGGAAATATAGGAATGGCATTGGCAGAAGGCCTGGTAGAAAGTGGAACCGCCAGCAAGGCAGATATTACATTAACCAAACGCAATCTCAACGCATTAAAGGCGCTGAACGAACAAGGTTACAACACAAGCCATTCTAACCAGGAAGCCGTAAGAGATGCAGACACCATTTTTATTTGTGTATTACCCCAACAACTCAATGAATTGCTTGAGGAAATCAAGCCATCGATAGACATTCAAAAACAACTGATTGTATCTGTTGTAACTGGGGCTCATACCAATGTTTTTAGGGCAGCATTGGGAAACGATGTCCGCATCATCAGGGCAATGCCCAACACTGCCATGAAGGTTAGGGAGAGCATGACCTGTTTGTCATCTGCGAATGCTACACAAGAAGACACCCACATGATTCAGGGACTGTTCGATACCATGGGGCAGAGCATTGTCATTGAAGAAGAAATGATGAGTGCCGCAACAGCCCTTTGTGCATGCGGGATTGCTTTCTTTCTAAGAGCCATTAGGGCTGCATCGCAAGGTGGTGTGGAAATTGGTTTTCATGCAGGCGATGCCCTACGCATAGCATCACAAACAGCACTCGGTGCCGCAAAATTGCTCACTGAAAACAAAACACACCCTGAACAGGAAATAGACAAGGTTACTTCGCCCAAGGGCTGTACGATAGCGGGTCTCAATGAGATGGAGCATCAAGGACTGAGTTCAGCCATGATCAAAGGAATTAAACTTTCAGCAACCATAGCAAACAATCTTTATAAACAATCATGAAATTATTCGACGTATATCCATTAAACGACATCACCATCACCAAGGCAAGAGGAACAAGGGTTTGGGACAAGAATGAAAATGAATACATGGATCTTTATGGAGGCCATGCCGTAATCAGCATTGGGCATACACACCCACATTGGGTAAAACGAATCGAAGACCAATTGGAGAAAATCGCTTTTTATTCCAACTCCATCAAGATTCCACTTCAGGAAGAACTGGCAACAAAGCTTGGGGAAGTCTCTGGTAAAATAGACTTTGAACTGTTTCTTTGCAACTCAGGCGCCGAAGCAAACGAAAACGCACTTAAACTGGCCTCTTTTCATACCAACAGGAAAAAAATCATTGCCTTTAAAAAAGCCTTTCACGGAAGAACTTCATTAGCGGTTGCTGCAACAGATAACCCATCAATTGTTGCACCCGTAAACGAGACAACGAATGTTGTCTTTCTTCCTTTCAACGACAGCGAGGCACTTACTGCCTATTTCAACACAAATGGAAATGAAATTGCTGCAGTTATCGTAGAAGGCATTCAAGGAGTGGGAGGAATCAATGTAGCAGAGGATGCATTTTTAT
Source organism: Chitinophagaceae bacterium (assembly GCA_044350285.1). Taxonomy (GTDB): domain Bacteria; phylum Bacteroidota; class Bacteroidia; order Chitinophagales; family Chitinophagaceae; genus Pollutibacter. Next base: position 20,649 of record JBILHX010000048.1, on the reverse strand, counting down.
GCACCATCAGGAGCCTATGTGATGATTATGGAGCAGTGTATATTGCAGACAGTGTGCAGTGTGGATACGGAAGAACAGGACAGTTTTTTAGCCACGACCATGCTGGTGTAGAAGCCGATATATATTCAATGGCAAAAGGCATGGGCAACGGTTTCCCTATTGGGGGCATCATCATTTCACCGAAATTCAAAGCCAAGCATTTTATGTTGGGAACCACTTTTGGAGGCAATCACTTGGCATGTGCTGCAGCATTGGCGGTATTGGAAGTGATTGAGAAAGAATCACTCATGGAAAACGCAGAATTAGTTGGGAACTATTTACAAGAGGAACTGAAATCAATTCCAGAATTAAGCGGTGTACGGGGACGTGGATTGATGATTGGATTTGATGTGCCAGAATCTCACAAAAATTTGAAAAAGGATTTGCTTTTCAAACACAAAATTTTTACGGGAGAAGCCAAACCCAATGTTATCAGGTTACTTCCATCATTGGCATTGACCATGGAAGATGCAGCGTCATTTATAACTTCATTGAAAAAAGCAATCGTCCAATATCAACCTTAATTGAAATATGAAACAATTCATCTCTGCCCATGATGTTTTAGACATACACGCCCTCATTAAAAGTGCATTGGCATACAAAGCCAATCCCTGGAAAGATGAGACCTTGGGAAAACGCAAGCGAATCGGTTGCCTTTTTCTAAACCCGAGCATGCGCACCAGATTAAGCACACAAGTGGCGGCACAGCAACTTGGCATGGAGTCTGTTTTGTTCAATGTGGGACAAGAAGGATGGGCGTTGGAATTTGAAGATGGTGCCATCATGAATGGGACCACAGTGGAACACGTGAAGGATGCTGCGCCAATTTTGGGAAACTATTTTGACATCCTTGCCATCAGAACTTTCCCATCGTTAAAGAACAAGGAAGACGATTACAGTGAATTCATCATCAATCAATTCATAAAATACGCAGGTATTCCGATTTTGAGCTTGGAAAGTGCCACCTTGCACCCGTTGCAGAGTTTCACAGACTTGATTACAATCACGGAATCCATGGCTGCAGACAGGATCCAACACAGAAAACCAAAAATTGTTTTAAGCTGGGCACCACATGTTAAGGCATTGCCACAATGTGTAGCCAACAGCTTTGCACAATGGGTTAACAAATGGGGGGAAGCTGATTTTGTCATCACCCATCCTGAAGGATATGAATTGGATGAGCAATTTAGCAAAGGCGCAACCATCACGCATAACCAAGATGAAGCATTGCAAAATGCTGATTTTGTGTATGTGAAAAACTGGAGTGCTTATCAAGACTACGGAAAAATCCTTTGCACAGACAATGAATGGATGTTGACAAATGAAAAGCTTTCGTTGACAAACAATGCAAAGGTTATGCATTGCCTTCCGGTGAGGAGGAACATTGAATTATCTGACGAGATACTAGACGGACCATTCAGCATCATCACCAAAGAGGCCTCTAACAGGGTCTGGGCAGCACAGGCTGTGATTGCGGAGATGTTGAAATAGCTGAGTTAGTTTAAGGTTTAGTGTTGAATGTTTAAGAACTTACAACCATTACCCAATTAGTATTAAATGAAAAAAGAACCACTATACATCATCAAGGTAGGCGGCAACATCATTGATGATACCGCTAAATTAAAATCCTTTCTTATTTCATTTGCAGAAGTAAAAGGAAAAAAAATATTGGTGCATGGAGGAGGGAAATTAGCCACGAAACTTGCAGCAGAACTTAATATTCCCCAACAATTGGTGGATGGAAGAAGAATTACCGACAGTGAAACACTCAAGGTAGTAACCATGGTATATGCAGGATACATCAACAAAAATATTGTAGCAACACTAAATTCCTTAAACGCAACATCCATCGGTCTTTCAGGAGCCGATGCAGGATTCATCAAAGCACACAAGCGGATTCATCCGAGCATTGATTATGGATATGTAGGAGATGTTGACGCCGTAAACACTGCTATATTGACATCATTGATCGACCTTAACCTTACGCTTGTTATAGCACCCATAACACAAGATGAAAACGGGCAACTGCTCAACACGAATGCAGATACCATCGCACAGGAGATTGCTAAAGCAATGAGTACAACAATGGAAACGACACTGGTTTACTCCTTTGAAAAGAAAGGCGTATTGATGGATGTTAATGATGAAAACAGTTTCATACCATTGATTGATAGAGCAACTTTTGAGCGATTGAAAGAAGAGAAAACCATATTCGCGGGCATGATACCAAAGCTGGACAATGCCTTTGAAGCAATAAGAAATGGGGTGAGCAAGGTGATTATTGGAGATGCATCCAACCTGCAAGAATTATTGGATGGAAAAAGCGGAACAGCCATTTGTTAACCATAAGAAACAAAACACCCATGCAAATCGATCAAGACCTAAAGCAAGATGCCATCACATTGTTGAAGAAAATGATAGCAACACCATCATTCAGCAGAGAGGAAGGAGATGTTGCAGATCTCATTCAAAATTTCTTGACTGAAAAAAACATCCCTTCAAAAAGATTGCTGCACAACGTTTACGCAATCAATAAGCATTTTGATCCCACTAAAGAAAGCATTCTTTTAAACTCTCACCACGATACCGTAAAACCGGCCAAAGGGTATACGACCGATCCATTTACCCCAACATTGGAAAATGGAAAAATTATTGGACTAGGAAGCAATGATGCAGGCGCTCCATTGGTTTCGCTTATTGCTGCATTTATATATTTCTACGAACGAGAAGATTTGCCATTCAACATAGTTTTGGCAGCAACTGCCGAAGAGGAAATTTCCGGAAAAAACGGCGTTGAGCTGCTCTTGAATGACGTTGAATTCAAGGAAACCCTTGATGGAAGCATCATTACGGGCGCTCTTGTTGGAGAACCTACACAAATGAACATGGCCATTGCAGAAAGGGGTTTGCTAGTTTTGGATGCAACGGCAGTGGGAAAGGCTGGGCATGCAGCAAGAAAAGAAGGCATCAACGCCATTAACATTGCTTTAGAAGATATTAAAAAAATTCAATCATTGCCATTTGACAGGCATTCTGAATTAACAGGTGAAACTAGGGCAACTGTTACTGTTATCGAAACAGAAAACAAGGCACACAATGTTGTGCCGGCATCATGCAAATTCGTAATAGACATCCGTGTTAATGAATTGTATACATTCGATGAAATCGTTGAGAATATCAAGGCAAGCATTAGCAGTGATATACAGCCACGCAGCTTTCGACTAAAATCAACCTTGATTCCACTCACTCACCCCATCGTAAAAGCAGGATTGTCAATGGGATTGGATTATTACGGCTCCCCCACTACATCAGACAAGGCATTGATGGATTTTCCTGCACTAAAGATTGGCCCAGGAGATTCTGCAAGAAGTCACACCGCAGATGAATATATTTACATCGAGGAAATAGAAAAGGGGATTGAAAAATACATTGAATTGATTGAAAAAACAGCCTTACAGTTTTAACAAAATCATCCAATTAAAACAACACTTATGAAGCTATGGAGCAAGGATAAAACGACAACAACAGAACTCATAGAGCGGTTTACAGTTGGGCATGACCGCGAGTTTGACATGTTGCTGGCAAAGTTTGACGTGCAAGGATCCATCGCGCATGTTACCATGCTCGGAGAAAATGGAATGATGTCTAAACAGGAAGCTGACAAAGCTGTTGCTGAATTAAAAAACATACTTCAGGAAATTGAAACAGGGGATTTTTCCATTGATGAAGGTGCGGAAGACATTCATTCACAAGTTGAATTCATGCTAACACAACGGATTGGTGATACTGGAAAAATGATTCATAGTGGACGAAGCAGAAACGACCAAGTTGCGGTTGACATCAAGCTGTTCCTTCGTTCCATCATTTACGAAGTAAAAGAAGATGTTTTAAGCCTATTTGATTTGTTGATTGAGAAAAGTGAACTGCATAAAAACACGTTGATTCCAGGATATACTCATCTTCAAATTGCAATGCCGTCCTCAATCGGATTGTGGCTTGGTGCTTATGCCGAAAGCCTGGTAGACGACATGGAATTCCTTACTGCAGCTTGGAATATTTCAAATAAGAATCCGCTTGGAAGTGGTGCTGGATATGGTTCTTCATTCCCACTAAACAGAACCAGAACAACAGAATTGCTGAATTTCAAAACGCTTAATTTCAATTCTGTGTATGCACAAATGAGCCGTGGGAAAACCGAAAAAATGGTGTCCACTGCAATAGCTTCAATTGCTTCAACCCTTGGAAGGCTTTCAATGGATTGCTGTTTGTTCATGAATCAAAATTTTGGGTTTATTTTTTTTCCAGATGAATTAACAACAGGAAGCAGCATCATGCCGCATAAAAAAAATCCCGATGTCTTTGAATTAATTCGTGCGAAATGCAGCCGTATTCAATCAGCACCAAATGAGCTAACCTTGCTCATCAACAACCTGCCTTCTGGCTATCACCGTGACATGCAGCTGACAAAAGAAATCCTGTTCCCTGCAATCAATGAATTGAGGTCTTGCATAGATGCCATGAAGTTGATGCTTCAATCAATTTCCGTTAGAGAAAATATTTTGCTGGATTCAAAATACAAATATTTATTTAGTGTTGAGGCAGTGAACGAATTGGTAAACAAGGGCATACCCTTCAGGGATGCCTATGCTCAAATCGGGAATCAAATAGACAAAGGGGAATTCAATTATGATACCTCAAAGCCATTAAAACATACCCATGAAGGAAGCATAAGCAACTTATGCAATGATAAAATCAAGGAAGAAATGGAGAAAGTTTCTTCAAGAGTAAAATACAAATAAAATGAAGAATGACATTCTTCATTTTATTTCCCTTTCCATTTGAAAGTATTGATCAAATGCTTCATGTCGGCATCTAAAAAATCGCTTACAACAGACAATGAATCGGAATTTGGAGAGGCATCAAAATACAAGGCTCCACGTATAAAGTGAGTGGATGTATCAGAGATGTAAAATTGTCTGGAAGTAGCCGCATCTCCCGCAACATAAAAATAAACACCTGAAGACCCATTGTTCGTGCTAAACATCGAATCCACAATTCCACTAGCCTTTACCGTGTGTTTATAAGTGAGTTTATACGCCTCTTCCCTTAACACATCGAAGTTGTTTTTGATTGAAGAATCACGGTATCCGTTTTCGGTTTTCACCTTGTAAATAGAGTTTCCCTTTATGGATTTATAGCTCAAATAGATCCTACCATTGAACTTTTCAAAGTTAACATTGATCCAATAAGGATTGCTACCTGAACTGTCATATTCCTTTGAAATATTGGCATAAACAGGGTATTCAAACTCATAAGGAAATCCATTTTCCTTAAATACTTGATACGCTCTTTTAGGGAAATCAATTTTATAATAAGACCTTGGTTTGGGTGTAAAATTGCTGTTGCAAGACAGAACAGTAACAAGACCTATTAGGAAAATAACAATGATTTTTGGCATGATAAATTACAAGATTTGTGGAGAAATTGAAACCTTTACTTTTAAGATTCTGTTTTGTCCTGCTTCCATTATCGTAAAAGTGAAATCCTTTGCATATAATTCTTTTCCAACAACGGGAATCTCACCTGCTAACTCAAGCACCAATCCTGCAATAGTTTCGCTTTCGCCTCTTATTTCATCAAATATCTTGTAGGGCATTTTCATGATTTTACAGGCTTCATAAATCATGAGTTTCCCTTCAAAAATAAAATTGAACTCATCAAGTTTGATGTTAACAATTTCATCCTCATCATACTCATCCCTAATTTCTCCCACAATTTCTTCCAAAATATCCTCCATCGTAATGATACCATCAGTTCCACCGAATTCATCAACTACAACAGCAAAGTGAATTCTATTGGTTTGAAATGACTTTAGAAGATCTGCAATCAGTATTTTTTCATGAATAAAAAAGGGGGTGCGAATCAATTGTTTCCAATTAAATTGATCATCATTACTCAAGTGAGGAAGCAGGTCTTTGGAATGAATCATTCCTGTGATGGTATCCAAGCTTCCTTGGTACACAGGAAATCTGGAATACTGCTGTTCGGCAACCCTTTTTTTCAATTCAGAGAATGACAGATTGCTGTCAATTCCTTGAACATCAAGCCTGCTTCGCATGGCTCTCCTGACCGTGATATTTCCAAACTGTGCGATTCCTTTTAAAATATTCTTTTCCTCTTCTGAAGTTTCTGATGAAGAACCCAATCCAATTGCCTGGTCAATTTGTTCCAACCTATTGTTCATGTGGTTATCGATTCCCAAGGCTTGTTCTAAACTTTCTGTGATGGTGGCAAACCATTTTCCAGGCCTTCTGAACAGCCAATAATTGATTGAAACAAAGACTGAAGAGTAGAAGGCAAAGCGGGTTTGGTTATTGGCGGCCCACACTTTTGGAAGCAATTCTCCAAAAAGAAGTAAAATGAAAATGGCAATCAGAAACCTCAACATGAAAAGAAATGGCCCGGTTACCATCGGAAAGTATTCCTCCCGGATCAAATAATTACACAGTAAAATTATAAAGAGCCGCAGCACCATATTCCCGACAAGCATGGAGGACATCAGGTGCTTGGGTTCCTTAAGTAAAAAAAGAATCCTTTCTGAACCTGGATACTTTTTTGAACGAAGGTTGTTTAAATCCTTGTACCCTATTGAGAAGAATGCGATTTCTGCACCAGAATTCATAAAAAGCATCATCAGGGAAGTAGCCAATAAAATAACGAGCACAATGGCCGTTGACTGGGGAAGCAACACAGTTAAATAAATACATTTGAAAGACAACAAAGCTGGATGCATGAATTTTTTTGTGGTTAAAACCATGCTAATCACTTATATATAGTCATGGTTGTACCACAAATTTAATGAATAAAGTGGCTTTGCATTGCATTAAAATTGAACCTTATGCCATTTCAAGATATTTTGTAATTAATCTCGGAAAAGCAATTTGATTAAATTCTTCAACTGAACGCCATTGAAAACCCTCGATTTCAAATTTGACATCTACTTCAAGTCTCAAAAATCTTGCATAAATCCGCTGATGCGTAAGTTGGTGGGTAAATTCATCCGACAGGATGGCCTGTTCAACATTAAATGACAATCCCGCTAAATTCCAATAGGATGCATCGAGAAGATCATTGTTATCCAATGAACTTGTTTCCTCTTTCAGTATAAACTCATGAAGGTTTTCCCAAATTCCTTTCCCTGTTCGCTGTGTTACCAAAAAATCTCCTTTGTGCTCCAACAACAGATAGTAAAACCAACGATCTCTAGGCTTTTTTTTGGGTGACTTTACAGGATATTCAGATTGTTTTCCTTCTCTATTGGCCATGCAAGTTTTATTGAAGGGACATTCATCGCAACGAGGAAGCATGGGTTTACACATGGTTGCACCAAAATCCATGATGGCCTGGTTGTATGTTGCAGGATGATCAGGATTGATTAATTCCTGTGCTAATTTGGCAAATTCCGCCTTTCCTGAAGTTTCGTCAATTGGGGAACTGATTCCAAAATACCTCGATAGCACACGCAATACATTTCCGTCTACAACCGCTTGAGGCAAACCGAAGGCAAATGAGCCTATGGCGGCGGCAGTGTATACTCCAACTCCTTTTAAGGAAAGCAATCCATCTATGGTACTCGGAAAGACACCTCCGAGCTCATTTACAATATGCCTGGCTGTGTAGATAAGGTTTCTGCACCTGGAATAATAACCCAAGCCTTCCCATAGTTTGAAAATACTTTCATCTGAAGCTTTGGCAAGTGCTTCAACAGTAGGAAAACTGAAAATGAAAAGTTCGTAATAAGCGAGGCCTTGTTCAACCCTCGTTTGTTGCAATATGATTTCACTCAACCAAATTTTGTACGGATCTTTTTCACCTTTCCAAGGCATCGGTCTGTGATTATTATTTTCGTTCCAGTTCAATAATCCAACCGAAAAGAATGCTTTTTGTTGTTTTTCAATCACTTAGGTGAATAATTTTTTGGATAAAAGATAAAAATCACGCAATTTTATCAGGTTGCTATGCGTTACTTATAGTGAAGATTAATTAAAATTAAACTCTTTTACGGATCGCAGCAAAAATATCCAATGTCAGATCCTAAACTTTTGAAATACCAATACAAATGAGAAAAGCTGATTTAATCAACAAAATTGCCGAAAAAACAAACATTCCCAAAGTGGATGTGTTGGTTACCCTAGAATCAATGTTCAAGGAAATTAAAACAACACTGGCAAAAGGAGAGAATATTTATATACGGGGCTTTGGAAGTTTTATTACAAAGAAAAGAGCAGCAAAAATAGGTAGAAACATAAAAAGAAACACAGCTGTTCAAATACCAGCACACTTCATTCCTGCATTCAAACCCGCAAAAGAGTTCATGCAAGATGTAAAAAAACTGGAGTTAGACACGGTTATTAAGGAAGAAGGTGAAGATGAAATGGTTTGAGAACGTACCTTTGCTGTCTAAAATAAAAAAATGTTGAAAAAACAGCAATGGGTGGTTGTAGCTGCAGCAGCAGCTCTTCTATTCGGGTTATACACCTTCGGTAAATTTACACCTCCTCATACAGAACATGCTGATCATCAAGAAAGCCAGGGGCCTAAATCATTCGAAATCAATGCTTTCGTTAACAATCTCAAAAAAGATTTAACGCCAACACAATCTGCTTATCTCACTCCTTTGGAAGATGCCTTAACAAGAGGAGACCTTGTAACTCAACGAATTGCAAATTTTCAAGCACTCTCAAATTTCTGGAGAGATAGCGCAAGAAGCTTCCTTCCTTACATTTATTACCTATCTGAAAAGGCTAAGTTGGAAAATTCTGAAAAAAACCTCAACTTTGCCGCCCACTCAATGTTGGAAGAGCTCAGAGGAATATCAAATCCCGAACTCAAAACATGGATGGCTGTTCAAGCAAACGACTTGTTCAAGCGCTCTTTAAAAATTAATCCCGACAATGATTCAACAATAGTTGGATTGGGAAGCACCTTCTTTTTTGGCGTTTCCGGTCCACCTATGGAAGGTATTCTTAAAGTCAGGGCTGTAGCTGAAAAAAATCCCAACAATGTCTTTGCACAATTTATGCTTGGATATGGTGGATTGGTATCTGGTCAAACAGATAAAGCAGCTGAACGTTTTAAAAAAGTGATTGAGTTAGATCCCACAAATACAGAAGCAGTTTTTTTACTGGCTGAACTGTATGAAAAAGCGGGAAACAAAAAAGAAGCAATAATCTGGTATGAAAAAGGAATGAAGGATGTAAAAAATCCAGAACTTCTCAAAGCATTAAAAGATAAAATAGGTACTTTAAAATAATTATTAACAATCTAAAATAACTGACTATGCCTTGTGGTAAGAAGAGAAAACGTCATAAGATAGCTACCCACAAACGTAAAAAGAGGTTGAGAAAGAACCGTCATAAGAAGAGAAAATAGACTTTTCTTTTCGTTTTTTACTTAATTAATCATATCAACAGGAGCATGATGGTCATTACGGTGACTTTCATGTACCTGTTTATTATGCACACCTCTTATACTTTTCGTTGAACAAAGAACTCGTAATTAATGCATCGGCACAGGGCGTTCAAATAGCCCTGTTGGAAGACAAAAAGCTGGCTGAACTTCATAATGAAAAAACAGATGCCAGTTTTGGTGTGGGTGACCTTTATTTAGGTAAGGTCAAGAAACTTATACCAGGACTAAATGCTGCTTTCGTTGATGTTGGATTTGAAAAAGATGCTTTCCTTCACTATACGGACTTGAGCCCTTTCTGCAAATCATTGCTCAAGTTTACACAGATGTCTATAAACACAGCTGTTGAAAGTCAATCTGATTTCTCTCAATTTACAGTTGAACCTGAAATTCTCAAAACAGGCAAAATCAATGAAGTACTTGGACAGAAACCGAATATTTTGGTTCAAATTCTAAAGGAACCAATCGCGGCAAAGGGTCCTCGTCTCAGTTGTGAAATTTCATTGCCTGGTAGATTTGTGGTAATAACTCCATTCAACGACATCATTGCCGTTTCAAGGAAGATTCATTCTGGCGAAGAACGTAAAAGATTGCAGAAAATTATTGAGGCAATAAAACCTAAAAATTTTGGGGTTATTGTAAGAACTGCAGCTGAAGGTAAAAATACAGCAGAGCTGCATGAAGACCTCAATACACTTTTCAACAAGTGGCAAACAATTCAAGAAAACTTGAGTGGATCGGTTGCTCCAAATAAGATCATGAGTGAGCAAACGAAAACCACCAGCATCATGAGGGACCTGCTTAACGCAGATTTCAACAGGATTGTCGTGAACAACAAACAAATTTACGACGACGCAAAAGCTTACATACAAAGAATTGCGCCTGACAAAGCTGACATTGTCACGTTATACAGCAGCACTGCTCCAATTTTTGATCATTTTGGCATAACCAAACAAGTTAAAGGAGCCTTTGGCAAAACAGTAAATCTTCCTAGTGGAGCTTACTTAATTATTGAGCACACAGAGGCCTTGCACGTTGTTGATGTAAACAGTGGATACAAAAGCGTAAGCAACAACCAAGAAGAAAATGCAATGCAGACCAACTTGGAAGCTGCTGAGGAAATTGCAAGACAACTTAGGTTGAGGGATTTAGGTGGTATCATTGTTGTCGATTTCATTGACATGAAACTTCCAGAAAACAAAAGGAAGTTGAATGAAGCAATGGAAGAGTTCATGAAGGTTGATCGCGCCAAACATGCCGTATTGGCCATTTCTAAATTTGGACTCATGCAGTTGACGAGACAACGCATGAAGCCTGAAATGAACATCAATACCCAAGAACAGTGCCCTTCCTGCCAAGGAACGGGAAAAATTTCATCAGCGCTCGTTTTAGAGGATGAAATTGAAAAAAACATAAGTTACTTAAGTGAGCAGAAACACAAGAACCTGAATATAACTGTTCATCCTATTTTATTCGCTTACTTGACCAAAGGCCTTATCTCAATAAGAAGAAAATGGTCTTGGAAATACAAATTAAGCCTGAAGATTAATTCAAACAACAATTACTATTTAACTGAATTCCATTTTTTTGATGGAAATGAAGAAGAAATAAGGCTGTAAAGATTCATTTAAAGTCTACTTTTGAGTAATTATTAATATCTATGGTTATGGATAAAAATAAGCTATTCATTTATACCATCCTGATTGGTTTGTTAACAATGTCATTTAGCAAACTAAAAGCAGCAAATATTCATGCTAAGGCTGACAGTTCAAATTACAAAGCGTATTTTTTTCTGGCCACAACTTGCCCTATCAGCCAACAATATACCTTGGAAATAAAAAGATTAGACAGTCTTTACAGTAAAAAAAATATTGAATTTATTGTGGTATTTCCTTCTGATGGTAAAAAATCAATAAGAAGAGAAGTAAAAAAATTTATATCGGAGTACAAACTTCCGATGCAAGTTTTGGTCGATAAGAAATTCAAACTAACCAATGAACTTAAAGCTACAGTTACCCCAGAGGTGATTTTAATAGATCAAAAAGCTAAGATACTTTATCATGGAGCAATAGATAATTGGTTTTATGCATTGGGTAAAAATAGGCTTGAAATTACGGCTCATTATTTTGAAGAAGCCTTGGTAGATGCAATCAACTTTAAGCAAATTAAGACGGCCTATGTGGCTCCTGTTGGATGTTTTATAGAACCTAAATAAACATTTAGTAGTTAATTTAGTATCAAAGAGCTTTGTGCTCATCCCCTATTTTATATTTCACGTAGTAAATAACAAGGTTCATCATCTCATCCCTTGATCCCCAGCCATAACCAACATCTTTTGGAATCCTGTTTGGATTACGTTCATTATTAGTTGTGTTGTCATATTGAGCTTCTGCATATATCACCGACCCTTTAGGGACGTGAATGTAGTGTTGAAAAGTATACGTCATCTGCCAATTAAAATCCCAATCAGGAATATGAATTAAAGGTATGAGGTCTCCAGCAGGTGTTACGGCAAAGGCTTTGAAACTTTTACCCAACAAATGCATGTGGGGCATGATGGAAATCAAAGAAATATCTTCTGGAATTAAAGGCGAACGCATGTAAAAAGTGGGCGTACTATTGGCTTTTATGATGAAAGGTTGATTAGAAATATTCGATTCAGTTAAAGTTAATGTGACAACTTCTCGCTCAACTGGTTTATCCGTAAATTGAATGCGAATGGATGAGGAATCGCTTGTTTCAATAGGTGAAGGAGAATAATGCATGTTTAAAATGAAATCACTCTTGGGATATAGCATCTTCCCTGTACCCTCAGGAAAACTAATTTGATCATTACCAGGAACCCATCCAAATAGAAATGGATCAGCCAATGGTTTGGTTTGATATTTATAAATATTGGTATCTGTTTCAGACAATCCATCAATGCCAGCAATCTCCCCCGTTGTATCAATCATAATCCTGCTATGATGAACCAATTTTTTATTACCAGGGATGAATTGAATGGATTTTATATAATGAGGATCTTTATTGGTAAGGGGGATATGAAAAAACCTGAATTCTTCTTTTCCAACTTCAGTAATTGAAAATTTTTTACTCATCCCTACGGAAATATCAACTTGTTTAGGTGAAATACCGGTATTCTGTATTTTGTTTACATGTGTATCTAAAATTGTTAATTGTTGCTTTTTTGAAATACGTTTCCCTTCATTTGTTCCACTATTTATCCATTCTTGAATGGTTTGAATTTCTTCAGGAGACAAAATATTTTCATTTTTATAGTGCTGAAAACTGTTATCAGCCTTGAAGGGTGGCATGTATTTCGTTTTAGTAACAAAGCCTATAAATTTAGCCCTCGATGAAACATCAGCAAAAGTCATTAGCGAAAAAGGCGCTAACCCGTTTGGATTGTGACAAGAAACGCAATGTGTTTGAATAATTGGGGCGATGTGTTGATTGTATGTAATTCCTTGTGAATAGGCGGGTATGGCCATTAAAAACTGTAAACCACAGCAACACAGGATTAGTCTAAAAATATTTTTCCTAAATACCAACATTTGATAGATTAAAATAAAGGTAGGACGTATATAAAAACAAAATTGGGAATAAATAAAATTTATTCCCAATTTGTTAGAATGATTAGCGGTTAATTATCTATTTAACACCCCACTGAACATCTGCGTTAGCTATAATTGCTTTATTTGCAGGATCTGCATAAACTTCTCCGTTTACAACAGAAACTGACCACCACTTGTAAACAAGTCCATTGCTACCAGTGAAAGCCCAAGTAAGCTTGAAACCGTCATTTGCATTGAAGCGACTTCCGCTAGGTCTAGTAGCATCAAAGATGGATACTTTTCCTTTTCCAAAATCAAAGGTTCCGCTAGCAAACAATGTGTATACTTCAGCAGCAGTTAAGCTGAAAGTAGATGCTTCATTGTTTCCTTTGCAGTCCATGGTTTTGAAAGACTTAGTACCGAAATCTGCTACTGCAGGGTTGTCGTTCTTGTCAATGTATTTGCGGGTATATGTTATAAACAACTCCTGCTTACTCATTGTCAATATGCGGTTTACGTCAATCCATTTCAACTGAAAGTCAACTTTAGACCCAGCGTCATTTCCAACTAGAAATCCGCCGCTTGCTATTTTACCCTGACCATATACACCAGGTTCTCCTTGTGTAACGGGATTGAGACTTTCCTTGCGGCAAGACATAAATGTTAGGGCAAGGAATGCGAATGCCAATATATTTTTCATAATTTTCATAATTTAGTTCAGTTTTTTAATTAAAATTTAAACTTAACTACATCCCAAAAAACTGCATCAGTATAAAAGATTGGCAATGGTTTTGGAGCATTTGGGTTAAGTGCTGCTTCTGTTGCAGGTATTGGCAGTCTTAATGCAAACTGAGAATACAAGGTAATAGGAGGAGCAATGTTTGACGGATAACCTGTTCTTCTGAACGCGTTATACATCTCAAAACCATTTCCCCAACCGGCGAACCATGCTTCGTAAAGAACCCTGTTCAACTTAGATTCAGCAGTAGCCGATGCATCATAAGCAGTGTTGAAATTATTTACATAGTTGGTAACATCAGCTGCAGGAGCTGCTATTGAGGATGGATCTTTAGATACACCAAAAGAAGAAACGCTAGAGATTGATTCTCTAATTGCTGCTTCAGCAGTAGCTTTTGGATTTCCGAAACCGAAAGCAAGTTCTGCTTCAGCCTGCCAGAATTTAACCATTGTGCTTGTAACCAAAGGAAGGATACCCGCACCACCTGAGTTTGCTCTGGTATTCAAAACATAAGGAGCTACTGATCTGTTGTCATAAAGACCTGCAGCAGGATAAACACCTGGCACCATGCGATAACGAACGTCTTCAGAAACACCAGATTGATCACCACGAAGACGACCAAAATATCCAGCAAGATAAGCTGAGTCTGCTTTGGTACGAGCAAGTACACCTGCTGCAACACCTCTATCCCAAGCCGTTGGATTCAATACAAGGTAAGCTCCTTGAACTGGAGTAGCTCCACGGTCTGTAGAATTGGTTTGGTCAAGGATAGCTTGATATTGCCTTCTGAAATAGAATGGCAAACGTGGATCTTTTCTCAACAACATATCAAACATGTACTGAACAGCAATGTATGTGAAGTTGTTGTTAGCCAAATAAGCAGATGTAAACCAAGGGTGCCTAAGCTCAGGATTGATTTGACCACCATATTTCCAAGTAAAGTCTTGTGCTGGGGTTGAAATGATTCCTCCTGGAGCAGTTAAGGCAGCTTGAATTTGAGCACTAGCAGAAGGATTAACCCTTCTAGATGTCATTAACATACGAAGTCTTATAGTATTCGCAAAACGAATCCATGAAGCTTTAGCACCACCGTACATAATATCTCCTGTAATACTTACAGTACTTGCTGCATTCAAATTAATGATTGCTGAATCAAGCAACTTATAACAACCGTCATAAATAGCTTTACCATCATCAAACTTAGGGTTGATATTAGCAGTAGCAGCATTTCCTGCAAACGCTTCTGAAAATGGTGCTGTACCAAATACGTCAACCATTGTTGAGAAAGCGTATGCCTTCAAAGCTTGCGCTACACCCAAATAAGGTTGGTTGTTAGCCGCTTTTGCAGCAACAATAACCTCTTCAAGGTCTTTACCAGGACCAGTGTAGAAATATGACCAGCTACCATAGAAACTATTAGCGCCTAAGCCATAAGAATCAGAACTGGATATTACACCCATGAAACCCATTTGGGTATTGTTGAGGCCTTCTAAAAAACCAACTAGGTTTCTCTCTGCTTCAGGAAGCAGTAATTGAACTGAACCCACAGTTGGGTTGTTCGGATCTGTATTGATATCCAAGTCAAAGATATCTGTTGACTTGCTGCAAGATGAGATTGTTATTGCAGAGGCAATCACTGCCAATGAAGCAATCCATTTTGTCTTTTTATAAAAATTGTATTTCATAATCTTAAATTACTGTTGGTTAATATTAGAAAGTAACTCTGAGGTTAACACCAAGTCTTTTTGTACTTGGAGCAGCACCCAGGTCAATACCCTGAATATTTGAACTTGCAACATCACTTAATACCTCAGGATCAAAATTCAAGCCCTTCAACATGTTTGGAGCCTTGAACCAAAGATTCCTTCCGCTAAAGCTAAGAGTAGCAGAACCAAATGGTGTTTTCTTTAAAATTGATTTAGGGATATTATAACCAAATGTTAGTTCTCTCAAACGTATTGTTGTTTTGTCGTAGATGTTTGTATCATCTGGACCATAAGCTCCAAAACCATCAGAGAAGAAATAGTCAAATGCTGTAATACTAGTTGTATTCTTTATTGCATTTCCTTTGTCATCCAAAATTGGCTTTTTTGTATCGTTATCACCATAAACTCCAGGAATAACATACAAACCTTCACGGTCTTCTGAATTACTCAACTGACCACGCAACAACAATGATGCTGCAGTAATTGAATAAATCTGACCACCTTGCCACCAGTCAAGCAATGCAGAAAGTGTGAAATTTTTGTAAGAGAAAGTATTAGTAACACCTAATTTGAAATTGGCATTTGGATCTCCAATGATGTCATCAACTTCAGCATAGATATGCTTTCCACCGTTTCCGCCCATACCTGGCCAGATCAAGCTATTTCCCTTATCATCTTTTGCAGTACCCAATCCGAATAGCATACCAAATGGCTGACCTACACGTTGAACGTTGCCAATGAAAGCACCGTTTCCGAGAATGATATCAGCATTTTGGTCGTCTGTACTAAGAACCTTTGATACAACTTTACTAAATGAGAAGAAGGTATTCCAAGTGAAACCACTCTTTGTCTTGATTGCAGTTATATCAATACCAGCCTCGTATCCATTGTTTCTGATGCTACCAGCATTGATTGCCTGAGAAGAGAAACCTGAAGTAACTGGAATACGTTTAGTAACAAATAGATCGCTAGAAGTTTTGATATAATAAGTAAGATCAAGCTTTACACGACCGTTAAAGAAATTCAAATCAGCACCAAACTCAAGTTCTTCCAATCCTTCTGGTCTCAAATTCGCATTCTTCAAAGAATTTGAAAGTGAAGCAGAATAAACAGTAGCACCAGCAGGTGTTAAATAAGAAGGAGATGTTACATTGTATGTTGTAGCCAACTGATAAGGAGGAACGTCACGCTTAGTTTGCGCAAAGTTTGCCCTAACCTTACCATAAGAGAAGATGTTGTTCTGAAGTTTAAGCGCATCTGAGAAGATGAAACTCACACCCGCACTTGGATAGAAATAGCTTCTATCAGTTGCTGGCAAAGTAGAGCTCCAGTCATTTCTTCCAGTTACGTTTAAGAATAGGTAGTTGTTATAAGAGAAGTCAACACTACCAAACGCTCCAAGAATTCTTCTTTGCTCATCATAGTCAGCACCTACCGATTGATTTGAAGTATTGGTCAACTTATACAATCCTGGTACGATAAAACCAATACCATTTTGAAAATCATTGTGTGAACTTCTTTCGTTAGACTCAGCTCCTGCACGTGCAGTTACATCAATGTCTTTTGTAATGCGAAGTCCTTTTGTTGTAGCAAGAAACTGGAAGTTCTTTTCAGAATTTCTGATGTTAGAATTCCAAATGCTTCCTATACCACCACCAGAGTTACCACCCTGACGGGTGATTTGACGCTGAGCTTCAGTGTAAGTATTCATACCACCCCTGAAAGCCAAATTCAACCACTTAGCCACATCATAAGCAACATTGATGTTACCATAGATACGGTTTACGTTAGAGTTGAAAAGATTATACTTAGCAGTCCACAATGGATTGTCAGTTGGTCTGTAGAAAATGTTGTTTCCATTTCTAGGATCTTCAAAAGGCATGTCGCCCAATGGGAAACTACGTGGGAAATAATAAAGACGATCAAAAATTGAACCGCCAGTACCTCCGCCATAATCACCAAACAAACTTGCACCAGACTTTGGATTCTGCTGCGTGTTGTTTACATAGTTCAAAGTACCAGAAACAACCAATCCGTTTGCCAATTGTGAGTTACCACCAACTGAAACAGAAGTTCTTCCTGTGTTTGAATTAGGGATGATACCAGTATTTGATGTACGGGTAGCTGTTACGTTCAAGCTATTCTTAGCATCACCAGCACTTACGCTAAGACTGTTCTCAACAAGTTTACCTGTTTCGAAAAATGAACTCAAGATGTCATAAGCCTTGTAATCGATTTGATCAGGTAATTCAGGGAATAAACCTGGATACCTGATTTTAAGTTGAGTTGGAACTTTATCAACAACTGCGTAATTAAGAATACCACCAGAAGCAGCATTAACCTCTTTAGCTTTAGGTCCGAATGGAGAACCCCAGTTTCCAATGAATCCACCATTGTAGTTCTGGTTAGAACCTTGGCCGTAAGAATTCTGATAATCAGGAAGTGAAGAAATTTTTTCTTGGCTATAAGAAGTTGAGTAAGAAACCTCAAGACCTTTGCGTGTTTTTGCACCAGACTTGGTTGTAATAAGAATTACACCGTTAGCAGCTCTTTGTCCATACAATGCAGACGCAGAAATACCTTTCAATACAGTCATAGACTCGATGTTGTTTGGATCGATATCGTATGCACGGTTAGAGAAAGTTGATGCTTGGTCAAATCCAACAGAGTTGTTTACACTGTTGTCGAATGGAACTCCATCAACAACAAACAACGGTTGGTTAGACGCAGTGAATGAAGTGTTACCACGAAGGTTAATCCTTGTAGATTGACCTGGGGCACCACCACCTGAAGTGATGTCAACACCTGGAACTTTACCTGACAATGCTCTAAGCAAATCAGGCTCACCCTTTTGTTGCAATTGCTCCGCTTTTACGTCAGATACAGCGTAAACCAGCTGCTTCTTTTCTTTACGGATACCAAGTGAAGTAACAATAACCTCACTTAATGAAGTTACGTCTTTCACGAGTTGAACGGTTACGTTCGTAGATGCAATAACATCTTGCGAAACATACCCAACTGCACCGATAGTCAATGTAGTACTACCTGCAGGAAGAGTAACCTTAAATGCACCATTGGCATCGGCGCTTGCGCCAACCCTAGTGCCCTTTACTTTAACTGTAGCTCCAGGGAGTGGTGATCCAGAATCATCTGAAACCTTTCCGGAGACTACTGTTTGTGCTAAAGCCGTCATCAAAAAGAAGGCGGTAGCACAAAAACTGAGTAGGAGTTTTTTTCTCATGCTTGATAAATTTTTGTAAAAAACAGTTTTGTCTTATTGCGAATTTAATACAAAGTTTATATTGGCAAAATAAAATATTTTTTGCTTTCGTACATTTTATTTCAAAAATCAATAAAAATGTAACTTATTTTCCAAGAATATCGCCATTTTGCCTATTTTTATCTAATTAAGTTGATTTTATTGAAAGTGTTTTTAATTTTTTGCTAATTTTTTACACCATTATAACATATATAATAATTTATAATATATCCATGCTAAGATTGATTTTACTTACTCTCGGCGAATTTTCAATATGACCAAGCCTATTCCCTCGATTTAACAAATGCTTTTCCTTCAAAAATTGTGTTTTACCTTTTTTTTCTTTATAAAATTAATTTTGATTGAATTATGCAATACTCAATAATGCTCATATATAATTTTTATAAATTCTATAAATAATTGAATTTCAATTATTTAAACACTTTTTACTCCCGTCTAGGGCCATTAAAAACAGTAGATTATCCAAAAAGAAACTTATTCACAAAAGAAAAAAAATATTTTGAAATGTGCAAGCAATTTGTAATTTAGTGGAAGAATTTAATGGGTTAGTAAGTACTAAAGGGCTAGTTTCTACTAGCCCTTTGTTTTTTAGTGAACTGAAAGAATCTGCAATTTGATTATCTCGTTCATTTGTCTTTTATCGCTAAAGTTTTGCTCTGTCTTAGATATGATATTTACCTTTATTGGATGAGTAAAGTAAAAAAGGCATTCTTCTGTAAGAACTGTGGGTACGAGTCTGCAAAATGGGCGGGTAAATGCCCTTCATGCAACGAATGGAATACTTTTACCGAGGAAATCATTCACAAAGATTCATCCCAACCCAAGCAAAGCTGGAAAGATGCAGGTATTTCGGGTTCAAAAAGCATTGAGCTGAATGATGTTCAAACCAACGAACATGAAAGAATCATTACCAAGGATGAAGAACTCAACCGTGTACTTGGTGGTGGCATAGTTCCGGGAAGCCTCGTTCTTGTTGCTGGAGAACCTGGTATTGGAAAATCTACTTTGTTCTTACAAGATGCATTGATGTTGCATGAACTCAGAATCTTATATATAAGCGGGGAAGAAAGTGAGCAACAAATAAAAATGCGTGCAAACCGTATTAACATCAGTCACGATGCATTTTACCTTTTAACAGAAACCTCTACACAAACCATTTTTCAAGAGATTAAAAAAATCAAACCGCAATTGGTTATTGTAGACTCCATTCAAACCTTGCAATCACCCTATCTAGATTCTTCCCCAGGAACAATATCACAAATCAGAGAATGTACTGCCGAGTTTCAACGTTTTGCAAAAGAAACACAAACTCCTGTTTTTCTCATTGGGCACATTACAAAAGACGGCAGTATTGCTGGACCTAAACTTCTTGAACACATGGTGGATACCGTTCTTCAATTTGAAGGAGACCAACACTATGCCTATAGGATATTAAGAACCACTAAAAATCGATTTGGGTCAACCGCAGAACTGGGGATTTACGAAATGACTGGAGTGGGCATGAAACCAGTTACCAATCCCTCAGACATCCTCATCAATCAAAAGGAAGAACAACTCAGTGGAATTGCAATAGGCGCAACAATGGAAGGCCTGCGTCCACTGCTGATTGAGGTACAGGCACTTGTTACGCCTTCCGTTTATGGAACGCCACAAAGAACAGCAAGTGGATTCGACCTAAGGCGGTTGCAATTACTTTTGGCAGTCCTTGAAAAAAGAGGAGGATTCCATTTTGGGGCGAAAGATGTATTTGTAAACATTGCGGGTGGCTTGAAAGTAGAAGATCCAGCAATTGATTTGGCGATGGTCTTTGCACTACTCAGCTCCTATGAAGATGTACCACTTTCGCAAAAAATATGCTTTGCA